>CAVAQB010000049.1:0-101343 GCA_963590725.1 Anaeroplasmataceae bacterium | reverse complement strand
CGCAATTAAAATAAAATACAAAAACATATAAGGATCTTCACAAAATATCGAATCAAATAATCCATTTATTAAGAAATATGCAAGTATAGAGATAAGCATAATATTATGAAACTTATATCCCCATATTTTTATAATCATTATGCTCAAATGATATACGAATAAAGCAAATCCTATAATCCCCATAGTTGATAATACTTGTAAAATATAATTATGGTAATTATAAATTGTTTGTACTGAATTTAAATCTCTTTTTAAATAATAATATGATGAACCAAACCCAGTACCAAAAATAATATTCTCTTTAAAATGTGTCCACGCTATCTTATAAAGAACATCTCTATTAGTACCTTTTTCTTTAAATAGATCAATTAATCTTTCAGGCGTAACTTTCACAACTAATATTATAACTCCTAAAACGCAAGAGGCGAAAATACTTGAATATATTATAATTCTTGTCCTCTTATTTTTATTTCTTACTATTAAAAGAATACACATAGTGGCAAATGAGCCTAACAACGCTAAATATCCCGCTCTACATTTATCAAAGTAATTCATTATTAAAGCTAAAACTATTGCGCATATAGAAAGAATTCTTCTTTTATTATCTTTACTTGACAAAAGATAATAAACACTCGCAATTAACGCCATATTAACAACAATTATATAATGATTAGAAACAGCCCAAAATAGACCTAATTCTTTCCCATTTAAGGCTTCGTTTAAATTCGAATAGTCCAAATATGAGACTCCTAAATTACTTCTTGTAGTTAATAAATGCTCATAGTTATTACAAACATAAATAAATCTAACACCAAATTCAGAAAATATAACAAATATTGATAAAACTATTGAAAACATTAACGTATCTTTATTTTTATCATCTTTAGGTATTTTTAATTCCGCTAAAATGAAAAAGAATAATATGAGTGCCGTTTTTAATGCTGAAACTATACTATGTGTAACAGTTGGTGAATTTACTATTGTAAAAGCCATATATATACCAAGTAGTATTGTGGATATTAAAAATCTATCAATCGAAAGCCTATTTTTATACATTTTAAAATTCTTTTTTATATCCAGAATAGCATAATATAGCGACAATAATCCAAATATCGCTATTATCGTAATACAAGTAATATTTTCACAAGATGTTATTCTACCAATTTTAAATCCCGATTTACCAGCGAGAAAAAGCATATAGATTGAAATTATAGAAACCGCATTAGCCCTAGACCATAGCATTAAGGCAATACATATAGATGTAAATATAGTACTAAGTAGATATATAGGAGAAAGCCAGCATAAAAATGTTAGCGCGCTTACTAAAATAATAAACCATTTAGATTCTATATATTTTTTTACTTTTGATTTCAAAATATCTATTTGCATATTATTCTCCACTTAAATATAGGTGTTATTCAAATAATTTAATAACTTCTTTTTTAAATGCTTCTTTGCTGAATAACGAAACTGCCCTATTATAAGCATTTTGGCCATATTCATTCTTTAATTCATCATTAGATGCTATTTTTATAATGGCATCCGCCAATGCTTTTTCATCTCCGTTAGGTACTTCTATTCCAGTTTCCCCATTTATATTTATATAATTAACTCCACTTCCTAAAATAGTAAATGTAACTGCTGGTTTATTATGTAGCATTGCTTCTGCCAAAGCTAGTCCAAACGCTTCATTTTTAGTTATAGATGGGAATGCAAAAACATCGCACGTGCTCAAGTATGCTTCTAAATCTTCATTTTTCAATTTACCTAAAAATGTAATTTTAAAATCGTTTTTTGACATTTCCATAAGTTCATCTGTTAAAGGTCCCTGACCACCTATATAAATCCTATAATCATCTGTCATATATTTAGACGCTTTTACTAAATGTTCTATTCCTTTGTATTTAACATGTCTTCCAAACGCAAATATAATTTTTTTACCTTTATTTTTTTCTTTTATTTCATTAATTTTCTCAAGAACTATATTTTCATCTGCTTTGTGTACTCCAACGCAAGATGATATAACACGAACTTTATCCTTATATTCAGTTAAATGTTTAGATCCTAAAACATAATTAGGGGAAGTTGCAATTATTGTATCAGCCCTTTTAAGAAGCTTCTTATTTTGTCCTTCAAATAATTTTCTTACAAATTTTTGTTTTACAATATCTGAATGCCACCATAAAATAAATTTTATTTGTTTATTCTTCCTTATATACCTTAATAGATAATGTGAAACAAAAGGATTAGGGTAATGAAATATTACAAAATCAGGCTTAAAATCTTTAAATATCTTTTTTAAATTTTTATTGTAATCAAAAGCTATACCCTGACTTAAAATAGTTATTTTTTTCCCACAACGTGTAACACTAACACCATTGACCTCATCATAAACAGTCTTTTTATCACCATTAAAACATATTACCTTATTTTCTGTAAATTCAGAAAGGCTATCAACAATATCCTCAGCGGTTTGTTCAATTCCACCTATATGTGGATTATAATAATTTGGAATATGTAATACTTTTTTCATGTTAAATACTCCTTTATATACACTACTCAAGTATAGCATAATAAATGTTTTTTATCAACAAATATAAAAGAGGATTACCATCCTCTTTATATAACCTTATATTCAAATTCTACTGGTGTTTCTTCATATTTCCCTTTTTTAAAATACAAGTCTTTAATTCCAGCATTATATCCGGCCTCTAAGTCTGATATTTTATCACCTATTAGCGTTGATTCTAAAAGATTTATATAATATTTATCTCGCGCTTGAAACAAAAGCCCTGGTTTTGGTTTACGACAATCACAATTATCTTCACTCTTATGTGGGCAATAGAAAGAATCAAGTATATTAATTCCTTGTTTTTTAAATTCATTTTTCATGTATAAATCAAGTTTATCTAAATCAACCTTTGTATACATTCCTTTAGCTATTCCGGCCTGATTAGATATAACTATTATTTTATATCCAGCTTCTTCATATTTTCTACATATTTCAAAAATATCTGGCATGAATTTAAAATCTTCTATCTTATAAACATGACCGTAATCATAATTTATTACTCCATCTCTATCAAGAAACAATGCCTTAGGTTGCATGTCCTTAATGAATTTTAAATAATCCTCTGGTATACCTATATCCATAAAATAATCACAAGATTTATAAGCCTCAATATACAAATCAGTCATATGTGGATTAAAGAAGTCAGTTTCTAATGAAAACTTTTTATCTAGATTGAACCTATCAAATACATTTCTATTGAGAACATAAATACCACCATTAATAAATCCTTTATCTTTAGGTTGTTTTTCATTAAAAGCTAATATTCTGTTGTTAGAGTTGATTACAACTTCGCCATATCTATCAAAGTTTTCCATGTATTTACAAGCTATCATTATATCTTTTGACGTTTTAAGTTTTTTAAAATCTATATCAAAATATGTATCTCCATTCATTACATATACATATTCATCAGTTGTATATTTTAAAGCTTGCATTATACATCCACCTGTACCAAGTGCTTCAACTTCAACACTATATTTTATATCCATTCCTTTATAATTATTTTGGAAATAATCTTCTATAAATTCATGCATATATCCAACAGCAAAAACAACTGATGTAAATCCTGCCTTTATTAAATTATCTAATATGTATTCAAGAAATGGTCTACCATTTACAATAGCCATTGGTTTTGGTCTATCAGATACAACTTTACGTAATCTTGTGCCAAAACCTCCAGCAAGTATTATTGCTTGCATATTATCTACTCCTCAAAAAATTCACTTTCAAGTCCCAAACAAATTGCATGATAAATTGGGAGATGATATTCTTGAATTCTATATGTTCTAGTTAAAGGAACTCTAATTGTAACATCAGAAATATTACTTAGCTTAGATTCTTTTTCACCAGTTAACGAAATAATCTTTAATCCTATTGCCTTAGCCATTTCAGCTGCAAGTACTACGTTTTTACTATTTCCAGAGGTAGATATACAAATGATTGCATCTCCAACCTTACCATATCCTAGTACTTGATTTGCAAAAACAGCTCTTGAATCACAATCATTATTAAATGCGGTCATTAGGCTCGCATGTGCTGAAAGCGAGATTGTAGGAAGACCTTGTTGACATGATTTTAAAATTTCCGCATCATCTTTATCTATTTTTATAAGTTTATCTAATATTTCTTTTGATACCGGTCTTTTCTTTTCAAATCCCTTCATTAACTCTCCTACAATGTGATCTGAATCAGCCGCACTTCCGCCATTACCGCATACTAGCAATTTATTACCATTTTTAAACACATCTACTAAAAGTTCTAAAGCATTAATAACATCATTCTTACAATTTTTAAGAATTGGTTGATTGTTAACTAATTCGTCTATTTCTCTTAAGCTTTTTTGCTTCATCATTATTCCTCGTTCTTTAAATTTTCATCATATAGTACCCAGCTTTGAGCACCTTTATCTACAAAATTTATAGTCTTTACCCATCCATTTAATACAGATAAAGCCTTTACTAATTCATACTGATGCGATGGATTACACCAACACATCATAAATCCTCCACCACCGGCACCACTTATCTTTGCAGCAGTTGCCCCGTGTGCTATTGCATAATTATATAATTTTTCAATTTCAGGGTTAGATATAACTGAAGATGTCTTTTTCTTTGCTTCCCAAGCTTCATTTAAGGCTTTTGGAATCATATCAAACTGTCCCATTAGTACATATTCTTTCATTTTTTTAGCTGAAGCTTTTATTTCAAGCATTCCTGCAAAATTTTTACTATTTTTATTAGTAGTAGATTTTTTTTGATCTTCAATAATTTTACCACTATCTCTTGATTTTCCAGTATAATAAAGTACTACTGAGTTTTCCATCTCATTACTTATCCATTTTTTTAATCTAAGTGGATTTACTATAACTTTGTTGTCAGCATAAAATTCCATGAAATTTAAGCCTCCAAAAGTTGCTGCATATTGATCCTGTGCTCCACCGGCAAATCCTAAATCATTACGTTCAATATCAAACGCAAGTCGTGCTAAATCATATTCCCCCAATGGAATATTAAGCCATTCTTGAAAAGCCTTTAGTATCGTTACAACCATAGTTGAAGATGTCCCTAATCCTGAACCACTTGGTGCTTCAGAATAAGTAATCATTTCAAATGATAATTTCTTACCTTTATTAAAATCCTTAACTATTCTATTATATATTCCATAGTGTAGTGGTAATTCAGGATTTATATCTAAGTGTGGTTTTGCATCCAGTTCAACCCTGTAATCTTTATCTGGTGCATTAAAAATAATTTTACCATCGTTTTTTGGAATAATTGTGCAGTATGAATACATTGAGATTGTAACATTTAAAACGCATCCTCCAAATTCGTCGCAAAAAGGTGAAACATCAGTTCCACCTCCAGCAAGTCCCAATCTTAATGGTGTTTTACTTCTTATTATCATCTTTTAATACCTCTATAATTACTTATCAAAAAATTCGTCCTCAAGACCTAAACATATAGCATTATAAATTGGAAGATGATATTCTTGAACCTGATATTTTTCAGTTGCAGGGACATGAATTGATACATCACAATATTTATCTAATGTACAAGGATTTTGTCCTGTAAGTCCAATTATCTTTAACCCTTTTGCCTTAGCAATAATTGCCGCCATTATTACATTTTTACTTTCGCCAGATGTTGATAATGCCCAAAATACATCACCTTTATTTCCATATGTAAGAACTTGGTTCGCAAATACTGCCATAGCTGATGAATCATTTGAGAAGGCGGTCATATATCCAGTATGTGCCGCAAGAGATATTGCAGGAAGTCCTTGTTGAAGAGTATGTGATAAATACTCTCCTGCTGCCATGTCAATATTTTTAAGCTTTCTCTTTAAGGCTGCATCAATTACTCTTTTCTTTTTAAAAGATTTCATTAATACACCTACAATGTGATTACAGTCAGCGGCGCTTCCTCCATTACCACATAATAGTAGCTTACCTCCACTAGAAAATGATGTAATTAATATGTCTAAAGCTTTTTCTACATTATCCTTATTAGACTCTAATGCAGGATAACGTGTAATAAGCTCATTAACTCTATTTAATGTTTCTTCTTTCATATATGATCACTCCAATCAGTTTTCATTATGCTATAATTGTATCATTTTTATATAATTCTTTCAATATTATGTATTTTTAATAAATAAAAAGCAAGTTTAATTACTTGCTTCTTTCTTTGTGTTATCATCAGTATCACTATTTTTAGTTTCTTTAATAGGTTCATTATTATACGCAGATATTAATTTTTTTCTATCGACAATTAAATTAGTTATACAAGCAATAACAAATCCTAAAACCAATGATATTACTAATGCTAGTAATGCACCTATTCCACCGTTAATACTTACAATATTTGCTGAATTATAATAAACTTTATTATTAGATTTAATAGCATTAGATGCTGCTTTTGTATATGTGTTTGTAAATTCATTTAACAAATCATAATAATAATTAAGTTTTTCTTCAAACGTTTCATTTTCTTTAGTTGTTGCTTTTGGCACATAATTACTATCAGTAGTTTCATATTTTCCTAACGCATTAGCATAATATTTTATTTTGTGTTGATATTCTACATTTTCAATAGTATATTTTGCAATTAGCGCATTATAATCAGATAATTCCATTGACGAAGTGTTACTAGTATTTGCCATTAAGGAAGTAACCATTTCTTGTAATGCATTTATTTTTTTTACGTTTGAGTTGTATTTATTAGTATAATATTCATATTGATTATTAATCTCTTCTTTATTTGACTCATAATCTAAAACATAAATATTATTCATAATTTCTTCATCAAGCGCATCTATTTGATTTTCATTATAGAATGCTTCAAGCCTATTTTTATATAAAGATAATGAAATACCTGTATCATTATTTACAACATCCCCATAATTTGATATAAGGTCTGTATACGATGCCATTAAATAATCATATTGATTAACTAAAGTATTTGCCTTTGCAATAAAAAGTTTTGATGATTTATAATTGACTAAATAATCATCACTTTTTACATTTTCAACAATTTGGTCATTTTTCTTAACAGGAATCTCTGTAATAGCCTTAACAAATGATTTTGCTTGGTTTTTGTTTTTAAAATATTTTTTCTGAACTGTAATTGTATAATCCTTATCAGAAATAATTATTTCGTTCATTGTTTGATTAATAGTTTGATTAATAGTGATTGTAATTGCCTCTGCATCTATCATATCATCAACATCTATTGAATTAAATTGTGAATCCGATTTGACTATGTTTTTTATTGCTTCTTCTGATATCAATGATTGATAATTAAAAGCAGAACCATCTACATATTTACCATTAAAAAGATTAGAGTTAGAATATCCAAATGTTGTAGAATATGTTTGGGTCATATTATTAAATCCGAATAAAATCGCAAGCGTACCAACGATTGCGATAGCTATAGTCACAATTAATAATAAAAGCTTACGGCCAAGCATAACTTTAAATATTTGAAGTAATGTTATTCCTTCTTCATTATTATTTTTCATAAATAATACCTCACTTTTTATCCACAAAATATATTTTACTTTTCTTCATAGCCATTAGGATTGCGTTTTTGCCAATTCCATTGGTCACGGGCCATATCGTTTATATCATATTGTGCCTTAAATCCTAATTCTTTTTCTGCTTTTTCTACCTTTGTATAATTTGCAGTAATATCTCCTGCTCTACGCATAGCAATCTCATATGGAATGTCTTTTCCATATGCACGTTCGAACGCATGTAATACATCAAACACACTTGAACCTTTACCTGTTCCAAGATTATATATTACAACGCCTGGATTTTCCTCTAATTTTTTTATAGCACATACATGCCCACGGGCTAAATCACATACGTGAATATAATCACGAATACATGTGCCATCTTTTGTCTTATAATCGTTACCGAATATATTTAAATGATCTCTTTTTCCAACCATGACTTGTGTAATGTATGGAGCAAGATTATTAGGTATTCCATTTGGATCTTCTCCAATAAGTCCAGATGGGTGGGCTCCAATTGGATTAAAATATCTTAATATTGCGATATTAAATCTATTATCCGCATTATATAAATCCTTAAGAATTTGTTCTATATATAATTTTGTAGTACCATAGGGGTTTGTTGTACCACCTACCGGAAATGTTTCATCAACAGGAACTGATGTAGGATCTCCATAAACTGTCGCAGAAGATGAAAATATAAAATTAAATACGCCTTTTTCTTGCATAACTTGAAGAAGCACAGTTGCGCCTGCAATGTTATTATAATAATACTTAAGAGGAAGTTTAACGGATTCTCCTACTGCTTTTAATCCAGCAAAATTGATTACACAATCAATTTTATAAGTATTAAACACCACTTCTAAATCTTCACGCTTACAAATATCTCCTAAAACGAATACTGGTCTTTTACCTGTAATAGTCTCAATTCTATCTACAACCATTCTTTTTGAGTTAGATAAATTATCAAGTATTACTACCTCATATCCATTATTTAATAATTCAACTACCGTATGTGAACCTATATACCCGGTTCCTCCTGTAACAAGTATCATACTACTATCTCCTATTCATAATTATATATTACATTTATCATATTGTCTGGGACCATTATAACATTGTTATTATATTGTTCCTCGCTACCTTTATAATAGACATCATAATTACCATAACTATCTAAGCGAATAAATGCTTCTGGTCTAATTGTTTTAAGTTTTTTTGGAAGGACTATTTTACTAAGCAAATTACAATGATAAAATGCCTTAGTATTAATTTTTTCTACATTATCTGGTATTACTACCTCACTTAAACTATCGCAAGATGAAAATAGTCCCTCACTAAGTTCAGTAAGACTATTTGATAATGTTATTGTTTTAAGATTATCGCATCCAAAAAATGCTTGGCTGCCAATAGTATTGACACTATCTGGTATTACAATTTCTTCAAAAACACAATTAGTGAAACAACCACTGCCTATAGTTGTAATTGTATTCGGAAGCGTAATACTTGTTATTCCTTCATTAAAGAATAAATTTTTAGCAAGCTCAACTACAGTATATGTACCTACAACCCCTGGTACTTCTACGTCTGTAATATATGAATCATATGATGTAAGACGTATAGTTTTATTCTCTTTATCAATTATATCGTAATTAAATCCCACAAGTGCTTCTTTAGCAACATCATCATCTGTAATAGTATCTCCTTTATTAGAGTTACATGATGAAAGTATGAATAAAGCCAAAAACAAACTAAATATCCCTGGTATTATTAATATCTTTTTTATATTCATCTGATACCATCCTTTTAAAACATTATAATTTTATCACACTTATACAATTATTTAAAGATAAAAGAAAGTCACATTAAAAGCAAGATGATTTTATTAAATCACATATTTATTAAACTTTATTTCATTTGCTTTTTAATTATATTAATTTTTTTTGAATTTTAAATTTTAATATTTACAATAACCGAAATACATTTTAAAATATTGTTATGTTTTTTTAAAGGAGATTTTTTTATGTTTGATTCAATTCATGAAGAATGTGGTGTTTTTGGAATATTTGAGCCAACAAAGAGAAACGTTGCCCAAGATTTATATATTGCGCTTTATGCACTACAACATAGAGGTCAAGAAAGTGCTGGAATTGCAGTATGTGACGATGGTGTGTTTACATATGAAAAAGGTGCAGGACTTGTTGGTGAAGTTTTTACTAAAGAAGTTTTACAAAGATTAAGTTTAGGAAATATGGCTGTAGGTCATGTTAGATATTCAACCACTGGTGGTAATAATATCAATAACATTCAACCTCTTGTAGTTCGTCATATGAAAGGAAATCTTGCGTTAGTTCACAATGGTAATTTAACTAATGCTTTTGATTTAAGAAAGAAATTTGAACTTAATGGCGCTATATTCCATGGAACTTCTGATACCGAATCAATTGCCTATTCTATTGTTGATAATCGTCTTACATCTCCATCTATTGAAATGGCGATTGAAAAAACAATGAGTGAGATAAAAGGTGCTTATTCTTGTATCGCAATGTCTCCTACTAAAATGATTGGTTTTAGAGACCCTAATGGATTTAGACCATTATGCTTAGGTAGAAGTAAAAGTGGTGGATATATTCTATCTTCTGAATCTTGTGCAATTGATGCTTGTGAAGGTACTTTTATAAGAGATATTGCGCCAGGTGAAATTATTGTTATATCTAAAGATGGTATAGAATCTATTAATACTTATGTTGGTCAAAGAAAGCATAATATATGTGTATTTGAATACATTTATTTTGCAAGAGGCGACTCTTACATTGAAGGTGTAAATGTTCATGACGCAAGAGTTACTGCAGGAAAGATTTTAGCTGAGGAAAACAAAATCGCAGCCGATGTCGTAATAGGTGTACCTGACTCAGGTCTTGATGCTGCCCTAGGATATAGTATAGCCTCAAAAATACCATATGGAATGGGCTTTGTTAAAAATAAATATATAGGTCGTTCTTTTATAAAACCTAGTCAAGAAGAAAGACGAAACACAGTAAAAATAAAGCTTAATGTAGTTAAATCTGTTGTATGTGGAAAAAGAGTAATTCTAATTGATGATTCAATAGTACGTGGAACTACTTCAAAAGAAATAATAAAACTTCTTCGTGAAGCTGGAGCTCTAGAAGTTCATTTCTTATCTTCTGCACCAGCATTTAAACATCCTTGTTATTTTGGTACAGATGTTGATTCAGAAGAAAATTTAATCGCATGTAAATATAACTCAAATGAAGAAATAGCTAAAGCCTTAGGAGCAGATTCACTATCTTATCTTTCACTTGATGGAGCACATAGATTAGCTCAAAAAGAAGGTCTATTCTTCTGCGATGGATGTTTTAGTGGAAAATATCCTATTGATGTACCAGCTGATATTGAAAAAAATAAGTTTGAACAAAAAATATCAAAATAAAGAAATGGTTTATAAAATTATTTCTTTAAAGTTAATTTTATACTTTTTATTTATGGATTGATGTCTATATTTTGTAGTCATCAATCTTTTTTTGACTTTCATAGATAAAACGTATTTAACAAATATATTAAATTTTAAGGAGTATTTATCTACACCAAAAAACAGTTTATTATATTTTGTTTTTAGACAATATAAAAAAATGGTAATGCCTTATTCAAACATTACCATTTCTTATATATTAGTTATAATTTAATATTATAAATTTTCGTCTGCTGAATCAACATCATCATCTATAATATCATCAAACTCATCATCATTGATATCATCGTTTTCGATAATCTCTTCAGTCTCTTCTACTAAATCTTCTGGTTTATGCTCGCAGTTGAATGATTTTTCAACTAAAGTACCAGTTCCAGCAGGAATTAGACCTCCAATAATGATATTTTCCTTAAGTCCAACTAGATTATCTAATTGTCCACGGATTGCAGCATCAGTTAAGATTCTTGTTGTCTCTTGGAATGACGCAGCAGATAACCAAGACTTAGATCCTAAGGCTGCCTTTGTGATTCCTAGTAATACTGGTTTTCCTGTTGGAAGTTCTCCACCATTTTGAATGGCCTTCTTTACAGCATCACGGAAATCAATAACGTTAACCTCATGACCTGGAAGTAATTTAGTTGATCCTTGTTGGTCAACTCTTACTTTACGCATCATTTGACGAACAATAATTTCAATATGCTTATCTGAAATCTCAACTCCTTGAGAACGATAAACCTTTTGAACTTCTTCAATTATATATCTTTGAACTGCAGTTGCATCTTTAATACGTAGAATCTCACGTGGAACAAGTGAACCCTTATTTAATCTATCTCCACGATTAATTTTTTGATTTTCAGATACTAGAAGTTCTGTTGTTGCATCAACTGTATAAGACTTAGGACCTTCATTAGTATCGATATCGATAACATATCCAGCTTTAGTCTTTTCAATCTTTGTAACAACTCCACTATACTCAGATAGAGTAGCTTTACCCTTAGGCTTACGAATTTCAAATAATTCTTGTACACGAGGTAATCCTTGTGTAATATCAGCTGTAGAGGCAACTCCTCCTGTGTGGAATGTACGCATTGTTAATTGTGTTCCTGGCTCTCCAATTGCTTGTGCAGCAACTGTACCTACAGCCTCTCCAACTTCAACAATGTTATTTGTAGCAAGGTTACGTCCGTAGCACTTCTTACATACTCCGAAACGTGCTCCACATGTTACATTTGATCTAATACATACGTGTGCATCAGTTAAGTTATTAGTTGCATCAAGGGCATCGCAAATATCCTTTGCTATATCCTCTGTTACAAAAGTATTACGAGTAGCGACTACCTCACCAGTTGCAGGGTCAACTACATCCTTAGCAAGATAACGACCAGTAATTCTTTCTTGAAGTTTTACAACTTCCTTACCATCAGTATCAAGAACTGCGTATACATCGAATCCCTTCTCAGTTCCACAATCATCCATTGATACGATAACATCTTGTGATACATCTACTAAACGACGAGTTAGGTATCCTGACTCAGCTGTCTTTAAGGCAGTATCTGTTGAACCCTTACGAGCTCCGTGTGTAGAAATGAAGAACTCTGATACTGATAGTCCTTCTTTAAAGTTAGCCTTAACTGGAACCTCGATAATTCCTCCATTTGGCTTAGACATTAGTCCTCTCATTCCGGCAAGTTGGGCAAAGTTAGATGAAGATCCACGTGATCCTGAATCAGCCATTATGAAAATTCCATTATCCTTTTGAGTCTTCATGGTATCCCATAGCTTCTTTTCAATATCGTTACGTGTGTCTCCCCAAATCTTGGCAACCATTTGTAATCTTTCAGAATCTGTTAATAATCCTAAATCAAACATTTCCTTGACATGAGTAACCTTCTTATCAGCATCTGCGATCATCTCGTCTTTCTTATCATAAACATCGATATCTGCAGCTGAAATTGTTATTCCGGCAAGAGTAGAATACTTGTATCCTTGATCCTTTAAGTTATCTAGGAATACAGATGTCTTAGTCATTTGATGAATCTTAAATACTTGAGCAATTATCTTTTTAATAATCTTCTTAGTAAATGGAGCTACTTCTGGGCGAGATAATGCTTCCTTAATATTTTCCATAGTAGGCTCAATTAAGTATTTAGCTGGTATCTCATCGCATAAGTTTTTATCTGTTGGCTCATTTAGATATGGGAAATCCTCTGGTAAAATTTCATTAAAGATTAATTTTCCAAGAGTAGTATATAAATACTTTCCTTCATAATCAACAAAGTCATTTGTTATACGTAATCCATTTGAATCACGTTCTAGATTTGGATCAGTATAAATACCAAAGCATCTCTTATCAAGTGATTTTGGATTAATGAAAATAGTTGTACGAAGAGTAATATCACCATTCTTATAGGCAATATATGCCTCATCCTTGTTATTATAGAACTTTGCATCCTCTTCAACATTAACCTCATCAGCTGGTTTCTTACGCTCAGATGTTAAATAATAGTTTCCAAGAATCATATCTTGAGATGGTGTAACAACTGGTTGTCCATCTCTTGGGTTTAAAATGTTATTAGATGCAAGCATTAATAATCTTGCCTCTGCTTGTGCCTCAAGTGATAGAGGTACGTGAACTGCCATTTGGTCTCCGTCGAAGTCAGCATTGAATGGTGTAGTTACTAGTGGGTGTAGACGAATAGCCTTTCCTTCAACTAGAACTGGCTCAAATGCTTGAATTCCAAGTCTGTGAAGTGTTGGAGCACGGTTTAGTAAAACTGGATGCTCACGAATTACAGACTCTAATACTGGCCATACGGAATCATCTTGACGCTCGCAAATTCTCTTTGCAGCAGCGATTGTAATAGGATTTCCTTGGATATTTGATTTTTCAATAAGTCCACGAATTACAAAAGGACGGAATAATGTTAATGCCATTTCCTTTGGTAGTCCGCATTGATACATCTTTAAATCTGGTCCTACAACAATAACTGAACGTCCTGAATAGTCAACACGTTTTCCTAGTAAGTTTTGACGGAAACGTCCTTGCTTACCACGAAGTAAGTCAGATAGACACTTAAGGTGACGAGTTCTTGTATCGTTTCCTCTTCCACGTGTCTTAGATGAATCGATTAAGGCATCTACTGCCTCTTGAAGCATACGCTTTTCATTCTTTGTTATTAAATGAGGAGCGTTTTGTTCATATTGCTTCTTTAAACGGTTATTACGGTTAAGAATACGTCTATATAGATCATTTAAATCTGTAGTAGCGAATCTTCCACCATCAAGTTGAACCATTGGTCTTAAATCAGGTGGTATAACTGGAAGTACATGAAGTACCATCCATTCTGGCTTATTTTCAGAATGATAGAATGCTTCAACAACTTCTAGTCTCTTAATAACCTTATCACGAGTTTGCTTAGAAGAAGTATTTAATTTCTTACGAAGAATTTGTACTTCCTTCTTTAAGTCAAGCTTCTTAAGTAAAGTTTCAACTGCTTCTGCTCCTGTTTGAGCATCAAAGCTACGTCCAAACTTTTCATAGTATTGTGAATATTCTTGCTCTGAAATAATTTGTCTTTCAGCTAGTCCTGTTTGGCCTGGGTTAATAACAATATATGAAGCAAGATATACAACTTGCTCTAAGTCCTTAGCTTTAAGGTCTAGTAATATAGCAAGTCTTGAAGGAGAGTTACGAAGATACCATGCATGAACTACTGGAGATGCAAGGTTAATGTGTCCCATACGTTCACGACGTACCTTAGAATCTGTTAATTCAACTCCACACTTCTCACAAACTTTTCCCTTGGCGTCTGATCTCTTAGACTTACCGCAGGCACATTGATAATCTTTAGTAGGTCCAAAGATCTTTTCACAGAATAATCCATCTGGTTCAGGTTTTAAAGTACGATAATTAATTGTTTCATGCTTCTTAACCTCACCGTGTGACCATGAAAGGATTTCATCTGGAGATGCTAATCTAATTTTAATATACTTAAACTTCTTACTCATTAGTTCGCCTCCTACATACCAAATTTAGAAATATAATTTCTATTATCGTCAGTCTCTTGATCAACAATTGACTTCTCAATTTCATTCTTTCCCTCTTCAGTTACAAGTTCTACATGTAATCCTAAAGCTTGTAATTCACGGGCAAGAACTCTAAATGATTCTGGTAAAGCTGCTTCTGGTAATGGTTTACCATCAGTAATAGCTTTGAATACCTTATTACGTCCTACGATATCGTCTGACTTGATAGTTAACATTTCTTGTAGAGTATGAGCTGCTCCATATGCTTGTAGAGCCCAAACCTCCATCTCTCCGAAACGTTGTCCTCCATTTTGAGCCTTTCCTCCCATTGGTTGTTGAGTAACCAATGTGTAAGGTCCTACAGAACGTGCATGAAGTTTATCGTCAACCATGTGTCCTAACTTAATCATGTACATAATTCCTACGTTAACCTTACCCTCGAATGGCTCACCTGAGCGTCCATCGTATAAAGTAATCTTTCCGTCTTGAGGGATTCCCTCATAATTATCAATAATTTCTTTGTAATCTTTCTTTAAATCAGCAAGTAATTCTTCTGCTTCTTCAAGTAATGCATTATGTGCATCAATCTTAGCTGTTGAAGAGAACTTACGATTAGCCTTAAGTTCAGATGCATCTGCCTTTAATTGTTCTAAGATTTCATTAGTCTTTGAAAGTCTCTTATCTGATGCCTTCTTCATAGCAGCAAGTAATTCTTCCTCAGATGACATGAACTTCTTAACTTCTCCGGCTTCAGCAAGCATATCATTAATATCCTTAGTAGTAGCACCATCGAATACTGGTGTTGCACACTTAACTCCTAGAGTTTGTGCAGCTAGTCCTAAATGTAATTCAAGAACTTGTCCGATATTCATACGAGATGGAACTCCTTGTGGGTTAAGCATAATGTCTAGTGGTTGTCCATCAGCTGAATATGGCATATCCTCTACTGGAACAATGTTAGAAATAACTCCCTTGTTTCCATGACGTCCAGACATCTTATCTCCAACTTGGATCTTACGCTTTTGAACTATATAAACTCTTACTACCTCGTTTACACCAGGTCCTAAATCATCACCGTTAGACTTCTTGAAGTGTTCTACTGAACGAACAACTCCTCCTCCACCATGTGGAACATGTAATGATGTATCTCTAACCTCACGAGTCTTTTCTCCGAAGATAGCTTGTAGAAGCTTCTCCTCTGGAGTTGGGTCAGTTTGACCCTTTGGAGTAATCTTTCCAACAAGAATATCTCCTTCCTTAACTTCAGTACCTGGAATAACAATTCCATCTGCGTCAAGGTATTTTGTCATATCTTCACCTACATTAGGAATATCACGAGTAAACTCTTCCTTTCCTAACTTAGTATCACGACATTGAATTTCAAATTCATCAATATGAACTGATGTATAGTAATCATACTTAACCATGTTTTCTGACATTATAACGGCATCCTCGAAGTTATATCCGTCCCATGTCATGAATCCAACTCTTACATTACGTCCTAGAGCTAATTCTCCATTTTGCATTGATTGACCATCAGCAATAATTTCTCCAGCTTCTACTCTGTCTCCAGGTTTAACAATTGGACGTTGCCAAATTGTTGTAGAAGAGTTTGAACGAAGGAATTGAAGCATAGTATAAGTACGCTCATCACCATTATCCTCTGATACAATAATCTTCTTTGCATCAGCATACTTTACAGTACCAGCATTGATAGCTCTGCCTGCAGATCCTGAGTCACGAGCAGCAAAATGTTCCATACCTGTACCTACATATGGTGATTCTGGCGAAAGAATTGGAACTGCTTGACGTTGCATGTTAGCTCCCATTAGTGCACGAGTTGCGTCATCGTGCTCAAGGAATGGAATACATGCGGCAGCAACAGATACTACTTGCTTTGGAGATACGTCCATTGCATCTACCATATCTGGAGTAACGAATAATGTTTCTCCATTTAAACGTCCAATAATTTGTTGTTTTACAGTATTTCCGTATTCATCAACATACTCTTCTAGAATATGACCCTTTTCATCAAGCTTAGTTGCAGCAGATGCAATGCATAAGTCGTCTTCTTTATCTGCAGTAAAATATTTTACCTCAGATGATACATACTTTTCACCATTTTCATCAACTTTAACCATTAGATATGGAGTTTGAATAAACCCAAATTTGTCAACTTGTGCATATGTAGCAAGAGATGTAATAAGTCCGATTGATGGACCTTCTGGTGTCTCAATTGGGCACATACGACCATAGTGTGAATCATGAACGTCACGAACCTCAGCACCAGCACGATCACGAGCAATACCTCCTGATCCTAACGCAGATACACGTCTCTTTTGAGTAATTTCAGCAAGAGGGTTCTCTTGATCCATGAATTGTGATAATTGTGATGAACCATAAAACTCCTTTAATGAAGAAGTTAATGGTTTAATATTAATTAAGTTTTGTGGTGTAGCAGTGTGAACATCAACAGTTGTCATACGTTCTTGAATATTCTTAGTTAATTTTCCAAATCCGATACGGAATTGATTAACAAGTAATTCTCCAATTAAACGTAAACGTCTATTTCCTAGATGGTCGATATCATCAAGTGATCCTACACCTTCATATAAGTTGAAGTAGTAACCAAATGCTGCGATTACATCAGATAATGTTAAATGTAATGAAGTTTCTCTTTGATCATTACCATAAATAGTAACATCGTGAGTCTTACCAGCCTCAGTAACCTCAACACGTAAAACCTCACATGTTGGATTTTCAGCAAGTGTATTGTTTAAATCTATAACCTTACGGAATGCGTCACGGGCTTTTTCAAGAGTTGCAACAACCTCTTTATTAACAAGAGTTCCAGCCTTAGCAATAACCTCACCCTTAGAATAGATTGCTTCTCCTGTTTCCTCGTCGAAAATGTCATCATGCGCAACTATATCTTCTACAAGTGTATGTCCCTTAGCACGTTTTAAAACATCAAGTTTGCTGTTATATTTATAACGTCCAACCTTTTGAAGATCATAACGTTTCTCATCTAGTAGATGATCAACTAAGTATTGTCTTGCTTCTTCTGCTGGCGCAGTTTCTCCATCACGTAATTTCTTATAAATTTCCATAACTGCTTCATCAGCATCATGAGTCTCATCCTTCTCGATTGTAGCTCTCATCTTTACAGAATCCCCATAAAGATTAATAATAGCTTCATCAGAAGCTAGACCAAATGCACGAAGCATTGTAGTTACTGGAATCTTCTTTTTACGATCTAGTTTTCCGTATAATATATCTCTTGGACCAGCTTCAAATTCTATCCAAGCACCACGTGTTGGCATTACTTGACCTGTATATCTTGTTTCACCTGATTTTGGATCGATTTCTTTTCCATAATAAACACCAGATGAACGAATAATTTGGGAAATAACTACACGTTCAGCTCCGTTGATAACAAATGTTCCAACTGGCGTCATATATGGAACTTCTCCCATAAATAATTCGTGTTCAATTATTTGTCCTGTTTCCTCGTTTTCAAGTCTTACTCTACACTTTAATGGACGTGAGTAGTTAATTCTTCTTAATTTACACTCAACAATACCATATTTTGGATCCTCGAAATGATAATCTCCGAAATAAATCTTAAGCTTTCCATTTGGTGAAGTAATTGGAGATACACCCTCAAATACCTCTTTTAATCCAGTTTCAACGAAATCTTGGAAAGATTTCTTTTGAATTCCAATTAAATCTGGAAGCTCTACTTCTGTACGTACCTTAGAAAAGTTACGTCTTTCAGCTCTTTTTCCGTATTTAACGACTTTGTAACCTACCATTTAAGCCACTCCTTTATTTTCAATTTCATTTTTTTAAAGCACAAAATGCCATATCAAGCATTTTAACATTATATTACATTTGTTAAAATATGTCAATTGCATTTTCGGCTTTTTAGGATAAAATATCCTTTATTCTTACAAACAACTTCACAATTAGAAAATATTTTTTCCAAATGTGCTTTAGATGATGGCGCTCCTTGCTTTTTTTGGATAACAACCCAAAGCTCTCCACCAGGAACTAAATGTTTATATGCCCCATCGTAAATGTCAAATATAACTTTCTTTCCAGCTCTTATAGGAGGGTTAGTAATAATAGATGAGAACTTCATCTCATCGTTAATCGAATCGTATATATAGCTCTTTTGTGCTTTAGCTTTTGAAACATGGTTCGATATTATATTTTCATTTGTAAGACTTATGGCTCTTTCATTAATATCAACCATTAATACATCATGATCATAAAGAGTTGATATTACTATTCCTATTGGCCCATAGCCACAACCCATGTCTAAAATAGGGGCGTCAATAGAATTTGGAGTAAATGCTTCAAGCATTGTAAACGACCCGAAGTCTATATAACTTTTAGAGAATACTCCAGCATCCGTTTTAAATTTAAAATGATGCTCTCTAAAATTAAAATCATATGAAGTAGGATTGCTTTTTAATCCATCCTGTTTTTCTGAATAATAAAAGTTTTCGCTCATAATATAATTTTAGGCACAAAAACCTGAGACTATTTGGTCCCAGGTTTAAATTGTACCATAAAGTTAATTACTTAATCTCTACTGTAGCTCCAGCCTCTTCAAGCTTAGCCTTAATGTCATCAGCCTCTGCCTTAGAAACTCCTTGCTTAACTGGTTTTGGTGCTCCGTCAACAAGATCCTTAGCTTCCTTAAGTCCAAGACCTGTAAGATCCTTAACAACCTTGATTACTGCAATCTTCTTGTCTCCTGCAGAAGCAAGAACTACGTCGAATTCAGTTTGCTCAGCAGCAGCAGCTCCAGCAGCTCCACCAGCAGGTGCAGCAGCAACTGCAGTAGGGTCGATTCCATATGCTTCCTTCATAGCATCTACTAATTCCTTGATTTCAAGGATAGTCATTTCATTTAATGAATTGATAAACTCTTCTTTATTTAACTTAGCCATTTTTATTTTCCTCCGTATGTCTAATAATTTTTGTTTGTTTTAGTTTATTTTTTTATTTTATTAAAAGCAATTAAGCAGCTTGCTCTTCTTGCTTTTCAGCTACCATGTTAAGACCAATAGATAATTGAGTTAATGTTCCTAACATACCAGCAGCTAATTGAGTTAATAATGTCTCTCTTGATGGTAGAGTAGCTAACTTTTGTAGCTTGTCGAAATCATAAATTTCTCCATCAATGACACCCTTCTCGACAACAACCTTGTCGTTATCCTTAGCGAATTCAAATAATCCCTTAGCTGGTGCAACGATATCTTCTCCAGAGAATGCAATTGCAACTGCACCCTTTAAAGCATCTGCGAACTCAGTATATCCAAGTTCTGTTGAAGCACGACGGCTGATGTTATTCTTAATTACACTAATATGGCATCCATCCTTTAATAAATTTCTTCTTAAAGTTTGGAATTGTTCAACAGTTAATCCTTGATATTTGAAAGCGATAAATGCTGGTGTAGCCTTCATCTTCTCAGCAACTTCAGTAACTGATTGAGCTTTTTGTTCAACAATATTCTTATTTGCCACTTTAATGACACCTCCGTATAAATTTTTAAAATCCTTAACCACGCCAAAGGTGCGGAAAAGGATTCTACATTCTTTTCAAATCACACCTCGGTAGAAATTGAGTGCAAATGCACGCCTACTTTCTTCGGTATAAGATTTAGTTATTTGCTGCTAGAATAGAATCTGCATTAAGTTTGATTCCAGGACCCATTGTTGATGTCACTGAAACATTTAATACATAATTTCCTTTTACTGTAGCAGGACGAGCCTTCATTAATAAATCATAAATAGCTCTTAGGTTCTCAGCAAGCTTCTCAGCTCCGAAAGAAACCTTTCCGAATGGGCAGTGAATGTTTCCTACCTTATCAACACGGTATTCAACCTTACCATTCTTAATTTCTTTAACTGCGTTAGCAACATTCATAGTTACTGTACCAGTCTTAGGGTTTGGCATTAGTCCTTTAGGTCCTAATACTCTTCCTAGTTTTCCTAGTTCACCCATCATGTCTGGAGTAGCAACGATTACATCAAATTCAAACCAACCTTGGTTAATCTTTTGAATATAATCTGAATCTCCAACATAATCAGCACCAGCCTCTTCAGCTTCCTTAGCCTTAGCTCCACGAGTTAAAACAAGGACACGACGAGTCTTACCAGTACCATTAGGTAAAACTACTGCACCACGAAGGTTTTGATCAGCCTTACGTGGATCAACGTTAAGACGGATAGCAACGTCTGCAGTTGCATCAAACTTTGTAGTAGAAGTCTTGCAAAGAAGGTCTAAAGCCTCTTTAAGATCATACTTCTTATTTACATCTACAAGCTTTGCAGCTTCAGTGTATTTTTTTCCTCTCTTCATAATAATCCTCCTAAAAATGTGGTATAGCGGGATATCCTCCCACAAGTTTTTAGATCGTTTTTATAACAACCTTAATTAATCCTCAACGACAATTCCCATGTTTCTAGCTGTTCCAGCAATAATATTAGCTGCAGCCTCAACATCGTTAGCGTTTAAGTCTGGCATTTTCATTTCAGCAATTTCTTTAACCTTTGCTCTTGAAATTTTGGCTACTGTTGTAGTCTTAGGATTTCCAGAACCCTTTTCGATTCCACAAGCCTTCTTTAATAATTCAGCTGCAGGTGGAGTCTTAACAATAAATGTAAATGAACGGTCATCATATACAGAAATTACAACTGGTAATACGTATCCCATCTTATCCTTAGTTTGCTCGTTGAATTGTGAGCAGAATCCTGGAATATTAACTCCTGCTTGTCCTAGAGCTGGACCAACTGGTGGAGCTGGATTTGCCTTACCTGCTTGAATTTGTAACTTAACCATTTTTACAAGCTTCTTAGCCATGTAGTAGTTCCTCCTTACTTTTCAAAATGTGGTAAATGGACGTAAAGTATCCTCCCACTTACGTGTTTACAAAACACACGTGCTTATACATTGTATCAAATATTATTTTTTTAGTCAATACATTTTTAAATTTTGCAGCTTATAATTTTTAGTCATTAAAATCAGTTTCAAATAAATAAAAATAAAAGGTAGTTTCATCTACCTTTTAATTTTAAAGAAGTTAAATATAAAATATAAGATACACACAGCAAGGAAGTAAATTGTCGCAAGATTATACACGTTGCCACCATCCATGCTTGTATACAATCCATAATAATCATTTATTTTAAACGAGTTATGGACAACAGCATATTTAATATAACTACATATATCAGATAATAATAAAGCACCGAATACCAAGACAATAAATCTTTTTATTCTACCTATCATATATTACCCAATCTTCTTAACATCTGATGCTGAAAACTCTGCAGGGTTTACAGAACCAAGGAAATTAATTCCAACTGTTACAAGTTGTTTCTCTTCATTAAGATTAATGATTTCAGCAACTTGACCAGCAAATGATCCAGATATAATTTCTACCTTGTCACCAACTGCAAAGTCTAGTTTTGGTTTTTCCATCATTCCTAAATTACGAAGAATTGTATTCATTTCATCTGTTGGAACTGGAGTTGGCTTAGTTCCTTTTCCTGATGATCCTAAGAATCCTGTAACCTTTGGTGTGTTACGAATCATAAACCAAACTTGATCATCCATCTCTTTATCAATTTCCATTTCGATAAATACATATCCTGGGAATATCTTCTCAGTCTTGACTTTTTTAGTTCCATCTTTCTTAGCTACTTCTACTTCATGTTCAGGAACTAGTACCTGATAAACCTTATCTTCCATATTCATTGATTGTGATCTAGCCATAATGTCATTTCTTACAGATGACTCACTTCCAGAATATGTTTGCGCAATATACCATTTTCTCATATTTCTAACACCTCTTCTTAGTCACTTATACTTAATATATACGAAATTAGTTTAGATACAAAAGCATCAAATAATAATAATACTGATACTAATATTAATAAAAAGATAAACACACGAGCAACATCCGCTCCAAATTGTCTAGCTTTTGGCCATGATACTTTTTTAAGTTCAGGGAATGCTGGCTTAAAGAATGGCCACAATGATAAGGCTATTGCTAAAACAGAAAGACCTACCAAAATCCACGCGAATACCTTAGGGAAATTACCAATAAGTGGGAAATCTTCAGATACTTCTAATGTACCATTTAAAATTAGGCATCCAAGAATCAAGGCCATAAAAGATAAAACTAGTAAAACATAGTTTTCCCATTTATGCTCATTCTTTAAATATTCAAGAATACGAGAATGTTGTTCTTCTTGCTTAGCCTCGTTATCAACGTGAGTATGACCTAATTTTTTAGTCTTTTTTTCTTTCTTAGGTTCACCTGTATTTTCCATAGAGGAGTTTGTTGTATCAATTTCTTCTTTTTCATTTGCTGAACTTACCGTAGCATTTTCATTATTATCAACAGTAGAATTTTCTGCATTTTCTATTTTTTCATTATTTTCATCATCAAAGTACATACAAGTCCTCCAATTCTACTTTGTTTCTTTATGTAGGGTATATTTATTACATCTAGGGCAATATTTCTTAATTTCTAAACGTGTAGTTGAATTAAGTTTATTCTTAGTTGTTTGATAATTTCTAGATAAACATTCTTCACATACCAAAATTATTTTTTCTCTCATAAAAAAAACCACCTTCTAAAAAAGTGTTCGAAAGTATAATATAACATATTCTAAATTATGTCAATATTTTAATTCTTGAAGCACCTTTTTAATTTTATTTATTGCGTTATATACCTTCTTAACATCGCATATAAGAATTGAAGCGATATCCTTAGGCATAAACCCTTCTTTATATAATAGACGATATACGTTTTTATCGAAATCAGTGTTTAATAAACTATATCCAGCGTCATATAAATCGAAATTATTAGGATCTTTAAATTGCATAACACCATTTTCAAATTCATTATACAAACTCGAGAACGGCACATCAAGCCTACATAGATATTTATAATATCTTAAAAACCTTCTTTTAATTATAACTGATAGATAGTTGTAAAATGATGATGCCATATCCATATCATAAGTTTTAATCGCAATTGATAACGCAATTAACCCTTCTTGATAAAAATCATCATAATATTTTTTAAACACGTTTAAATCTCTCATTTTAGAATATAGTAATGCATTATATTTCTCATAAAGTAAATATTGTGCATACTCATTCCCATCAGAAATTAAATATAGTAGTTCATAATCATTTAATTCCTTTAATAACATTTTTAAATTTTAAAGCTTTATACAAGTTCTGAAATAATTATTCCTGCACTAACTGATGCGTTAAGGCTATTTACATGACCAGTCATTGGAATCTTTATCATATAGTCACAATTCTTTGCGACCAATCTTGATATACCAAATCCTTCTGATCCAATTACCACAACAAGGTTAAGCGACTTGTCTATATCTGCAGCTGTTTGTTCTGCAGAAGCATCCGTACCAACCGCCCAAAATCCATTTTCTTTAAGTTTTAAAATAGACTGAGTCAAATTGTTAACCATAATAATCGGTACATACTCAATTGCTCCTGTTGACACATGCGCAGCCACCTCTGTGATACCAACTGAGTGATTTTTTGGTAATATAATTCCATCAAGTGAGAACGCATCGCATGAACGAATAATTGCTCCTAAATTATGTGGATCTTCTAATCCGTCTAGTGCCAAGAATATTTTTCTTTTACCAGTATCTTTTAAAGCTATATCTAGGTCAGCATATTCATAATCTTTAACCTTAGCGCCATATCCTTGATGTTGTGGACCAAATATTTTATCCATATCTTTCTTATCATCATATATGACCTTATAGCCCTTATCATGACACATACTAGCAAAGTTTTTATCCTTTGAGTCCTTTAATATATGTATTTCATGTATAATGTGTCCAGCACGAATTGCCTCATAAACACAATTCTTTCCATATATTTTCATACATATCAATTCCTATCTTGCAAAATAATTATACCATAAACAATTAAGAATTAAAAATAAAAAATACACCGCAATAAACATAGCGGTGTATAATTCATAATTATAGTCTTCCAACTACCTTTTTAATTGTATCTATTAACTCCTTGATCCAAGGAACAACAGCTCTTATTAATGACATAATTGGAGTTGTAAGTGCACATAAAGCGACCATTAATAGAATTGCCGATAGTGGCATTGTAGAAACCTCACCACCATATGTAGTAGTAGGCGTTACAACATAATCAGTCACTGTACCATTAATGATTAATTGATTATTGTCATTATGACTAATTATTCTACCTTCAAGATCACCTGAAGCCTTATAATCTGTATATTTTCCAGCAATTACCCAATGTCCTGCCTCTGATACATCAACTTCGACAAAATATGTGAAATCTCCAATTTCATTTCCGGATAATGTATACTTCATATTTGAGGAAACCCCAAGTTCATCATAATTTATTTTATTATAATCAAGTTCAGTTACAGATGGTTGAACATATACCTCGTTTTCTTCATTTACTGAAAGATTTACAGGTTCTACATCTTGGCCAATATATTCATCATTTACAAAAATTTTATAATCTTGAATGTGAATTTCTCTTACCTCATTAAACTTAGATTCAATTTCTGTAACAACTCCGTTAATAATATATTTATTATTTTGTGAAATTGTAACTGTAGGTAAAATATTTACTCCTGTTCCAACTCCATTTACAAATACATATCCATCATAAGACACTTGAACGTCTATATCCTTTGTATATTTTGATTTTGTATCAACTCCACCAAGTGCAAGTTTAGGTGAAGACGATAAAACATATTCTCTACCATTCAAAGTTAAAGCCTTAGATGATACTACATTAATTTTAGTTTCTGTAACAACTCCGTTTACCGCAAGATTACCACCATCATTTGTAAGATTTAGGGTATATTTACCAGATGCAGTACCGGCACTATAAACATATGTGGTATACATATCATCTATTACAAGATAATTATCCTTTGACACTTCTATTGAAGGAGTACTATCAACAGATACTACTTCTAAATCTTTATCGTAATATACTCCAATATCTGTAAGTGGTGTAAAGTCTAAGAATTTAGGTAACAATAATGTTATAAATACACAAGCTATAAATAAGAAGGCATACATAAATTTTTTATATAGTTTCCATGGCTTGCAAGTTTGATATAAAACAATAAGACATGTGAATGTTGCGATAATTACAATTAGTGTTGATGTATCCGATTTAGATAAACCAAGCAATGTCGATATGTTTAACACTATCATCGCATTTATAAGTATTGTAATTGCGCCTGGCAAAGCCCCTTTAATGATATTTAATAGGAAGCCTCCACTCGACTTTGAATTATTAGGTTCAAGTACTAAGAAGAATGATGGAAGGCCAATACAGAAGAAATCAATCATTATTAATTGGTTAGTTGATATTGGATAGTTACCTCCGCTATTAATAGCGTATATCGCAAGTAATAATGAGAATATAGTCTTTGTTAGGAATAATTTAGATACTTTAGCTACATTATTAATAACTCTTCTTCCCTCGGATACTACCTTAGGCATCGATCCAAAGTTATTATCAAGAAGTACTAAATGTGACACATTACGAGCAGCTTCTGAGCCTGAAGCTACAGATATTGAACAATCTGCCTCTTTTAAGGCAAGAATATCATTAACTCCATCTCCTGTCATCGCAACTGTTTTACCAGCTTCTTTAAGAGTTGTAACAATTAATTTCTTTTGAGCAGGAGAAACACGACCAAATACTGTATATTTAGTTGCGGCACGAACAACCTCAAGGTCTGTCATACCATCAAGTGATATATATTCTTGAGCATTGCTAATTCCTGCTCGCATAGATATACGAGATACAGTAAGCGGATTATCTCCAGATATTACCTTTACATCTACGCCTGAATCCTTAAAATACTTAATAGTCTCAATCGCGTCAGGACGAATTGTATCTTCAATATATATTAATGCAACTGGATCTAATGTTTCATGTTTTACCTTACCATCAATAATAGGTTCAGCCGTATGTGCAATAACAAGCACTCTATACCCAAGCTTAGCTCCCGATGTTACATCAGTGGATACAAGCTTATAATTTGTAGTCAATACAAATTCAGGTGCTCCCATAACAAATGTTCCAACCTTATCAAACGTTACAGCACTAAATTTACGAGATGATGAGAAAGGTATTAGATTCAAATGCTTCATTCTCTTCGCTCTTCCGAATTTCTCTTCTAACGCCTTATTAGTCATATTATCTGCGTTTTGTGCATTAAGAATAGCAGATACAATATTCTTTACGCTAAGACCTGGAATTCCATTATATTCAATAACATTCTTTACAGTCATTGTACCATCAGTAATTGTACCTGTCTTATCAAGACATAATGTATCAACACGTGCAAGCATCTCAATACAATATAGTTCTTGGACAAGCACATTATTTTGCGCAAGTCTCATAACACCTACAGCAAGCGCTATTGATGTTAATAGATATAATCCCGATGGTATCATACCTATCATAGCTCCTGCAGTCTTACGGGTTGCTTCACTAAGCGAAAGTTGTCCGAGTAATCCTTCAAATTGCATACAAAATAAAATCGCACCAATAGGAATAATTACTACCGCCATAAATCGAATAATAATATTTAATGATTGTAATAATTCTGACTTAGGTTTGTTATATCTTTTTGCTTCTTTAGTAAGTTTATCAATATAATTATCCTCACCAATTGCTGATACTCTTGCTTTGCAATTTCCTGATACTACAAAAGATCCTGAATACAATGTATCACCAGGCTTTTTTACAATCGCATCACTTTCTCCTGTAAGAAGCGCTTCATTAACTTCAATAGTACCATCTACCACTATTGAGTCAGATGATATTTGTTTACCAGATTCAAAAATGATAATATCATCTATTACTAAATCTTCAACACCAATTTCTTGCATAGTACCACTACGAAGTACTTTACAAGTAGGACTTGATAATATAGATAATTTATCAATTGTAATCTTTGCACGAATCTCTTGTACAATACCAATTACTACGTTTAGCGTTACAATTACCATAAAGAATAAGTCTTTAATGGCTCCAACAGATATCAACCAAGCCGCAATTGCTATCATTAAAATATTAAAGAATGTAAATATGTTTGTAAAAATAATCTTTTTAATAGACTTAGTAGTCTTATTATTCTTAATATTTACATATCCTTTTTCATAACGCTCATTAACTTGATCCTCATTAAGACCACCATTAATATCAGTTTCTACACGTTCTATATGTTCACGTGCTTTACCTCTTTTAAATTTTTTCAGTCTTTTCTTCTCGGATTTTTTTTGATTATGAATAATTTTTTTCTCTTCAGAATCTGTTAATATTTGATTTTCATCATTCAAAAGATTTTCGTTCTTATTAAGATCATCTTTTTGTTCAAGAGGCTTTGTATCTTCTATAGAGAAATTATCATTCTCGTCACTTTTATCTAAAGCATTATTAGATACCTCAGTATCTTCAACTACTACATCCGCCTTCTTTTTTCTTGGCATAATATCACGCCCCTATTCTTCAATATTTTTTATAATAATATCAATTATTTCATAAGCTCTTTCAAGCATATCTTTAAAATATAAATATCCAATTAGCGACTCTAATCCTGTCGCATTATTATAATCTTCAATAGACAAACTCTTGCGAGTTTTATTGGTGTTACTATTTCTACCTCTCTTAAATATTCGAACTTCACTATCATCTAATAAGTTATTTAAAAGCAAGTACTTAACACCTTTTGCTTGATATTCAGCACATGTATATTTAATAGTTTCTTTATGAAGGTCATTAACATGTGTTATGCCTTTTTCTATATTCATTTTTCTTATATATGTTTCATATACCGAATCTCCAATGTAGGCAAGCATTAGACCATTCATAAGATCTGCATCCATTAAATAATTCCTCTTTGACTTAAAATATCTCTTATTTTATCTGCTTCTATGAAATTCTTTTCTTTCTTTAAAGCATTCCATTTATTATATAAATCCTTATCCTCAAGAGTAAGTTTACTATATTCTAATTCTATACCAAGAACGCCTAAAATAGTCTTTAGTGTATTAGCTTTTATGGCTAATTCTAAAGGTTTAGTTCCGCGTACTAATTGGTTTATTTCTCTAACAATTGTTTGTATTAAAGTTAATACGTTTGGTGTATTAAAATCATTATCCATAAATTCCTTGAATGACTTAATATCATCCTCACATACATCTAATGCATCTATTCCCTCAAGATCAAGTTTAAGCATCGCTTGTTTGTAGGCTCTTGTGATTTTTAAGTATTCATTCTTATATTGAGTTTGTAATTCGTTTGAATAATTAATATTTGATCTATATGGAGCTGTAATTATTAATAAACGTAAAATCATTAACTCCTCATTAGATAAATCAACAACTCTTACAACATTACCTAAAGATTTACTCATCTTTTCACCATTCATATCAAGGCGGCCTACATGCATCCAATATTTGGCTAAATGATTATGATATAGTGCACTCGATTGTGCTATTTCATTTTCATGGTGTGGGAACTTTAAATCCATTCCACCCCCATGAATATCAAGCATTTGATGGAAAATATCATGGCTCATTACAACACATTCTGTATGCCATCCAGGTCTTCCCTCACCAAACGGAGAATCCCATTTGATACCTTTATCAGTTTTTTTCCATAAAACAAAATCGCGAGGATCTTCTTTCTTTTGGTCTACAGCTTTACGAACACCAGCATCTAAAAATTCAGCAATTTGATTAGATAATACGCCATAATCTTCTATCTTTGAAACTCTGAAATATACATCTCCATCTACCTCATATGTATATCCCTTTTCCTTTAAATCTGAAATGAAATCAATCATCTTTTGAATATATTCTGTTGCATATGGTGTATAATCTGGTCTCTTCGAACCAAGATCATGACAATTTTTAAAATAAACATCAGCGTAGCGATTGGCAATTTCTTTTTCGCTATTGCCTTCCTCTAAAGCTTTATTAATAATCTTATCATCAACATCAGTTATGTTTGATGCATATACTACATCATATCCACAAAATTCTAAATATCTCTTTACAGTATCAAAAAAAATTACAGGTCTTGCGTTACCAATGTGAATATAGTTATATACTGTAGGTCCACATACATACATATTAACTTTATTTCCACTAATATTTTTGAAATCCTCTATCTTATTTGTAAGTGAGTTATAAATTCTTAATCCCATATTATTATCTCCGTTTTAATTCAATAATTAACACAATATATTATATAAAAAAAGTAATCAATTTACAACTTTTTGACCGATAAAAAGAAAAACTCCCACCGCATAAGTGAGAGTTTATTGTAATTTAAGCATTTAATTCACTATAGAATGCAAGTACACCATCATTAAACGCGCTAGTATCAGGAGTAGCTCCTGCATCAGATATTGTAAGAGCTCCTTCTGTTGTTGAATCAATTGTAGCGTCACTTAGAAGTTTATATCCTACAGTATCAACCTCTACAAGAGAATTAGTAAGTACTGAACGTGTACGTCCAATAACTTCAAAATCCTTAAAGAATAATTCCTTAATATCTTCATCCTCATCACTAGAATAATCAGCAGTATCAACTACCTTATTATCACCAGATAAGAATGCGAATGAATTCTTTACTGTTGAATCTACTACTTCTCCTATAAGAGCACCAGAAACAAGTGTATATGCATCTTTAGTTTCATAAGAAACGGTTGCGTTTGAAACACAATTTAAAACTTTAGAAGCACTTAATACGCGTCCTGCAAATCCACCAACCGCAACCATATAATGATCAAGTGAAGATCCTTCTATAATTGTTGATGATCCTGTAATTTTAGCGTCACTATAAGAATTCATAATATTAATCTTAGATTCTCCAACAAATCCACCAGTTATTTGTAAGAAATCCGCATTAGATGCTGTATCCTTATCAACAGCGTTTAGAGTAACAAATGTAGTAGTTATTTCAACACCTTTTGCGTATGAATTATTTACATAAGCGCCATTAAGTGTGCTTTGAACAACTCCACCATTAGAACCAATTAATCCTCCAACTACTGATTGAAGTCTTGATCTTAATGTCATCTTAACTCCATCTACTGATGAATTTTCAACGATATAACCATTTACACCAAGAAGTCCACCAATATATTGCTTAGTAGTTCCTGTTCCTTGGTGAGATATTGTAATGTTTTTAGCGTTAACATTCTTTACTGTTCCAAGATTGCATCCTGCAAGAGCTCCCATGTAAAGATATGTTCCTTTTGTTGATGATAATACCATATCAGATAAATTTAAATCTTCAACGCTAGATCCGATACCAAGATATCCAAATAGTCCTGAATATACATCAGATGATGAAATAGTAATTCCTGAAATCTTATGTCCATTTCCGATAATATGCCCCATAAATGGTGTTGACTCATCAAATAATGGCTCTACTGTTTGAGGATTACCAGCTACATCAGCAAAACTGATATCATTTTCAATTGAATAATACGCATCGTTATCATATTTAATAGCTAAGAATTCATCTTTAGTAGTTATCTTAATAGCGCTATCTTTTGTCTTTCCTTCATTAGTTGTTGTAAAGTTCTTTGAATAGAAAGTTTTTGATTTGTCATCAACTGTAGCCTTTACAACAATTTTATAAGTAGTCTCTTCTTCAAGGTCTTCAAATATTTTAGTTTGCTCATCCTCTACAAGTTCATCAAATGTTAGAGATGAAACTCTATCATCATCAGAGTTATAAATTACGGCATTTACCGAACCACTTGTAATTATTCCATCTGAATCGTCTACCTTAATAGTAAGACTTATTCTTGTACGCATTGGTGTAACATTTATTATTTTAATATTTGCTTTCTTGCCACATGAAGCTAAGAAAGTAAGTGTTAATATTCCAATTAATATCAATATTAATGATTTAAATTTTTTCATTTAAAAAACCTCGATTACTTAAATAATGTCTTTCTTATTATACATTGAAAAATCAAATTTTACAACATTAAATTTACGCCCTTACAAGAATTATAAAACCACCCTTATAAATTGACAATAATTTACTTTTTTAATATAATATTAAACACTGGGTAATTATACAAAAAGCCCACTCCCGGAAGAGTATTATAGAAAGGGTAGAAATACATGAGAATTGGTATTGATATAGGTTCTACTACTATTAAATGTGTTGTGTTAGATGATGAAGCCAACGTACTTTATTCAAATTATCAAAGACATTATTCACATATAAAAGAAAACCTGCTAAAAATTTTATATAAGTTAAAAGATGAAAATTTAATAAACGAGAATGCGACATTTGCGATTTCAGGATCTGCTGGTATGGGTATTGCAAATTCAACTGGAGTTGAATTCATTCAAGAGGTATACGCAACAAGAATTGCCGCAAACAAGCTTCTTCCTGGCATCGAGGTAATTATTGAACTTGGTGGAGAAGATGCAAAAATATTATTCCTTTCAGATGGCATGGAAGTAAGAATGAATGGTACATGTGCTGGTGGTACAGGTGCTTTCATTGACCAAATGGCAACACTTTTAAATGTCACAGTTCCAGAAATGAATGATATGGCATCTGAACATGAGAAAATCTATTCTATCGCTTCTAGATGTGGAGTATTTGCTAAAACTGATATTCAACCTTTACTAAACCAAGGTGCTTCTAAAAAAGATGTATCTGCATCCATATTTAAAGCTGTAGTTAACCAAACTATAGGTGGTCTTGCGCAAGGAAGAAAAATAACTGGCAAAGTTGCATATCTTGGTGGACCTCTTACATTCCTATCAGAATTACAACAGTCATTCAATGAAACTCTAGGGCTTGATGGTATTTGCCCTGATAATTCATTATATTATGTAGCGATTGGTACTGCACTTTGCGCAACTAAAAATTTCAGTTTAGATGATTTAATCACAAGATTTGAAGCATATGATTCAACAGGAACTTTTAGTTTTAACGCGCCTTTATTTAAAGACCAAGCTGAGCTTGACCAATTTAGAGAGCGCCACGCTAAAGATGATGTAAAAGAACTTCCTATGGAAGGATATAATGGAAAATTTTATTTAGGTATTGATTCAGGATCAACTACTTTAAAGATGGTTTTAATTGACGAAGATAAGAATATAAGATTCCAACGTTATTTTCCTAACAAGGGTAATCCTGTAATCATAATGAAGGATATATTTGAAGAAATATATAGAGATTATCCAAACATAAATATTGCAGCTTCTGCTTCTACTGGTTATGGTGAGGACTTAATTCGTAATGCCTTTAATCTAGATTCAGGGCTTGTTGAAACAATTGCTCACTATACTGCAGCTAAGCATTTTATGCCAAATGTAGATTTCATTATTGATATTGGCGGACAAGATATAAAATGCTTCAAGATTGAAAATGGAGTTATATCTAACATATTCTTAAATGAAGCTTGTTCATCAGGATGTGGATCATTCTTACAAACATTTGCCAACGCACTAGGATATGATATTAAAGATTTTGCTAAAATGGCGCTTCTAGCTCCAAAACCAGTTGACCTTGGTTCAAGATGTACTGTATTTATGAACTCTTCTGTTAAACAAGCTCAAAAAGATGGTGCGACTATTGAAGATATTTCAGCAGGATTATCATTATCTATAGTAAAGAACGCACTATATAAAGTTATTCGTGCTACAAATGTTAAAGAACTTGGAACTCATATAGTTGTTCAAGGCGGAACATTTAAAAATGAAGCAGTTCTTCGCGCATTCGAGCGTGAGCTTGGACTAAACGTTGTGTGTCCTAATATATCAGGACTTATGGGAGCGTATGGCGCAGCACTTCACGCTATGAGTTTAGGTTTAGAAAAATCGACAACTATTACGCCTAACGAATTAAAAGAATTTATTCATAATGTAAAATATATTAAATGTGGTTTATGTAATAACCATTGTAATTTAACTATTAATACATTTGCAAATAATAACAGATTTATATCTGGTAATAGATGTGAACGTCCTACTTCTGCTAAAAAAGGTGATGATTCACTTAACCTTTACCAATTTATAAGAAATAAACTTATGTCATATAAACCAGTTGAGGGTAAGAGAGGAAAGATTGGAATACCAATGGTATTATCAATGTTTGAATTATATCCATTCTGGTATACATTCTTAACTAACCTAGGATTTGAAGTTCACCATTCTGGATTTAGTAATTCTAAAACCTATGTTTTAGGTCAACAAACTATTCCATCCGATACAGAATGCTTCCCTGCAAAGTTAGTACACGGTCATATACAAACATTAATTAATGAAGGATACGATAAAATCTTTTATCCTTGTATGTCATATAACTTTGATGAACATAAAGGAGACAATCATTATAACTGTCCTATAGTTGCATACTATCCAGAACAAATAAAAAATAATGTTTTAGAGCTTAATGACAAAATGTTTATTTATGATTTCATAGATGTTAACAATAAAAAGAGATTTGAGGAACACATTTATAAAATAATGAATAAATACTTCCCAAATATTTCAAAGAAAGAAATTGATTCCGCATCACAATATGCATATTTTGAATATGCTGAGCATTTAAATGCTATAAAAGCACAAGCAAAGGAAATAATCGCACATGCCCGTATAGAAGGGAAGCAAATAGTTGTTCTTGCTGGTCGTCCATACCATGTAGACCCTGAAGTTAACCATGGTATTGATAAAATGATTACATCATTTGATGTTGCGGTAGTAAGTGAAGAATCAGTCGCTGATAATTATATGCCAAAGGTTGATACTCATGTATTAAATCAATGGACATATCACGCAAGATTATACGCAGCAGCTAAATATGTTACGCAAGAAGTTGATATGAACTTAATTCAATTAGTATCATTTGGATGTGGACTTGATGCCGTAACTACTGATGAATGTAAGAGAATCCTTGAGGAAAAAGGTAAAATTTACACCCAAATCAAGATTGATGAAATCACTAACCTCGGTGCTGTAAGAATTAGACTTCGTTCTTTATTTGAGGCACTAAAACAACAAGGAGGTAATAAGTAATGGAAAATGAAGAAAAAACATATCCAAGATTTACTAAGGATATGATGAGCACTCACACTATTCTTATTCCTTCAATGCTTCCAATTCACTTTGGACTATTTGAATCAATTCTTAATTCTGAGGGATTCAAAACTGAAATTATGCAAAACCATGGACCTGAAGTAGTTCAAGAAGGACTTAAATATGTTCATAACGATTCATGCTACCCAGCTTTACTTGTTATAGGACAATTCATAGATAACTTAAATCATCGCACAGACTTAGATAAAGTAGTACTTCTTATCACTCAGTCTGGTGGAGGATGTAGAGCTTCTAACTATATTCACCTTCTTCGTAAGGCACTAGAAAAAGCTGGATATGGATATATCCCTGTTGTATCTTTTAATGTATCAAATCTTGAAAAAGATTCTGCATTACAAATTACTAAAAGACTTATATTAAAACTTGCGGCCGCAATAGTTTATGGAGATCAAATGATGTATCTTTATAATAAGGTACGTTCTTATGAGACTAATAAAGGTGATGCGCAAGCTGTTGTAGATAAATGGGAAGCAAAACTTCGTGATATGTTTGACCACCATAAAGGTACTTCTTATTTTGCTATAAAGAAAAATCTTAATTTAATTGCTGATGATTTCAATAAAGTTGAAATCACAAAAACTATCAAGCCTAAAGTAGGCGTTGTAGGTGAAATTTATATTAAATATGCTTCTCTTGGTAATAATGACCTTGAAAACTTGCTTATAAGTGAAGGGGCTGAAATTTGGGTACCAGGATTATTTGGATATTGCTTATATTGTTTATACAACATGTTATATGATGACGAATATTATGGTGGCGTATCTAAGAAAACCAAGAAGCTATGTAAGCTTGTAATATGGTATGTCGATAAATTAGAAGGCCTAATCATTAATTCAATTAAGAGAACCAAATACACACCAATGGGTAAATTTAAGCATACTAAAGATTTATCAAACGGAATCCTTGACCATGGCGTTAAAATGGGGGAGGGTTGGCTTCTTACTGCTGAAATGATGGAATTAATTGAATCAGGATTTACAAACATTGTTTGTGCACAACCATTTGGATGTCTTCCAAACCATATATGTGGTAAAGGAGTTATAAGAAAGATTAAAGCTAAACATCCTGAGGCTAACATTTCTCCAATTGATTATGACCCATCTGCTACACGTGTTAACCAAGAAAATAGAATTAAACTTATGTTATCTATTGCGCATGAATCATTGCCTAAAGATTTTAAACTATAAAAATGAGGTATGGAATTTTTCCATACCTCTTTTGTTATTAATTAAATTGAGAATTATATAGGGTATAATAGAATCCTTTTTCATTAAGAAGGCTTTCATGATTACCTTTTTCTATTATATCCCCATCTTTCATTACAAGAATCAAATCAGCATTTTTAATAGTTGAAAGTCTATGGGCGATAATAAATGTAGTATGTCCTTCCATCAAGTTATTAAATGCCTTACCTACAAGTACCTCAGTACGAGTATCAATAGACGATGTCGCTTCATCAAGAATTAATATATTAGAATTTCTAAGCATTAATCTTGAAATACAAAGTAATTGTTTTTGTCCCTCTGATATGGAATCATCGTTTGAAATAATAGTATCATAACCATCTTTCATATGCATTATGAAATCATGACTATATGCCTTCTTACATGCCTCTATTACTTCTTCTCTTGTGGCATCCTTTTTGGCATACATTATATTATCCATAATGCTTCCTTTAAATACCCATGTATCTTGAAGAACCATTCCAATATTATCTCTTAATGATTCTTTAGAATATTCTTTAGAATTTTTAAGATCAAATGATATAGAACCATTTTCTACTTCATAAAATCTCATTAATAGATTTATAAGTGTTGTTTTTCCACATCCTGTAGGTCCTACAATCGCAATATGCATACCCCTTTTTATATCTAGATTTAAATTACTAATTAGAACTTTTTCCTTGTTATATCCAAATTTCACATCAGATATTTTTATATCACCTGATAATGTACCAATGGATTTTTTATTTTCTTCCATTTCTGTCTCATCAAGTAGTTCAAATATTCTCTTTAATGATGCGAACGAATTTGAAAGTTCTGTGGCAACACCTGCAAGTTCATTAAATGGCTTTGTATATTGACTTGCATAAGTTAAGAAGGCTGTAAGCTGTCCTACCTTAAATGTATCAGACGGATTCTTTATTATCATAAGGCATCCTGTTATCGCAACGATTGCATATACAATATTATTAACAAATCTTGTAGATGGATTTGTAAGAGAAGAAAAGAATTGAGCTTTATAACCAGCATTATATAATTTTTCATCATTTTCTTCATATTTAACTACATTATCATCTTGCATTTGATAAGCTATACATATCTTTTGGTTTGTAATCATCTCATTTGAATGAGCCATCATTTCGCCTTTAATTTCAGCCTGTTTCTTAAATGATTGGAAAGTATGTTTAGTTATAAACTTAGCTACAAAAAATGATAGTGGGGTAAGAATTACTACTACAAGTCCTAATATCCAATTCATCATCATCATAAGGAATATAGTCAAAATAATAGTAATTATTCCAGTATAGGCAGTTGAAAATCCTTGTAACAAGCCATCCGCTACAGTATCAGTATCATTTATAATACGTTGCATTAAATCTCCCTCAGGATTTGAATCTAGGAATCTTACTTCTACATTTAATATTTTTTCAAATGTATCTTTTCTTAAATCATATATAATCTTATATGTTAACTTATTAAGTAAAAAGCCCATCAAGAAACCCATCAAGAAGCCAATCGAAATATCCGCGATTAAAATATAAATATAATTAAACAACTTAGTTTTATCATAGTTATCATATACAAACAAATTAATTGCGCGTCCTACAATTATAGGCGCAGTAAGTGTTGATACTACATATAGTATTGTAAAAAATAATGATAGGAATAGGGTATGTTTATATTTAAATATATATTTAGATATTCTTTTTAATAACTTCTTATTATTCATATCTCTCACCTACATCCTGTGACTCACAAATCTCTTTATATACATTACAGCATTTAATTAATTCATTATGTTTACCAAGCCCGACTATAGCCCCTTTATCTAAAACAATAACTAAATCACAACAAATCATATCAGAAGCTCTTTGTGATACTTCAATAATAGTTTTTTTAGTTTCTCTTAAATGCCCTGTAAGTTCTTTTGATGTTTTAAAGTCTAAGGCCGACTTTGAATCATCTAAAATTAATATCGATGATTTTTTCGCAAGACCGCGTGCTATCGCAAGTCTTTGTCTTTGTCCTCCAGATAAATTCTTTCCACCTTGGTAAAGATTAGTATCTACTCCCTTGTCTAGCTTTTTTACAAATTCATAAGCGCAAGAATTAATTAGTGATGATTTTATTTCTTCTTCTGTAATATTTTTATTCGCAAACTTTAAATTATCACGAATACTTCCACTGAAAAGATTTGCATGTTGGAATACCATTGAAATCTCATTTCTAATAAAATCTTCACAATATTCCACTATATTTCTACCATAGAATAGTATTTCTCCATCGCTTACATCATAAAATCTATTCATAAGAGCTAATAATGTAGATTTACCACTACCAGTAGATCCAATTATACCAACCATCATTCCATTATCTATTTTAAACGAGTGGTTTGTTAAAGCGTTTGGCGTATTTGGATTATATTTAAATGAAACGTTTTTAAATTCAAACGGTATATCATTTTGTCTTTCATTTTCCAATCCAAATTTAATAGAGGATTCTTTATCAAATACTTCATTAATTCTTTTAGATGAAGCCATTGCTTTTGTAAATACTACAACAAGATTACATACAACCATTACCGCAATTTGTATTTGTAAAAGATAACTGTATAAAGATGTAATATCTCCTTGTTTTAAATTGCTATCCAAAAATTTTATTCCTGATGCATATATCACAAGTATTATCGCAACATTTGTAATAACAAATACTAGCGGATTTAATAACGCATTTAAAACACCAATTCTTTTTTGTACGTTATATAGATTAACATCTTCATCACAAAATCTTACAAATTCAGACTTTTGTCTATTAAAAGCTCTTACAACTCTATTACCTGAAATATTTTCTTTTGTAATACCAGTAAGATTATCAAGGCTTGATTGTTGATGACGATTTAGCCTAACTTGTATAAGCATTATAATAAATATTACCGCAAATAGTAATATTGAAGCGCAAACAAATATAATACCTGCATACACATTTACCATAAATGATAGTATTGTAGCGCCTATTATTAAGAATGGCGCACGTATTACAAGTCTTATAAGCATAGCTACAGATTGTTGTACATTATTAATATCTGAATTTAATCTTGTAAGAAGACTTGATGTTTCAAATTCATCAAGTTCTTTAAAAGATAATGTGTTAATTTTTTTAAATAATGCATTTCTAAGTTTTGTACCAAAGCCTTGCGAACATTTAGCGGCAAAAAATTGGCATACTATTGTTGATAACAATCCTACAAGTGCAAATAGTAATAATAATAAACCTCTTTCTAAAATGTATTTATAAGCTTCATTTTTAGTTAAATCTCCATTAATACCATTATTAATAATATCTGCAATAACTAGTGGTACTAATAATTCAAATACAGCTTCAAATATTTTAAAAATTGGTCCTAAAATGACGTATCTTTTATATTCTTTTAGATATTTAAAATATAATCTAAACATAAATTTCACCTCAACTAATTGAATTATACTACAAATCGTAATATACTTAAAATAAAGCTATTTAAATTATATATACTATAAAGGTATATATGGAGGTATACATGGAATTAAGAGAATTATATTACTATAAAGTAATTGTTGAAGAAGGATCAATACTTAGAGCGAGTCAAGTACTACATATTGCACAACCACCCTTATCAAGAGTTGTAAAAAAGCTTGAGGATGAATATAATACAATTCTTTTTTCAAGAGGACGCCAATTAAAACTTACAGAAGCCGGAAAACTATTATATGATAGAGCTATTACAATATTAAATGTGTCTAAATCTATTGATTTAGAAATTGCCGATTTAATAAATAAAGAAAATGAGACTATAAATCTTGGAATAGTCTCTTCTTCTACATCATTTCTTTATCAAGATAAGCTTAAAAATTTTACAATTGATTTCCCTAAAATTAAATTTAACATATACGAATCAAATACCTTTAATCTTTTAGATATGCTAGATAAAAGAATAATAAATATTGCGATTACGCGTACTCCATTTAACGTATCAAATTATAATTATATTAATCTTGAAAGTGAACCAATGGTATTAACATCTAATAGCGAACTTAAAGGACCTATTAGCCTTAGTGAAATATCAAAGATGGAGGTTATAATATATAAAAGATTTAAAGATGTACTTGAAAATCTTTTTAAGAAGAATAATTTAACCCTAAATATTAAGGCTTTAGTTGATGACGCAAAAACCGCTATCCTACTTGCCAAATCACTTGGCATACACGCTATAGTACCAAATGGTGCTTATAAAACATTCTCAAACGGGTTATATGCATCCCCTATTGATTCTAAAGAGCTTATTACAAACCTTGTAATTATTACAAGACTTAATGAAGAAATTGATAAGAATTATAAGGCTTTAATAACATACTTATCAAAATAAAATAAGGTGAACCTAAGTATTTAGCTTTTAGGTTCACCTAATTTATTAATTTAAACCTTTAGTGATATAGGCTTTCTTTTGAGAATCTGTCATTTTGTCAAATCCCTTCGGAGGCATGGCTCCTAAGCAAATCATTAGTCCCGCAAATTCATCTGGTGTGATTTTATCATCACGAACGAGCAACGCCCAGTGATAAGCTATTTCTTCTTCAGAAAATCCCTGTTTCTTTAACATTTCAATTTGACTTACAATTTCTTGTTCTAACATAAATATTCCTCCACTTATATTGGTATTATAACATAAATAGTCTAGCTTTTACACTAGACTATTTATACAGTATATAATACTTTCACAAAATCACAACCTCTTTTTAGGTCACCTATATAATAACACTTAAAAATTTATATGATGGGTAATTTTTACCCACCACATTATTTTACATCCATAAAATAATTCCTAATACCGCACCACATGCAATATATAATATAGGATGCTTCTTATATTTGAATATAGTAATACCTATTATTGAACCAACCGCAATGTTCTTCCAATTAAATATGTTGTTGACTGATGATCCAAGACTCGGGAAAAATGTTTTTAAATGAATTCCATCAAATGTATCTTTAAATACTTGAACGATATCTGAATTTTGCATTAACGATATTTCAAATATTGAATATGCCGCCGCAATCATCAAACCAATCGATGCCGCTCTTAAGCCATAGAATGTATATTCAACCCATTTGTTAGTCTTAAACTTGTTCAAAAATACGGCCACTATCTCAATTACAATAATTGAAGGGGTTACAAGGCCTAGCGTTGAGGTCATAGATCCAACAAAGTTTAGGAAATAATTTCCAAACGCATTATTAATTACAGTATATCCAACATATGTAGACATATTAATACCCATAGCGCCTGGCGTTGATTCAGAGACTGCAATCATATTTGCAAGTTCCTCTGCGCTAAACCATCCAGTTGAACTTCCTAATTCTTGAAGGAATGGTATTGTAGCAAGCCCTCCTCCAAATGCTAAGGCTCCTACTTTAAAGAATTGGAAATATAATTTGAAGAATATTGGATTATGTTTTACACTTGTAATTATTGTGCATACCACCATTACAGCCACAAAACATAATATACCAATAATTAAGTTTAAAGCACTTCTCTTTTTTGGCTTGGCATCTATTTTTTCTTCCTTGCTATCTTCTTTTTCATTTGATTTAGTCAATAGTTCGTCTCTATCTTTTAACTCTTGCATCTTTTTTTCTCTAACTACATTAATTACTATTCCAAGAAGTCCAGAGGCAATTACATATACATACAAAGGGATTTTATCAACTGTAATAGCCATTATACCTACTAGTATCGCAATAATTGTTGATAATTTATCTTTACATGAAGATTTGAATAATTTAATTATAGCTCTAAGTACAAGGAAAAATACTACAACCCTAATACCTGCAAGAGCGTGGGCAACATACTTATTGCTAGAAAAGTTTGTAAGAAGAGACGCTATAATAAAAATTATTATAAAAGCTGGGGATACAAATCCAAGTGTTGCGACTATTCCGCCAAGTATACCTTTTCTTTTAAATCCTATCATAGTAGACACATTTACAGCTATAGCTCCTGGTGTACATTGTCCAACAGCATAATAATCTCTTAAATCATCTACTGTAGTCCATCCTCTTTTATTTACAAGCTCACGTTCTAAAAGAGGAAGCATTGCGTATCCTCCGCCAAAATTAACAATACCCAGTTTAAAGAAGGTTAAATATAAATTTAATAATTCCATATTAATTTTCTCCTTCTATTTTATTTAATTTGTTTTTCAAATAAATATAATATCCCAATAGCGTAGTGAATATACCTACTAAAAATCCTCCCAATACATCTGTTGTATAGTGAACCGCAAGTATTATCCTTGTAAGACCAACAAAGATTATAAAAATAATTGATAAGGCCATTATAATTCTTCTTAAATTATTATTTTTTATAGTAAGCTTCGCAATAATAAACAAATTAAGGTAGACAACCATAGCCATTGCGCTATGACTAGATGGGAATGAAGCGGATGTTTCTTTCATCCATCTATACGCTTCAAGAGGTCTTGGCCTTGATACAATAAGTTTAATTGAAAAATTAAGTCCTATTGTAATTAAGCCAATGAGTAGTATATACCAAATTCTATAATCCCATTTAAAATAAAAGCCTAATAGAATAAATAATAATATAAATACATAAAAATTACCAAGCTCTGTAATTATTCTTACTACATAATATAATGCATTATACTTGTTACCTCTATGATTTACTACAAAGCGTGTAATACTCTCATCAAACGAATCAAATACACTGCATTTTTCCAATATTATAAAAGTAATAATAATTGCCCCTAACAATAGGGGCAATAATATTTGTTTTACTTTGTAAGACATTTGTCTAAAGCCTTAATAATGGCTTCCTTATCCATATTATGTCCGATGAAGACAATTCTCTCTTCACGGTCACCATAAACATCATCCCAATTTTTAGCCGCATCAGGATTATCTCTTAAAAGTTCCTCTTGTTTCTTCTTAGGTGCTGAGGCAATCCAACGTCCCATTTCTCCTAAAGTCTTTTGTTTTCCTGATTGTTCAAATATAAATGCCATATCACGCTCAGTTGAGAACCAACATAATCCCTTAGAACGGATTATTGATGTTGGCCATTCAGAAGATACAAATTCTTCAAACAATACTCTATCAAAAGGTTTACGAGCCTCATATACGAAAGTTGAAATACCATATTCAAGTGCTTCTCCTTCAGGCTCCTCTTCCTCTTCTTCATTAAGGGCTTTGATCCATTCAGCTGACATTCCAACCTTCTCAAAATCAAAGTTATGAGTATCAAATATTTCTTCTAATTCTACATGTCCATAATTGCACTCAACAATCTTTGCTTCTTTTTGAAGTGAACGTATAACAGCCTCTACCTCTAATTTATCTTTCTCTGATATCATATCTACCTTATTAAGTACAATAGTATTACAGAATTCAATTTGTTGAATCAATAGATTTTCAATATCATCATCATCTAGATTTTCCTTATGTAAGGCTTCTCCATTCATAAATTCATCATACATTCTCTTTGCGTCAACAACAGTCACAATGTTATCAAGACGTACAACATGAGGGAAATCTGGATTTGATTCATCCTCTAAGGCTGTAATTGATTGCGCAATTGGAAGTGGCTCACAAATACCAGAAGCTTCAATTAAAATATAATTGAATTTTCCAGATTCAGCAAGTTCTATTAGTTGATTCATTAAATCTGTTTTTAATGTACAACAAATACATCCATTTGATAATGGAACAAGGTTATCATCTTTTTGATTTACAATACCGTTATTTTCAATTAAAGATGCGTCAATATTAACCTCACCTATATCATTTACAATAACTGCGACCTTATATCCTTTTTGATTTCCTAAAACATAGTTTAAAAGAGTAGTTTTTCCTGCTCCTAGGTACCCTGTAAGTAAAGTTACTGGAATTTTTTTATTACTCATTAAAATCTTTCCTTTCTATTAGTTAGCATTTGCATTTCCTTGATTTTGTCTTTCAAAATCAATAATTGGAAGAGTAATTGTAGATACTCCTCCTGCTTGTGCAGTAAGAGATGTTACTAAAGAGCGTGTTTGCGCATAAACAATCTCAGGTGCACCAAGCTTCATAAATTTATCAATAGCCTCATTTTCTTCAGCACGGAATTCAAACATTCCTTCTACTATAACATCAAGTCTAATTGGAGTCTTGTTCTCATTTGTTGACTCAATTGTAACATTACATTGAAGTGAGAACACTCTATGGTTCTCTGCCCTATCATCTTCTTTTAATTGTAGTTCACGAGCATTAAACTTAATGCTTGGGTTTATTCTGAATTCGTTCATTGAAAAATCATTTGCGAATTCATACTTTCTTAATCTTATTTCCATTCTTCTCATTTTTAATATTTCTCCTCGTTATAATTTATAATATCTAATGCAAGTATTACGGCACAGATGCAAAGAAGTGAATCTATATTTGCCATCTCTAACTCATATTTTACGCTAAGGCCATACTTGCAATTAACTTTAGCGACAATATCTCCATAACTTCTGATTTGATAACATCCTGTTTCTTTAGTTGAGATGTACCAGCCGTTAGAAAGTTTTACATCAAGTCTATTGGTCCAATCACAAGATATGTATCCCATATTTTGAGAACCAATAGTAATATCAACTCTTTTTAAGTCATAAGCATTTTTTTTAACTTCAGCAATCTTCTTGCTATCTTTTAGTATAACATACTTAAGTCCAAAAAGATTCTTTTTTGATATAGTGTATATATTTTTCTTATCATCTTTATTATACACCACATATGAATCAATTCCTCTATTTTTTATTTCAATAATCATTAAAATATCTCCTCATAAAGGTCCATAGCGAACGAAGTCTTAAGCGGCTTATCAGCTACAAGCTTATATGAACGTGCACCACTATCATCTCTTGTAGCTCTAAGATAATATATTTCTTTATCTCCGTATAAGGAATCAAGTAATGTATATAGGTAATACATATGTGATACACTTACGATTGAAATTCCTTTTTCATGAAGAGCTCTTATAACATCATATGCAATCGATGATCCTTCACGTTCTGATGTAGATTGAAATGATTCATTAAATAACATAAGTGACCCTTTTTTAATTTTAGAGATAATAATATCAAGTCTTGATAATTCTTCATCAAGTTTACCAGACTCCATAGTTTTATCTTCTTCCTTATTAAAGTGGGTAAATATATCATTAAATGTGCTTGATTCAAATGATTTACCTGAAACAAATAATCCTAGCTGCATCATAATAATTGCTTGGCCATACGAGCGAAGGAATGTAGTTTTACCTCCCTGGTTAGCACCAGTGATATAAAATATATCTCGTCCATTAGAATCAAGAGTATTTCCAACGACCTTATCATTTGATTGAAGTGCCAATGCCACATCATATAAGCCATCACATTTAAATACCTTATTATAATTAGGATAAGGCTTAGGTGTACATATTGGCATTCCCTTAGCTATAAGCTTATCGTATAAGTTAATAGCGCCAATATAGAATGCCATTTCTTCACGACTCTTTTTTAAATATTCTACTATGTCATTAACTAAATTACAAACACTTGGTGCGAAACTAAATAACGCTTCATCAGTAAAATGAATATAGTCTTGTTCTGCAGTCGCAAGAGCCTCTGGATTTTCTATTTGATGAGCTCTCTTCCATTTCTTATCTTCTTTAACCTCTACGCTATAGGTAGGAAGCATTGATACATTATTTCTTAACTGAACACCGTTTGGTACAAGTTTTTTCTTCTCTTCCTTTATAGAATCTACTGAATCATATACAGAAAGATTTGCAATTTCTAATCTATCATTAAGACTTGCGGTTACATAATACCCTTTAGAAAAGTTTAGACGATCAAACATATAATTAAGTTCTTTAATATAATCTAGGGTTATTTGACTTAAGAATCTATCCATATAACTCTTAAATCCATTTGATTTAAATCTATCATAATATTTAGTATAATATCTATTCATATTTTCTAAAGCCATTGTAAGTCTTTTTGAAATACGAATTGCCGCATCAAATGAGGCAGTCATATGTTTGATTTCCATTTCAAATCTTTCATTATAAAACTCTGTTAATAGTTCATTTATGAATTGATATAGATTTACTACTATATCTTTTCCTCTAATGAAATCTTTTAAGATATCTTGCCTGTATTTTATTACATCAACATCTGTTGTCATAAGATTTTTGGTATCAAGATATATACTCTTAATATATTTATCATAACCACATAGATGATTAACTATTGTGTCATACCATAAATCACTATATTCATTCTTAGAATCACCCTTAATATAATCTTTATCCGGGTATAGTAAATAAGATTTCATATTTATTCTACCCTCCTTATTATATCTTCATAAGATACATGATTTTTAGTGGCGATTGATTTAGCATATGTATTACTATTGTCCTTTTTACGTAGTATTTCAAATGTACGAATACTAGGATTATCTTTATCTACTGTTGAACCCATCGCGACAACACTATCATTATATGATGCAAGTTCTTCTATAAATGTTACAAATAACATTTTACTATTATGACTATTTACCATATCAATAACCTTTTTACCAAGAATTGTTCCGTCCTCTAACGATGTCGATGAGAACACCTCATTTAAGACAAATAATGACTTATCAGACATACTATCCATAATATTCTTAATTCTTATAAGCTCACTCTTAAGTTTACCATTAAGATTAGATGAATCTTCTTCAACTTCATACATAGTATATATTTTGTTTACTACATCTATTGAAGCCATATTACCTGTCACAGGAAGCCCTAATGAGGCAAGATAGAAAGTTTGTCCTAAATATCTTGAGAATGTTGTTTTTCCACCTTGGTTAGGTCCTGACACAATAATCGCATTCTCTCCTTTATCATATTTAAAATCATTAGGTACTATTTTTTTGCCAGTTATATAAAATTTAAGTGCAAGCGCTAAATCATATCCAAAAGAACAAAAACTTACGCCCTTATTTATAGAAGGTATAGTAAAGCTTAAATTCATGCTCTTTATTCTATTCATTACCTCAATATATGCAATATAGAACTGAATATCATTTGAAAATCCAATTATGTTTTCATCAATAAATCCATCAAAATACTTACTAAAAAGTTCTAAATGTTTAAACTCGTTAGGATAATATTTTGATAATTCTTTATATATCTGCCCTAAGAAATGTTCTGGAAGATGTCCATAATCCGGAGAGAATTGTATCTCATTTTCCACCTTATATTTAGATATTGTTTCAAGAATAATATCTTTAACAGCCATCTCTTTACTATCCTTAGCTATCTTTATTGCGCCATTTTCGAACGCAAGACGATATCTAACTTTTTTCATTTCTTCAGAAATAAGTGCCATATCACTTAAAACAAACTTAACTTTTTCACTATTTAGGTATTCGTTAATATAATCTACCATCATATGTAAGGCTCTTGATTTGTATTCAAACTTAGATAAAGAATTAATTAAGTTTCTTAATATAACTATAATATCTTCTATTTTCTTCTTTAACTCAATATATCTATAAAAGCTAAATTTTACCTTTTTTGATTCACTAAGTTCTGTAAGCTTACGATTCATAGTATAAGAAAATAGATTTAAAACATCAAATAATTCCTTATTCTCTAAGTCAGAAAAAACCTCCTGACGATAAAGGATATCATCAGCATTAATCAATGTTTCATAATAATAATTCTTTATATCAAAAAGCTTTGCCTTTCTTACGATTTCTAAAATGATATCATCAAGATTTAAATCTTTAAATATAATATCATTTTCACTGTAGGTATTAACATTTTTTTCATTAACATAAAGTATGCTTTTCATTTAAATACCACCCATTTTATTATATCATAAAATAAGACAATTTGAATAATAAACCTCTCTTCATTATATAGTTATAAGAACTTATTTTTTTAGTATCATAAAAAATAAGTAGGATTTAAAAAATCCCACCTATTACACTATTATTTTTATGCAAGTGAAAACAACAATTCATTTAACGATTTATACTTTCCACTCTTTTTAGGCATTACTACATCATCATTATATTGAATATTAAGGCTTAGATTTATAGTATCAAAATTCAATTCGTCATCGCTTTTTATATCATCGAAATCAAAACTTATAGAACTAACATACGCAATAGTTGAGTTTATTCCAACGTTAATCAAATAATCATCGCAAGATGATACTATATTAAGCCCAAACTCATCTTTTATTTGTTTCTTATTTAAATGCATGCCAAAATTTATTTCGTTATTATAAGCATCTTCTATTGAAATGTTATAATTATCAATCAAAGTAGAAATAGTATCTTTATTACATATTTCTTTTATGTTAAGCATCGGAACTACTGCACTTTGAACAATCATAAATAAGTTATTTATCGTTACCTGATTACTATTTGTATCTGTTAAAGATACTTTATGGCTTTCAAGCGTTGTAAATAATTCTTCTGGTGAAGCATAAAATTTTGAGCCGTTATATTTATCAAACGAATTTAGTTTATCAGAATAACTTTTATATTCATTATTAGTAGATTCAGTATGTATTTCATCAACATTAAAATAAAATGAGTTATCTCCTGTATTGGTTTTTATCACATCAAAGTTCACTATTGCCTCAGATAGACCACCATTTTCATTTTCCTTTATTGTTTGATTTATATCTAGATATGCTGCAGTGTTTGATATTTGTTTTAATGCTTGTTTATCAATTTCTTCGTTATATTCAATAATAGTCTGTCTTAATTCATCAGATAACGTTTCATCATCACTTTTATTGGTATAGTATTTATATTCTTGACCATTATAATCTAGCATGAATTTATATGAGCCTTGACTATCAAATGTTTTATTTAAGGTATTGCCTACAATAATATTATTTGCATCAAAGGATACTTTTTCTATCTTTTTATTCTCTAAATTATATAGCGAATTTAAAACCTTTGTAACATCTGCTTTATCAGCGCTTTCTTTTACAGTATATTGATTACCATCGCTATCAGTAAGCTTTACAGGATCTTTTTTATCTTTACCATCACATGAGGCAAGGCCAATTGTAGTGATTGTAGCCATTAGCGCTATTATTATTCCTCTTTTTTTCATATAATCTACTACCTTTTCGTTTAATTAAATATTACAAGTTTATAACAGTACATGTAATCTCAAAATTACCATCTGCATTGATGCATATGTTTGAAATATCTATCTTATTATAAAATGCTTCTTCAATCTTACTATATTCTACTATAAACTTTGAATCATCTGCAATAGTATTTATAATTGAAGTCATCTCGTTTTTACAATCAATGCCATTAAGTTTTGTATTTGTAATAGTAAATGCCATTTTTTCATTATCACTTACTAAATCATATGTTAAATTCACATATGATTTTACACCTTCTAAATCAATTCCATAATTTAGAGTAGAGTTTATAGTATCAAAATAAATATTAGTAGATTTTATGCTGTAACTATTTTTAAGAATTTCAGTTCTTGTATCTACCTTAAAATCATCGTAATCCTCTACCATTATAAATCCGTTAAAATCATCTTTATCAATTATAAATTTAGTTGAAAGAAGTGTAAGATTTTTCAATGAATTAATTGCCATATCCCCTTCTTTATATGTCTTATATATAGTGTTTTTCTCTTCTTCATTAATAATATTATTTAAATCTAATGTTAAATTTAAATTATCATCTAAAGATATAGTAGGATTACAATTATCAATCATTACATTCATGAATCCATTATCGATATTTAATGGTAACATAATTTTACCATTTTCAATATATTGTGAATCAACTTTGTTTAGATATTTACCTGGATTTTTCAAAGATATTCTTCCGAGTTTTGCCTTAGTTAATGTTATAGCAATTCTTGGGTTATCGTTATCTTTTACGAATTCTGCAGTACCTGTCGCAACAAAGTTTGTTGTTAGAAATGCTGCCTTAGCACGAGCAGTCAAAGAGACCTGGTTATTATTAATTTCAAGTTTTGCCTTTTGTACTTCAAACCAAGACTCCTTATAAATATAATCAGTTGTTTCATAGTTTGATTCAAAATTACAAATTACATCAGTCAATATAGCATTTAAATCAGTTTCACTAAGTTTTAATGTAAGTTCTTTACTATTTGTAGTCTTTCTATCTTGAAATGCGTTATAAAGGGATTCTGAGATAGTATCTTCCATGGACTTTCTTGTTTTTACAACATCAAAATCATTACCACCAGTAATACAAATAGCAATCATTACAAATATTAATAATACGAAAATAATAATACCAAACAAAAATGAAAAAATAAATTTGAATAATTTCATAAGCTTCACCTCTTTTTTCAAAAATTTTTTCTTGGCTTCTTATGATATTATATCATATTTTAGTAAAAATTAATTTATGTTTAAAAATCATAAAAAAACTCGAAGGGTGGATTTCCTTCGAGTCTTCTTTTTTATCCAAATTATATATTTTAATAATCTTAATAATAAATAGCAAACTGTAATTATCTCTTTGAGAATTGAGGTGCGCGACGAGCCTTCTTAAGACCATACTTCTTACGCTCTTTAGCACGTGGATCACGTGTAACAAGACCAGCTGGTTTTAATGTAGCACGATAATCAGGATTAACTTCCATTAATGCACGAGTAATTCCTAAACGGATAGCTCCTGCTTGTCCAGTTATTCCTCCACCAAATACGTTAACGATAACATCGAACTTATCAGTATTCTCTGTTAACTCTAGTGGTTGAAGAACATCTAATCTAGTTTGAGCATTTGGAATATAATCCTCAAATGTTCTACCGTTGATTGTAATCTTTCCTTCACCTGCTTGTAAAACAACTCTTGCTACAGAACTCTTACGACGTCCTGTTCCAAAATATTGAACTTTTGTACTTTTCTTAGCCATTTTTCGTTACCTCCTTATTAGTCCTCTACCTTATATTCTACTGGCTTTTGAGCTGCATGTGGGTGCTCAGATCCAGCATAAACATAAAGTTGATTTCTCATTTGATCTCCTAGCTTAGTATGAGGAAGCATTCCAAATACTGCTGATTCAACCATTCTTGTAGGGAACTTAGTCATCATTTCAGTAGCTGTTAATGTAGTTAATCCTCCATTATACTCTGAGTGGTGGCGATATAACTTATCTGACCACTTGTTTCCTGTAAGCTTAATCTTGTCAGCGTTAATAACGATAACATTATCACCACAGTTAACATGAGGTGTATAAGTTGGTTTTCCCTTTCCTTTTAATAAAGAAGCAACTTGAGTTGCAAGTCTTCCTAGTGTAACGTTAGTAGCGTCTACTACGTACCAATTCTTTTGTACAGTTTGATTATTTGCCATATAAGTATTCATAAAATATTTTTCCTCCTTAAATTTTATATATTAAGGGCCTTTTTGTGGATTAAAAATGTACCAAAAAAATTATATATTAATTAATATTCGTTGTCAACATTTTATTTCGCAATATCCACAATTTTACCAAACAAATTAATTTAGGAGCATAAAAATGTAAAAAGGAAGGCGTTTTATTTGTCTTCCTTCTTATTTTCTTCCTCTATTTCCTTAAGTAATTCTTGTTTCATTTCTTCTAAAACTTCATTCTTAAGTTCTAAGTCTGTCTTAGTTTTAATATTTTCTTTAAGCTTATTTTTATTTTTGGCAAGATAAATATTAACAGACTCAGATATAATAATTATCGCAAAGAATACTACAAGTATACCATATATTATAGATTTATTCGATGCAAGTTTTCCTATATTTAAGAAATTAAATGTGCGAACATACTTGCCTATAAGTTTTGACTCCGTAACCAACTCGTCATCTGGTATTAAATTATTATCGCCTTGTACAATAAAACCGTCATTTGTGATTTCTATAACTCTATGAACTATGTAAAGTCCTTTTGTTTGCCCCTCCATAGATTTATAGACAATAATATCACCTAAGGAGATATCATCATAAGATACCTTCTTAAATATTATAGAATCTCCCGCTTTTATTGTAGGATACATACTTTCTGTTGGTACATATGAATATGAATATCCGAAATAGCTTACTGGCTTTTCTTTTTTTACGGCAACTATATTACATATTAGCATATAACATGTAAGTAAAATACATATACCTGTAAGAGATAGAATTCCTATTTTTATTCCCTTTTTTACGCCATTAGGCATTTTACCCGAAAGAGTTTTAAACAGATTTTTAATCTTCGTCATTTTCTTTTGCCTTTGCAGCTAAAGCTTTTGCACGAATAGCTTCACGTCTACGGCGAAGTAATTCACGTGAATCAACTTTCTCACCTGAAGCATTATTCTCTTCTGGAACATTTACTGAACGTTGTTCTAATGCTTTTTGCTTCATTGCCTCACGTCTACGACGTAGAACCTCTCTTGGATCTTCTTCTTGACTTGAAGTTGTAACATTATTTTCTGCGTTTTGTCCATCGGCCATATTTCTAGCTTCTGCTTGACGTTGAGCAAGAATTGCACGTCTACGAATAATATCACGATTACGTTCAAATAATGACGCAGATGCTCTTCCTTGAACTTGAGTAGCTACAGTTGGCTTTTCCTCTTCATCATTATCCTCTGCTGATACCACGTCATTAGATTCCATCATATTTTCTTCTTGACGTTCTTTACGACGATTTTCAAATAATGTCTTGTTGTCAACAGGTTTATTGTCTTCTTCGTCCTCATCTATTACCATAGCACCAGCCTTATCAGCTAAAGCTTTTTGTCTAATAGCTTCACGTCTACGACGAAGTAATTCTTTAGGAGATAATGTTTCCTCTTCAGGCTCATTTTCCTCTTCAACATTAAAGTCATTTAATAATTGATCAAGTTCATTATCAATTTCTTTAACTTCTTCGTTTTCTAGATTATCATCATCCGCGTCAGTTTCCATAGCTTCAGCTCTTAAAGCTTCTTCTTTAGCACGTGCCGCACTAGCTTTTGCCTTAATTATTTCACGTCTACGGCGAAGAATTTCCTTAGCGTCAAGGTGAGCCTTAGAAGCTTCTAATTCCTTCTCTTGCTCTTCTACCTTCTTAGCTTCAGCCTCTGCATTCGCTTTCGCTAATGCATTTGCTTTTGCTTTTTCTTCTCTTGCCTTACGACGTTCTTCCTTGCGGGCTTCTTGCTCAGCAAGAATACGAGCACGACGTTCTTGAAGTTTAGACTTCGCAGCCTCTAACTCAGCTTTCTCCTTAGCACGAGCTTCATCACGCTCTGCCTTAAGCTTAGCACGTTCAGCTTTAGATTTTGCTTCTAACTCCTCACGAAGCTTTCTTGCATCCTCACGCTCTTGTGCACGTTTTGCAGCACGAGCTGCTTTCTCTTCGGCAAGTTTCTTAAGTCTTGCTTCACGAGCAGCTTGTTGACGAATCTTTTCTTCAGTTTGTTGAATCTCTGCAAGAGTACTTTCGTATTCTTTCTTAGTATTATTATAATCTACTTCTTTAAGTCTTGTAATAGTATCTAAGACATCCGCTTTCTTCTTAGCACGTTCAAGTTTAACAGGAAGAGGTACGTCTTCAAATTCGTCTTCTTGTGGAACTTCGAATAGTGGCGGATAAATAGAGTTTACAACCTCTTGCATTTCTCTAAATACAAGTTCTAAAGAATATTTCTTTTCCATACCTGAGTTTACCTTATCTTCAAGGGATTGTTGGTAAAACTCCTGTGTTTTATTTAAGAAATATTCAGACATCTCAAATTGCTCTAGTTTTTGAGAATCTGGTTTAAACTTATATTCATCATCCATTTTGTTAATTTGTTTAGCATTACGGAATGTATGCGATTTAAATAAGTTATCTTTATCAATATCACGAGCACCATTAAAGTATAGCATTGTACCTATTGAATGAGTTACAATTCTATCTACTGTTGTTGCCTCGTCATCTGGATATTTATTCTTTTTCTCACGAACATTAACATCAAAGGCTAATTGATTATATCTATCAAGGAAAACCCATGTACTATAACAAACTTTAAATTCAGGGTTTTTAAGAATAATGTTCGTTTTTTGGATTGGAGGTACAACCTCCTTATAATTCTTTAAAGCTTGCATTAACTGTGAAGAACGAAGTGTTTTAAATTTCTCATGAATATCTTTTGCTTTTTCAAATGTATCACGAGCCATTTTAACTTCAGAATCTTGCTCAGATTCCATTTTAACAGATAATTCAACCTTAACTTTAGTTTTATCTTCTAATTTAAAATCATTTGTAATAACAGTACTACGTGTCTCATAAGAATCTAGGTTCTTCTTCATTATTTGAATACGAAGAGATAAGAACTTACAAATACGATTAATTAGTGTTTTAATAAAGCGGTTTTCATATATACCAAGTTCATCTTCAGAAAATGTTGTAAGAAGCTTTGATGGTACAACATCGCCATTATCTTTTACTTCTTTAATGTATTGTGTATGCGCAGCAAGATGTCTTACGGTATCAGAATTAACCTTCTTTGCCTTTTCCATCGGTACAACTTCTTCTTCATATCTAATTGCTTTCTTTGGGTCTTTCAAGATTTTTGAAATACTCTTAAAGCAATCTAGTAATACAGGAATAAATGATTTTTCAAATATTTTTGTTTCACGAATAGTCTTAGAATATACTGTTTTCTTTCCACCTTGAACCTGCTTATATAAAGCTTGACCCATTGGTGAATTTGAAATGCTTCCACTAAGACCACTTTCGAGTATGTGGTAGAACTCTTTTATAGACTCATCTTCTTTTTCAGCATCTGTTGCCTCATTTATTTCTAAGTCTTTGTTATCGTTTACCATTTCATTAGAATCCGCATTATTAACGTTTTCTAAATTATCTAGCTTTTGTTCTTTTTCCACATTACTCACCTCCAATATATTTTAAATAATTAGTTATTAACCTATTTTCTTAAGATCATTAATATAATCTAGTGATACAGCAAATGCTCTCTTACCAAATAATTTATCTAGTAATGTTGCAAGTTGATCTAATTCATTACGTAAGAATGCAAGGTTTAAACTTTCGAACTTACGTAAAATCTTATTACATAACATGTAATCTAATCCTTCAATTTCAGTAAATCCACACGCTACATATAGTGGAACAAACAATTTAATTTGCTTCATAATACGGTTTCCGAACGCAATCTTAAACTTAGCTTGAATGAAATCATCTAGCTTCAAGAATGTTTCCATAACTCTTGTTGAGATTGTAATATCTCTTTGAGCTGCCTTAAATAGCTCATCGATATATTCAAATGACATTTGAACATTTTCAGTATAAGGTGCATCAACAAGCTCAGCCTTATGGTTAATAACGATAGGTAAAGCACGGTCATAAACCTTATCTGTAATTGTAAATGTTGAATCATCCTTATTGGCAGTTCCTACAAACCAAATATTTTGATTTATTAATAGTTTACCATTAATAAATAATTTTGGATCTGTAGGGTCATTTCCAGGAACTATGTCAATTACCCATTGAGATGGGTCTGGCATTTCCATTACTGATAAGAATTCAGCAAAATAATACTCTATACGGGCAAGGTTCATCTCATCTAGTACGATAAAGTTAGGTTTATCTGAGTATCCTGCAGCGTATACGTATTTTAAGAAATCTGTTTCATTAAATTTCTTTGTAAACTCATTTAAATATCCTAATAACTCTGCACGATCACGCCATGATGGTTGAACTGAAATAATTGATGTTGGTTTATTAAAGAATTTACCCATTGCATAAGGAAGAGACGTTTTTCCTGTTCCTGAAATACCTTCAAGAATTAGTACCTTTGCAGTTCCCATTCCAGCAATGAAGCGGGCAATAATATCTTTAGAATAATACAAATGTAATTGAGATGCAGCATATCCAATAAATCTATCACAAAGTCCTGATAAATCAAGCATATCATTAGATGTCATAATTGTATATTCTGGGTTTGATTTATAGAAAGTATCAACTTGTGTAAGTTTAACAAATCTACCATTAAATTCTTCTTTTTCATCATCCTCTTCAGTAATAAGTTGAGGATTGAATAAATCATCAGGATTAACCTCAGCCTCTCCTCCTGAAATTTGAGATACACGAAGAGCTAAAATCTTATTCTTTTCCTCAACCAAATCCACTACTTTTTTGTTAAGTAATTGAACTTGATCAATAAGTTCATCTTTTTCAACTTCTCTGCCTCTAAATTTATTGTATCTCTTGCATAAAATCACAATTAATGTAACGCACAATACTATAAATGCTAGATTAATGAATAAAACAATAATATATGCAATCCAGTCTAGTGCATTCCATTCTGAGTTGTGAATAGATGCATCAGCAAGATCTTTAAAGTATCCAGCGATATCAGTTCCAAACCATTTTCCAAAGGCTTTTCCAATTGTTTTAAAGAACGTTCCAAAATTTATAAAGAACGTCTTTAAAAAATCATAATAATATTTTGCAAATTCTGTCATTTTCTTTTCTCTCCTTCCAAGAGCATTTTACCAAAATTTCTATTCTTCTATGTCATCTTCTTTTTCAGAATCTGTATTTTCTACATTTTCTGATTCTGTTTTATCTACATTTGCGCTACTATTTAGAGTTTCTTGTTCTGCCTTTAGTTGCGCTAATAGCTCTTGTTTCATCTTTTCACGTTCAGCTTCAAGGCTCATTTTCATTTCTTCCTTTTCAGCTTCTTTATTAGAAATCATCTTAGCAGTTCTTATATCCATTATATTTTTTATAACCATAAACATTTCAAAAAGTAAGAATATTCCAGTAAAAACAATTACAAGTATAAATCCTTTTTTAGGATTTGATAGCCAATTAATAAAACTTCCTGCGCCATCCCAATGTCCAACATATATCGCGCTAAAATCTGATGAAGATTGAACTATTTGAATGGGACCAGAAGCATATTGATAATTATACCATGCAGCCTCTTTTTGTGCATCTGTCCATGTAGAATAATCATCTACTGTGCCTTTCTTATAATCACCTTGTAGAACATAGAATTCCACTTTGCCATCTTTGTTTAAATCAACAACATCTACAATTCTGTGGGTATTAAGGAAACCTTTTGAATTATTTGTTGGATTTGAAGAATACATATCCCAAAATGTAGCAATAGTACCTACCTTTAAATCTTTTTCTTTAAAATTAGTTTTTACCCAAATTAAATCGTTTTTCTTAAATGCTGGTTTCATTGAGTCTGAAGCTACTACTTCATACCCAAGTCCAAATACATTTTTTACTTTTTTATCTTTAGATCCCGCAATTTGAGATATTGAGAATAGTAATAGTATGGCAATAAAAATATAAAATATAACATTTACGACTATATTTGTAATTCTAAGCGCTTTTTGTGTTTTTGTTTCAATAGGCTTATTTTCTAAAGTTGCGACTTCATTACTATTGTTAGAACTTAATTCAACGTTTTCGTTTGAAGCATCATTCATAATTTAATTGCTCCTTTCAAAAAAATATCTTTATTATATTTTATCATATTTATAATTAAAATAAAATAGTTATTTATTCAAGTGTATAAAGCAAAAAAATGCCTAGGCTAAGCCTAGACATTTATTTTTTATTATGTGGTTACATAATATTCAAATTCTTATTCTGCGCTATTATTGCCATTACCATTTCCATCATTAGCAGGTGTTTGAACGGGGTCACCTGCTGTGAATGTTAATGTTTGGCTAATAGTTTGAGCAAATATTGCATCGAAGCAATCTGCATCATATCCTTCTAACCAATAAATAAATGTTAATCTATAAACAGAGTTTGGTGTAGTTGAATTTACAACCACTTTGTTTGTCCATCCAGTACTTGTAAGTATATTACTGTTATTGTTAGATGCTACATAATTAGCATTTGCAGCCTTATATGTATCTGTATTTGATGAATTACTGAAATTAGTTCCAAGTACAGCCTCTATATATGCATTAGCACAGTTATCACCTGCAAGTGATTGACCTAAATTAACGACACTTGAACCTGTTGAAGTTGTTGCAGTACCACCGCTTGATTGTTGATTAGTTGATGAATATCCTGCAAGAGTTTGTAATCTTGTATTTGTTGGATTTGTTCCTGTAAATGTAGTTACAGCATTTCCTTTATTCGCATCTTTCAACTTAGTATCAGTAATGCTTACAGCATTAGTAACATCTAGAGTTCCACGAAGAGCATTTTCAGCATTAAGTAAAACCTTAGCTCCTGCATTATATTGAACTTTATTTTCAGCAGTAGCCTGTGCTTTGAATTCAAAATCTTTTGTTAAAGTGTAAGCTTTTGCACCAGTAGATGATGTACTATCATTACTAATTTTTATGCTCTTATTAGATGTAACCTTTAAATACATTACAACTTTTTTAAATCCTGCACCATCACTTGAATTATGACCATCCATATCAGTCAATACATCAGTTGCCATTAATGTACTTTTAGTACCTTGGACATATGTTGCAGCTCCAAGCTCAGTAGTTGTTAAATTATAACTAACTGATGCTCCCCACGAGAAACAATCATCTGATATTTGTATTGAGTCTGTAGTTGATTGCACCTTAATTTGTGTAGTTGCAGTAACTGTTGCATTTGTTGTAAACCATGCAAATGTTGTTGTTCCTAATGCTACAACCGCAAAAGCCATAGATAGGATACTTAATAATAATTTTCTCGAAATCTTTTTCATATATACCTTTCTCCTTTTCGTTTTCTTATTATTTTTCTTCTTTATTTTTGTAATCTTTTCCTTAATAGCGATTACTCTCTATAACAATTATACCATTATTATGGTGATTGTTCAAGTTTTTTGTATTTTGTTAAGCCCAAACGCTAACAAGATACCAATTTTCTACTGCTTGATTTGAATCATCTTTCTTTGTAGCTGCCTTCTTACTTATGACAGGTGTTGTTTCAAAATCAAACATTACAGGATCACTAACTAGATTTCCATCTTTATCAGTGTATTGTCCATCTTCATTACTATATGCCCATCCTTTAAATGAGGCGTTAGAACCTTTTATATAAGCTGGGGCATCATCTGCTATATAAACATTATTAGCAATACATTCTCTTCTAACCTTTGTTTCAACAATCTCATTTTTATTACTAGGGTTAGTTGTAAGATATGTTAATTTTACAAAACCATTTTCTAGGTAAGATGTAAAGTTTGTAAATGACATATCTATTTTTAACTTTTGATCAAGGATTGTATCAATACAGTCAGCATCCCAACCTTCAAGCCAAATAGTCATAGTCATTTTAGCTTCGCCATTTTTTCCCCAACTATTACTTTGGTTTAAATTAATAATACGCGCAGCTTCTAAACTATCAAAGCCTTTATAAGTATCTGGCACATCAGAATATTCTATCGCTGTAATAAAATTACGTGACATATTTCCTTGGCTATGCTCTAACTCCGCAGTACGATTATAATAAGTAAATGCAGCGTTTTTAGTTGCGTCATATGCAGCGCCACTTGCTCCTTCATATGTAGAATTTGTTGAAGTGCTACCTGTTTCTACTAAATTAGTTGCATAAGAACCATTACCTTTGCTAAGTTCATATATTCTAGTACCATTATCTATAGAATCTCCTGTAGTTGATACTGCGAACCTAGCCGCATCACTTATCTTAGTTCTAAAATTCTTTTTAAAACTATCTGTGACATCAACTCCATCCATTGTTGCTTGCTCAGTCTTCGAATTATAATGGATAAGTTTGCCACTAGATAAATCATAGGTATCAAATTGAACCATTATATCTTTTGGAAATTCATCCTTGTAATTTGCAACCGATAGTTCAGTCTTAGGGATTGTTGTATCTTCACCACTAATTTTTATTTCTCTATTTGAAAAATAAACTGTTTGGTCCTCATTATCATCTGAACGGAAATAAATATCAAACTGTATATAATATTTAGCTGTCACATTACGTGATGTTCCATCTAAAGTCTGAAAACTTTTTCCATCGCTTGAAGTGACCGGTTTAAGACTTATTTGACTTAAATAAGAATTTAAACTATTATTCGTAATTCGAATTTTCTTTTTTTCTTTGTCACTATCTTTTTCATAGCCATACCAATAATTTAGTGAATCTTCATCATCATCTTCGCCCTCATTATCAATAGGCTTATAATTACTATCATGGCATTTCAATTCCCATCCGTTAGCTTTAGCCACAATAGACTTAGCTATTTGAGATGAGGTAAGATTTGTGAAATAATTTTCTCCATCAACCGATATTTTTAAATTAGCATTGATATTGGCTCCAATTTCCAAATCCGAAACCCATGCATTGGTATTAAGTTTAAACCACGCAAATGTTACAGTTCCCGCTACAATAAATAATAACATCAAAGATAATATACTAATATAAAGTTTTCTTGATAAATTAACCATTTGTTTATCAACCCCTTTAAGTTAGTTCTAATAAACATATTAATATTAAATTGGTGTTGTCCCCCAAAAATATTTCATGGTAGATTATACCCCAATTTATAATAATGTCAACAATTACTTTTTTTATTTTAGTAATTCATCATGATACGCCTGGAATGACATACCAATCTTCAAACTTCCACCAAGTATTCCTTGGCGAACACCTTTTTCATCTTCATAGGCAACACAATCAGGATCATTTCCCTCAAGCCACATAATTATAGTGATTTTTATCGCATCTCCTGGTTTGAAGTCTTTCCATATAGTCGTTTTAATAACGCTGTCATCATCAGAAGTAGTATAATTTTCATTCCAATTAACTTGCTTCTTATAACCATTTGGTTTCTCATCGCTATTATAATTTTTATTGTATTCAGCTTCTCTTTCTTCACTTGATTCCTTCTTTTTATAGATTACGCCTTCTGTATCTATATCGCTCAAAACAAGTTCACCGTCTATTGCTGAACCCTTAGAGATAAACATCCAAAATCTCGCTGCAGACGCTACATCCTTTTTGTTTTCAACAATTTTAAATGTAGATTCAACACCGCATTCTCTTGTACCAACATTGCACAAATAGAATGTATATCCAATGTAATTTCCGGCACTAGATGTATATCCTCCATCATTATTATAAACCCATGACTCAATTATTTCAGGTTGACTAATAGGTTCAGAGCTTTTATATTCAGGAGCCTCTAAGTGATCAATTCCGTCTTCGGCATTATAAGATTCCTTCAATTCAATTCCCATGCCTTGAAGTTCTTTATCAATATTAATTGTATATCCTCCTGTCGCAAGACCATAGTATGTTACAACACCGATAGTAGTAGCTAGTAATAAGAATAACACAATTAATGCTATTATTAACTTTCTCTTTCTAAACAAGCTGACCATCGGGTCTTTGGCAAGCTCTTCATCTATGCCTTTTGCCATACTTGATTTCCTCCACATTAATTATACACAATTTACAAAAAACAGTTGCCTAAAGCGATATCGCTTAAGAAGGCAACTGGCTGTCCTAATTTAGGACCCTTTAGTTTTGCGTCACAAGATTGCTCTTGCTTTGCTTTTACATGTAAGTATTATAATATATTTCAAAAAATATGTCAATTTTTTAAAATTTCAACACTTATCTACTCTTCTTTTGAGTCGTCCTCTTCATTTGATTCTAAATCATTTTCATCAGAAGCATCATCATCTTCTTCTGTTTCTTCCGAATCTGACTCATCATTATTTACTTCATTTAACTCTTGTTCTTGGTTATCTAAAGTTTTTTCTAGATTTTCATCAGCTTGTTCATCAGCTTGTTCTTCTAGAGATGGTTCGCTTTGCACTACATTTTCATCATCTGAAGTAGTCTCTTTGTTTATTTCGCTCTTTACCTCAGCTCTAAGTTCTGCATCAGGATTATCTTCTACATCCCCTTCTTCTTTAGAAGGATCGTATGTATGTTCATCCCATTTACGTAGTTTAATAAATTCCTGTGTTTCCTCAGAAGAAATAGGCTTTGAATAATAATATCCTTGTCCATATGAAACTCCAAGACCTAGAACATATTGTTCTTGTTCCTTAGTTTCAACACCTTCAGAGACAACTACACGACGAGCAACATTTGCTGATTCAATAAGCATCTTAGCAAATTTCTCCTTAAGTTCCTTTTGTTCCATAAGCTCTTCTTTAATCTTATCTTCATTAGATGAAATAGGCTTTGGATTATTAGGTTCATTAATTATTTCGTTTACAAAGAAGTTACGAGAAATCTTAATCATATCAATAGGCTCTTTCGCAATCTTTGTAATTGTTGCATAGTCTAGGTCAAATCCATCTACCGCAATTATAAATCCAGCATCACGAAGTTTTAATAAGTTTTGCTTAACATTTTCCATTTTTTCAAACATTGCAAATCCTAAAACTTCAAGTACTATCTTATTTGGTGATACTTGTCCTTTTTTACAAACAAGTATCAATTCATCAGCAAGATTATCATAAGTTAATTGCTTAGTTGAAAGATTTAATGTCAAATGGAAGTCATCATCAACTATTGATTGAAGTTCATTATATTTTTGACATAATAATTCAAGACCCCATTTACCTACCCAATAGATATCTCCACTTTTTTCCATTATATCAATGAATTTAGCTGGTGGTAATACACCTTGTTCAGGGTGATTCCAACGCATTAATGCTTCGAATCCATAAATATTATCTGTATTTAGGTTAATAATTGGTTGATAATATAGGCAGAATTCTTTGTTAGCAATTGCTTTTTTAATTTCTAAGAAGAAATGATAATTTTCAACTTCATCAGATGAAAGAGTTCTATAATACATTGTGTATTTATTTCCACCTTCACGCTTTGAAATATATGTAGCAAGCTCCAAATTCTTAAGTAATTCATCATGAGTTCTTCCACATGATGGATACATACAAATACCAGCAGATGCTGTAAGTGAAATCGATTCAGTTGTTGATACAAATAGCTTTTGACGTACATCTGATAATAATTGATCACATACCTTACATACTTGTTCATAAGTTAAGTTATCTTTTATAAATATCATAAATTCATCATCTTTGAAATTAGAAATTACTGTACGATAAGGGAAGCGTTTAACAAAACGTCCTGCAATTTCAGTTAAGAATTCTTGGCATTGCTCACGACCAAATATATCATTCATCGATGTGAAGTTATCAATGTCTAAATAAATTAGTGTGAATTCACCAAATCTTCCAACTCTCTTAATGTGATTTGTAATTGCTTTATCCATTTCAGCTTTTGTAATAGTTTGCTTAGATAAATTATCAGTTTCCTCATGAAATTTTTTAGAATTATATCTTATTAAGAAATAGAATAAAACCCCAAGTCCTATTACTACTATTAATGCAATTAATGTAACTGACAATGCAGCTCCTCCAGATACTAATAGCATTATTCTTCACCTTCTTTTCCATTATTCTTATTTGTGTTTGAAACTTTACCTGTTTTTAGTAATGCGAACGCATCATCTTTAGATAAAGCTTTACCAATATAATATCCTTGGATAATATCGGCACCAAATTTATGGACAATATCTTTTTGCACCTTAGTTTCAACACCTTCGCAAATAATCTTATCTCCAAGTTCTTTACCAAGAGTTATTATCTTAGATGTTAATACCTTACTAAATCTATCTGTTTCAATATGCTTTATAAATTCCTTATCTACCTTAATTGTATCAATAGGTAATTCTTTTAGATAAAGCATAGAAGAATATCCTGTTCCAAAATCATCAAGGTGGATTGATACTCCACGATTCTTAAGGATTTGAAGCTTCTCAATAACTGTATTAAAGTTTTCCATTAAGAATGTCTCAGTAACCTCTAGTGCAATTGCACCAGGTCTTAAGTTATTTTCTTCAAACTTATCAAGGAAATCCGCAACGAATCCAGCTTGAACTATTTGTGCTGGAGATACGTTAACAGAGATATGAACATCATATTGTTCCATTTCTTTAGCTGTTTTGAATACTTCTGAATTAATGAAGTTTCCTACATCAACAATATATCCATTCTTTTCAGCCATTTTAATATAAACTTCTGGTGAGATTGTGGCATACTTTGGATTATTCCAACGAAGTAATGCTTCAAATCCACATATTCTATCTTGGTTAAGTTCATATTGTGGTTGATAGTGCATAACAAATTCTCCACGTTGAATGGCCATTTTTAAATCATCTTCCATCTCACGATCTTTTGTAGCACTATTTTCTAAGTTAACATCATATCTGCAAACAAGCCTTCCTGCATTTTTTGCACGGTTTGTTGCGGTTGTAAGTTTAGATATTAACATATCAAAATCAGCCAAAGCTTCACCATCCATGTCAGAGCCTAAAACTCCCACTACTGGACGAAGCATAATTTCATTATTATTAATAGTTATTGGAGCCTTGAATGTTTCAATCATCTTATTAGTAATTTGAATATCCATAACCTCATTTGATTTTTCATCAAGAATTACGAATTCATCACCTTTAGTATGGAATATTTCAAGTCCATCATAATATTCATGTAATTGTTCTGAGAAGAATTTTAAGGCATCATTTCCTTGGTCAAATCCAAGCAATGTATTAATATTCTTAAATCCTCTTAAATTAACCATAAGGAATAGGTAAGGATCCTTTACAGCGTTATACCTTTCCTTAACTTCACGATATCTTCTTTCAAGAACTACAGAGTTATTATCACCTGTAATAGATGACTTAGTAGATTTCTTAAGAAGAATTTGATTATCAATATATTCCTTAGTAACATCTTTACCAAGTAGGCAGTAATCAAAGCCACGCTTTGCTGAGAAGAATTCGAAGTAGACATCATCATGCTCCTTATTTCCTTCCTCGTCTTGTAAAGCGACATATCCTAAAATAAATCTTCTTTGTTCCTTTATTAAATCTTTTAATGTATATTCTGAATCCATAACTTTTAGTTCATCCATTGAACTAATAGGAAGGGTTTTCGATTCAAAAGCCGCCTTAAATGGTTTATTATACGAAATAATTTTTCCATCAGCCTTTACAATTACTACTGCATTTGAGCCTTTAAGTGAAATACCAGCATCAATTACTTGTACTCTTGAAATCTTTCTAAACATAAAGAAGAAATCGGCAACGATTCCTATTAATATTAAAAGAACTCCTATCCAATACATTAATTTAAATTGATTAATGTCTTTAGATGTAATAATAACAGCCTCATTTACAAATCTTAAAAGTTTGTATCCGCTATAATCATCAGATACAATGTATCCTGATATCTTACCAGCTGCGACAGTTAGCTTTGCTGTATATATGTGTCTTCCTTCACTCTTTGAATCATTTAAGATTTCATTTGACTTAGAGGAAGAATTTGTTCTACTTAAAATTTCAAGAAGTGATGTAATTCTATTATTGTAATTTTGATTAGCACCGATTACATTTCCATCACTTACAAGAAGTATTGCGTTTGAATCATCATCAAGCGCATCCTTCATTATTTTTTGTAATTCAACTTTTCCATATGAAGTATTATTTTTAAAATAAACATATCCATCTTTATCTATTGCATAAGACTTATCACCAAATGTAGCATCAGTTGAGCTTACTACCTCAACATCACTACCGCCTTCAAGGAAGAGTGTGTTATATTTCATAATAGAAGCCGTAATTGCTTCTTCTGAAGAATCATAAGCGCAACTACTTTGATATTCTGCATTTTTAGTTGTTGTAGCATTTACTCCTGCTTGATAAACACCTGTGATAGCAACTAAGCACACTAAAAAAAATATTAAAATTATTGAATATACCTTTAAATCTCTAGCGCGCATTATTATCACCCACTTCAATTCATTATACCATATTATAAAAAATTATAAAATACCAATTTAAACGTAAAATCAGTTAAGGAAAACATGTGCTAACAAATAATTATTAGCATATAGTTAATTATAGTTTTTTAACGTTATTGAAAATATAGTTTTAGTATACAAAAAAGCTTTAGTTTTTTTTACCACTAAAGCTTTATTAATCCTTATCTTACAACATCCCCTGGATTTAGATTAGATGTTACAAGTTCTAGTTCTTCATCCATCGCATCCGATGCGCATAGTAACATTCCTTGTGACTCTACGCCTCTAAGTTTGACTGGCTTAAGGTTCTTTACTACAACTACCTTTTTACCAACCATCTTACTAGGATCATACCATTTAGCGATTCCAGATACTATTTGGCGTACCTCAGTACCAATGTTTACCTTAAATACTAATAGTTTGTCCGCTTTAGGATGCTTTTCAGCACTAACTATTTCACCCATTACAAGGTCTATCTTATCAAAGTCATCAATTGTAATTAGAGGCTTTGATGGCGCAAGAGGTTTAGTTTGTTCCTTCTTAGCTTCTTCTTTTGCCAACACTTCTTCCATGACCTTATTTACATCAAGGCGTTGGAATAACACATCAATTGTCTTAACACTGTATGCCATCTCATCACCTATAGTAAGATCTTTAAAATTAATCTTACTAGTTCCTAGTGCTTCATATACTTTCTTTACAGACTTTGGAATTGCAGGTTCTAGTAATACTGATGCAATTCTTATTGCCTCAAGCAAGTTATATAAAACATTTTTTAGATTGTCTTTTTTAGTTGGATCTTTTGCAAGTTGCCAAGGAGTTGTTTCATCTATATACTTATTTGCTCCTCTTAACATTTTCATAGCTTCTTCTAATGCATCAGCTACTTTGAATTGATCCATTAATGTATGGTAGGAATTAACTGCTAAATTAATACTATCAAATAAATTATTATCAAATTCTGTAGAACTACCTTTTGTAATAGCCTCATCGCCAAAATACTTTTTGCACATCGCAATAGTACGTGACACTAAGTTTCCATATGTATTTGCTAAATCAGAATTTGTTCTTTCACAAACTAGTTCATAAGTAAGATTTCCATCGGAAGCAAATGGAATCTCATGTAGACAGTAATATCTTACCGCATCTACTCCAAATATATTCGATAATTCATCTGCATATATTGCGTTATTTTTAGATTTTGACATCTTATTATGGTTAGTTAAAATCCAAGGATGTCCAAATACTTGCTTTGGAAGTTCAACTCCTAAAGCCATTAATATTATTGGCCAATAAATTGTATGGAATCTTAATATGTCTTTACCAATTAAATGAACATCTGCAGGCCAATATTTATCAAATGATGGCTCTGATGATTTATTAACGTGATATCCAATACCTGTAATATAGTTCATTAAAGCGTCAATCCAAACATATGTTACATGCTTAGGGTCAAACTTTACAGGAATTCCCCATGTGTAAGATGTTCTTGATACGCATAAATCAGGAAGTGGATTTGCTAAAAAGTTATTAAGCATTTCATTTTTACGTGCTTCAGGTTGAATAAATTCAGGGTGAGTCTTAATATGCTCTACTAAGCGTGCTTGATAAGGTTGTAGCTTTAAAAAATATGCTTCCTCAGATGCCTCAATAACAGGGCCTCCACAATCAGGGCACTTACCATCTACTAAATCTTTTTCTGTAAAATAAGATTCACAAGATACGCAATATAATCCCTTATATTCACCTTTATATATGTCTCCTTGCTTATAAAGCTTTTCAAACGCATCTGCTACCTCAGCCATATGATAGTCATCTGTAGTACGAATAAACTTATCAAAATCTACGCCCATTGCCTCATAAGTAGTTCTAAGCTCGCCTGATACTTTATCAACATGCTCTTTTGGAGTAACTCCTAAAGACATAGCTTTTTCTTGAATCTTTTGACCATGCTCATCAGTTCCAGTCATAAAGAATGTATCATATCCATCTTTCTTTTTATACCTAACAATCGCATCCGCAAGTATTGCCTCGTATACATTACCAATATGTGGCTTTGATGATGTATATGCAATTGCGGTTGTTAAATAAAACTTTTTATTACTCATTAATACCATCTCCAACATTTAAAATTATACTACAAAAATCATAATTTATAACTAATTTATTTTTGCTTCTTATATTCTATATATTTACTATATAGTTCGTGCTTATCTAAATTAAGTACTAAAGCTGCTTCTTTTATGGCATCTTTATTTCTATATCCTGTAGATATTAACTCATCTATCATAACCATAGGATCTTTTTTCTCTACATTTTCTTCTGCACCAGATACAAGTACTACCATTTCGCCCTTTAAAAGAGTTGTATCCTTTAATATTTCTCTTATATTTCCTCTTATTATCTCTTCAAACTTCTTTGTAAGTTCTCTAGATATAACAATATATCTATCTCCAAATACATTAAGCATATCGTTTAGAGTATCTATTATTCTATGAGGCGCCTCATAAAAAATTAATGTATGCTTAACATATTTAAATTCATTAAGCATTTCTAACCTTTTAGATTGTTTAGAATCAAGGAATCCCACAAATGTATTTGGCATTGGTGGAAGTCCTGATGATACAAGAGCCGATAAATATGCACATGCCCCCGGAACTGTTGTGACCGCAATATCTTGTTCTATGCAAGATACGGCAATATTATATCCAGGATCTGATATAACGGGATTACCGGCATCGCTTATTATCGCAACGCTCTCTCCACTCTTTAATATATCTATTATTTCATCATTTTTTATTTCTTTATTAAAATCATGATACGATCTTAAGGGTGTTTTAATATCATAATGATTTAGTAAAACAGAACTATTTCTAGTATCCTCAGCGTATATATAGGATACCTCTTTAAGAATTCTTATAGCTCTAAATGTTATATCTTCAAGGTTTCCTATAGGAGTAGCTACTAAATACAAAATTGCGCCATTATGATTATAACTATAGTTTCTTTTCATTTTTATCCTCTCCTAAATTATAAACCTCTAATGCCATATTAGTGTGGCTTCCATCAATGTTATGAACATAGAATGGTGGAAGAGTTTTTAATCCACCCTCACCTCTATTTTTAACAGCCTCTATCAATACGTGATTTGCTTCCATGCCAATCTTAGGGTATACAAATCTTATTCTCTTAGGTTCTAATCTATTAGCTCTTAGTTCACATAAAATATCAGTTAATCTATCAGGTCTATGAACAAGCGCAAACACCCCTGCATCATTAAGCATCAATGCTACCTCGTGGCATAATTCAGAAAGTGTAAGCATTACTTCATGCCTAGCTATTGTTTTATAGTCGTTCTTATTAACATTAGATGTTTTAATGTATTTGAAAAATGGAGGATTAGATACTATTACATCATATTTTTTTTGATGCCTTTTAGCATATCCTCTTATATCTTCATTATAGACATTAATTTGATTTTCAAGTTTATTAAGTTCTATCGATCTTTTAGCTAGATTATATGATTCCTTTTGAATTTCAACCGCATCTATAATAGCGTTAGTTCTTAATGTTAAATACATTGATATAGGTCCATTTCCACATCCAATATCTAATATAGATTTAGTATGCGGTTTAATGGTTACAAATGATCCTAAGATCATTGAATCTATTGAAAAATTAAATTTATCAGGATCCTGAATAATCTTATATTTAGGATATCCTAATAATTCATTAATTACTTCCATTATCTTTACGCTTTCTATTTTTTGGATCAAATACTACATCATCCATTTTCAAATATCCGAATCCTTCTGTTTCAATATACTTAACCTTTAAATTTCTATTTAAAATATCTGATGACATAACCTTAGCTATGCCTTTATCTGTTTGAACAACATCTCCTACATCAGGAGCGTTCTTTCTAAGTTCTGTATACATATCATTTTCATAGTTTATACAACATAATAGTTTTCCACAATTACCACTAATCTTTGTAGGATTTAGTGATAATCCTTGATTTTTAGCCATTTTTACTGATACATTTTGGAAGTCTGAAATCCATGTTTGGCAGCATACAGTAAGACCACAAGGACCTATGCCACCAAAATATTTAGCGCCATCACGTGAACCAACCTGTCTTAATTCTATACGTGTTCTATATATATCGGCTAAATCCTTTACTAAGTTTCTAAAATCGACTCTATCTTCTGATTCAAAATATATGATAAGTTTTGATTTATCAAGCGTATATTCGCACGATAATACCTTCATATCAAGCTTTTCTTTTAAAACAAGTTCCTTTGTCTTATTAATTATTCTAGGCTCTTCATCTATATTTCTTCTATATCTTTGAATATCTTCATTAGTAGCTAATCTAATTACATCTTTAAGCTCTCCATCTATTGTTTTAGCATTTAACTCAAACATATCTCCGCATACATATCCAATCTCTTGTCCACGTATTGTAGATACTACCACCATATCTCCATCACTAAGATTAAATCTTTCGCATCCAAAGAAATATTTTTTACCTAATTTTTTAAATTGTATTCTACAAGCTTTCATAGAATCACCTACCTAAACATTAATATTTCTAGCATATATGCAACATTTTTTGATTGCACATTTGCGTCTATCATCTTTATATAGTCTAAAACACATTTTAGTCTTTCTTTTATTTTATCATTATTATTACGCTTTTTATAGCGTGAAATTATCTCTTTATATTCCTTAAATCTATTAGGCGTATCATATAACATATCTTCTAAAAATAGCGATAACATATTTAATACAATACGCATATTAGATGCATTAGATAGATAAGCTATATTATCATTTGTAAGCATAAGACCATCTATTTCCTTAGTAGTATCAAGCAATTTCAATACATAATCTAAAGATGTTTTAAACATATCATCTTCAAAAAGTGATATTCCCTCTTCTAAATTATTAGTAAATTCTTTTATTATAGAAGCAAAATCATTTGGAATGCCATTATCTATAAGTTCTTTATAAAGTAATGATTTGTCCTTAGCTTTAAAGGATACTATATTACACCTAGATATAATTGTTGGAAGAATATTAGATAAATTAGATGTAAGAAGTATTCCATGTACACCTGTAGGTGGTTCTTCAATAAACTTAAGTAACATATTAGATGATTTGGGATTAAGCCTATCTGCATCATGAATAATAAATACTCTTTCTCCTTCTTGTAGAGAAGTTTTACTAAATTCTAGCATCAATGCTTCTACATCATCTTTTTTTATTTCATTTCGGCTCGGATATATTTCGTACAAATTTAAAAAATCATGATTAAATATTTGATTTGAGGTAGTTGAATTATAATCTACTTCCCCATCACTATATAATAGGGCTGTAAAATATAAAGCCATTGCTTCCTTACCAACGCCTTTATCTCCAGAGAATATATATGCATGTGATAAGCGATTGTTCTTATATGATGAATCAAGCATTTGTTTAATTTCTGGCATACTATTAATATAATCACTTATATGCATATATCATTCACTATCCTTTCAAATAATTATCTAATACTTTTATTATATCTAAAACAACACCATTTGGTGATTGTTCACCATTAATTCTTTTAATACGTTCTGGATACATATTCATTACTTCTATATATCCATCATAAACCTTCTTATGAAAATCTAGTGATTCCATATCTAGTCTATCTACTTTATCTCTTCCTGATAGTCTTTTAAGCGCAACCTCTGGCTTAACATCTAAGAAGAATGTTATATTTGGCATATAATCTAAGGCAAAACTATTGGCTCTTTCTACATTCTTAATACCAATTCCACGAGCAACCCCTTGATATACAAATGATGAATCTATATATCTATCAAGAATAACTACAACTCCATCCTCTAAGGCTGGAATTATTTTTTCCTGAAGATGTTGTATTCTTGATGCCGCATATAATAACGTTTCTGTCTCAGCAGTCATTTTAGTATTCTCTGGATTAAGAATCACACTTCTTATTTCCTCAGATATCTTAATACCACCTGGTTCACGCGAAACAAGTGTCTTATATCCTTTTTTAGTAAAATATTCATTTATGGCGTTTATAGCGGTTGATTTTCCACTACCTTCTCCACCTTCAAGTGTTATAAATAATCCTTTCATAAATACCTCTCAATAATTAACTTTCATAAGATATAGTCCACATGATGGTGCACATAGTCTTGAAATTTTGGGGTCCATCTCTCTAAATACTCTATCAATTGTATCAAGAGATACTCTATGAAGTCCTATCTCTATTACTATTCCCATCATTCTTCTTACTTGATATCTTAAAAATCCACTACCTCTAAATACAAATCTTAACAAAGACCCTTCCTCTATTAGAGTAGCTTCATATATTGTTTTTACAAAATCCTTTTTAGGATCTGTTGAACCACTACAAAATCCTTTGAAATTATGCTCCCCACATAACATTTTTAATGCTTCCCGCATTAATGGAATGTCTAAGTTTTTATAGAATGCATAATAATTTCTTTTAAATAAATCATAACCACTAGTTTCTATTAAATAATGATATTCCTTTGATTTTACGCTAAACCTTGCGTTAAAGTTCTCATCCACTATAAAAACATTTAATATTCTTATATCTAATGGTAGAAAAGCATTAATGGCTTTTACCCAACCATATGGTTCTATATTTTTATCTGTATCAAAATGAATAACTTGCCCTTTAGCATGAACCCCTCTATCTGTGCGACCTGAAGCATATACTTTAGTATTCTCACCACTTATTTTTGATATAGCATTTTCAAGCTCACGTTCTACAGTTCTTAAATCACCCTGTATTTGATATCCCATAAAGGAAGTACCATCATATGCAATAATACATTTTATTCTCATAAAACCACCCTAAGATAAATAGAAACCCCAAGACATGCAAGAACTAATACCAGACTAAAATAATCAATAAATTTCAACTTTAATATATCATATCTTGTTCTCTTACTATCAAGATCATATCCACGAGCAACCATAGCATTTGAAAGTTCTTCCGCCCTTCTAAATGATATAACAAACATAGGTACAAGTAGTGATATTACTTGTTTTACTTTACTCTTAAGTCCGCCTTCATTAAAATCAACTCCGCGTGAAGATTGTGCGTTCATAATCTTGTGCGTTTCAGTTAACAATGTTGGTATAAAGCGTAATGTAAGAGATAACATCATACTAAATATACCAACAGGTATATGAAGTAGTTTTAGTGGTGATAATACACTAGATATTCCGTTATTAATCTCCATTGTAGATGTAGAGAAAGTTAAAAGTGATGTAATACATATCATCAATATAACACGAATAGCTATAAATCCACCTTTTGTTATTCCTTCCCTATATATCTTTAATCGATATGAACAATTAAATAATGTATCCAAATCAAAGAAATATTGAATTAAAAACAACGATATAATAAACATAATAAAGTATGTTGTTTTCAAAGGGATATACTTTTTTGTTAAGAAATAGAAAATACAAACGGCTAACATCATAAGAAGAGTATAGAACGAAAAATGAAATTCTAGTGTTTTTAGTAATGTGTCACTATTTCCCTTCGTATATATAATTTGTAATACAAAGGTGAATATCATTAAATATATAACGCTCTTAAGTCCTTTAAGCATTTTTAATAATGGTATGCGGGTTGTAATAAACATAAGTATAAATATTCCAAGCGCTATAGATACGCTTAGAAGTGTTGGTAATAAAAATATTACTGCCATTAAAACAAATGTAAGTATTATCTTCATTCTAGGGTCCATTTTATATATCCACGAAGACCCTGGAATATATTGTCCAATTGTAATATCCATTATTTATACACCTCCTCTAAGAAAGCATATAAATCTTCTTTAGTGTGAACGCTATATGGAATTTCTAAATTAAGTTTCTTATTTAAATAATCAACAAGTTTTAATATTTCTGGCTTATCTATATGATAATCTAGATATAAATTATCCAAAAACAATTCTTCAGGAGATCCATCATATACAATTCTTGCATCCTTCATTACAATAGTACGTGTTGAATATTTATACATAAGTCCCATATCATGAGTAATCATTATAATTGTCTTATGCATCTCTTTATTTATTTTATTAAACAATTCCATTATTTCAGCACTACTCTTTGGATCTAGTCCTCTTGTTGGCTCATCAAGTATTAAAATATCAGGATTATATGCAAGAATACCCGCAATAGCTACTTTTCTCATTTGACCACCAGATAAATTAAATGGTGATTTTTTTAATAGTTCGTTATCTATTTTAAGCATATTGCAAACTTTAATCATTTCGCTTTTTATTTCATCTGGTTTAAATCCAAAGTTTTTAGGAGCGAAAGCTATATCGTTATAGACAGTATCTTCAAAAAGTTGATATTCAGGGAATTGAAATACAAATCCAATTCTTTTTCTTATAGGTTTAAGTTTTGGATTGTGATTCTTTTTCCTTGTGAATTTAGAGTCAAATAAAACAACTTCACCCTCTGTTGGTAACAAAAGCCCATTCATATGAGAAATAAGAGTTGATTTACCAGAACCTGTTTTACCTATAATAGATACAAATTCATCTTTAGAATTAATAAAGAGATTAATATCATCAAGAGCAATTGTAATATCTTTTCTTCTTACGCCGCGATATTTATGTCCTACTTTTCTAAATGATATTGACATAGGGCATCAATAAGCTCCTTATTAGTATTAAGGTTAGAATGTTTGCACATTTCTAAGAAATCAAGATCAAATGGTAATTCTAGATTTGATGATTCTAGCATTTCTTTATCGCTAAAAATTTCACTAGGACTACCCTCAGCAATTTTTAATCCACCACGAAGTACAATCACATTATCAGATAATGCGGCTAAATTAAGATCATGTGTGATTGTAATTATAGTCTTGTGGTATTCATTTTTTAACACCTTAATTAAATTTGAGATATCTTTAACTCCTTCTGGGTCTAACATAGATGTTGCCTCATCTAAAATAATATATTTTTGATTTAAGGCAAGAATTCCTGCGATTGCAACTCTTTGTTTTTCTCCACCAGATAATGTATGTGGCTCACGCTTCATTTTATCTTGCATAGAAACTTTTTCTGCATATTCTTTTACAAGTTCATGCATTTTTGAAGATGGGATTTCTAGATTTTCCAACCCAAACGCTATATCATGTTCAACATCTACTCCTACAAATTGATTATCAGGATTTTGGAAAACTATTCCAATATTCTTTCTTATTTGAGCGCATGTCTCATCACAAAGCTTTATTGAGTCTACTATTATCTCACCTTTTTGAGGTGTTATTAAGCCAATCAATAATTTAGAAATTGTTGATTTACCAGAACCATTATGTCCAATAATTGAAACCCATGAATCATCTTCTATATTAAAGGATACTCCTCTAAGAGCAATATCTTCCTTAGTATATGCAAATTTAATATCCTTTACTTCTATCATTGGTTTCACCTCTTTACATAATATCTCTATTATATTATATCAAAAAACTATGTGTTAAGCACTAAGAAATGAAAAAAAGGAAGTCTTTATGACTTCCTTAAATTATTATTACTCAACGAATTGAATAATTGCCATTTGAGTTGCATCTCCACGACGAACACCAGTCTTAATAACTCTAGTGTATCCTCCGTTACGATTTGCAAACTTAGGTGCAATCTCATCGAATAACTTTTGGATTGCTAACTTTCCGTCAGCATCCTTTTCAAAACGGATAAGCTTTGCAGCATTACGTCTAGAAGCTAAAGTATTTTGCTTTCCAAGTGTTACCATCTTGTCTGCAAGTCTCTTAAGCTCCTTAGCCTTAATAGCAGTAGTCTCAATTGATCCGTTTAAAATTAAATCAGTAATAAGATCACGTAATACAGCCTTACGAGCAGATGCATTACGGCGTAATCTTGAATAACTTGCCATAGTTTTAGTTCCTCCTTATATTGTTACTAGAATTAGTCTTTTCTAAATCCTAATCCCATGTCTTCTAGTTTTTCTTTGATTTCCTTTAATGACTTACGTCCTAAATTACGAACTTTCATCATATCTTCTTCAGACTTAGCTGTAAGATCAGCTACTGTGTTAAGAGCAGCTCTCTTTAAGCAGTTGTATGAACGAACTGAAAGATCAAGATCATCGATTGTCATTTCAAGCTTCTTGTTATGAGAATCATCATCTGGCTCTTTCATATAGTCAGTGTTTGATGCCTTCTCTGAAAGTTCTACGACAACATTTAAATGCTCAATAAGCATTTTAGAAGCCATAGCTAAAGCCTCTTTAGCACTGATTGAACCATTTGTTGTAACCTCAATTACAAGGTCATCATGGTTAGCCTCGTTCTCTACACGAGTCTTAGATACTGAGAAATTAACATTAACAATTGGAGTATAAATTGAATCAATAGCAATTTCTCCTACTGTTTGATTATAAACCTTATTCTTAATAGCAGGTACAAATCCTACTCCACGACGTACAGTTAGAACCATGTTTAATGATCCACCCTCTGAAACTGTCGCGATATGGTGTTCTGGGTTAACAATAGTTAACTCATTACCATGAATAATATCAGCTGCAGTAACTTCTCCTGCACCCTTATGAATTTCTACTTGTACTTGAAAATCTGGGTCTTCAGAATCAGTCTTTAGAATTACACCCTTAAGGTTAAGGATTATTGTTATAACATCCTCCATAACTCCTTCAAGAGACATGAACTCATGTTGTACACCGTCAATTTTTACATTAACGAATGCAGTACCAGGAAGAGATGATAATAACACTCTTCTTAGGGCATTACCAATAGTAAGTCCAAATCCTCTCTCTAGAGGTGTAATTTCAAACTTACCTGTATTTCCATCCTCTGATAATTCAATAACTTGTGTAGCTGGTTTTTCGAATTTTAAATCTTTCATTAATAGGCCTCCTTAAGTTAAAATCTATCCATTAACGCTCCCACAAAGAGGAATTATCCTCTTGGGCGCTTTGGTGGACGGCATCCATTGTGTGGAACTGGTGTTACGTCCTTAATTGCAGTAATCTCAAGACCTGCAACTTGAAGTGAACGAATAGCAGCTTCTCTTCCAGGACCTGGACCCTTAACAGAAACCTCTACCTTAATTACTCCTTGATCGATTGCAGCCTTTGCAGCAGCTTCACTTGCTTGTTGTGCAGCAAATGGAGTAGACTTACGGCTTCCCTTATATCCAAGGGCACCAGCTGATGACCAAGAAATTGCATTTCCAGCTGGATCAGTTATTGTAACGATTGTATTATTAAAAGTTGAGTGAATGTGTGCTACACCAACTGGTGAATTCTTCTTCACACGACGCTTTGTTACTTTACGTGCCATTATTGTTTACCTCCTAACTAAACAGCTTTCTTCTTGTTTGCAACAGTGTGCTTAGGACCCTTACGAGTACGTGCATTATTACGAGTATTTTGTCCTCTTACTGGTAGATTCTTACGATGACGTAATCCTCTATAAGATCCGATTTCCATTAATCTCTTAATATTTAGTGCAACTTCTCTACGTAGATCTCCTTCTACTTTAATCTTAGTAACTTCACTACGAATTGCACTTAATTGTTCTTCAGAAAGATCCTTAGTACGGATATCTTCTGATACCTTAGCGTTAGCTAAAATTTGTTTTGCTGTAGCATCACCAATACCATAAATATAAGTTAATGCTACAACGATTCTCTTATCTCTAGGAATATCTATTCCTGCAATACGTGCCATATAAAATCGTCCTCCTCTAAATTAACCTTGTCTTTGCTTGTGCTTTGGATTTTCGCAAATAACCATTACACGGCCTTTTCTCTTAATAACTTTACACTTATCACATATTGGTTTTACTGATGGTCTAACCTTCATATATTTTACCTCCGGTGTTAAATTACTTACGTCTGTAAGTTATACGTCCACGTGTTAAGTCATATGTAGATAGTTCTACAGTAACTTTATCCCCTGGTAAAATGCGAATGTTATTCATACGGATTTTACCAGAAACGTGTCCTAGGACTATATGTCCATTTTCTAGTTCAATTTTAAATTGAGTATTAGGTAGTACTTCTAGTACCTTACCCTCAAGCTCAATTATATTATCGCTTTCCTTTGCCATAAAATGCCTCCTTCTATAGCTTAATCATAAGAATATTGTTATGCACTATAAGTTTAGCATGGGCAATGCTTTGAGCAGAGCCTTCAATTCCCATACTACCCAAATCTTTAGGGTAGTACGCTTGGGATTTGAACTTTATTTTAAAACGGCTTTAATATCCTCAAATACTTTATCAAATGATTGATCACCATTTACTGACTTAAGGATTCCTTGCTTCTTGTAATAATCAAGAAGAGGAGCTGTTTGCTCATCATAAACCGCTAAACGATTTACTGCAGTAGCTTCAGTATCATCAGGACGTTGGATAAGTGGATTTCCACAATTATCGCAGATACCATCTTTTAAAGGCTTGTTGAATTCAACGTGGTAAGTTGCTCCACAATTCTTACAAACTCTTCTTCCAACCATACGTCTTACAAGTACTTCTTTTGCTACATTTACATCTAAGCATGCATCAAGCTTAATTTTGTTCTTAGTTAAGAATTCATCTAAAGCCTCTGCTTGTCTAAGATTGCGTGGGAATCCATCTAGTAAGAAGCCATCTTTACAATCAGCCTCAGATAATCTATCTTCAACAATACCAATTGTAACTTCATCTGGTACTAATTGACCTTTTTCCATATATGACTTGGCCAAAAGTCCCATCTTAGTTCCAGCCTTCATTGCGGCTCTAAACATATCTCCTGTTGAGATATGAGGGATGTTATAATACTCTCTAATGTTTACTGCCTGAGTACCTTTACCAGCACCAGGACGTCCTGTTATTAATAGTTTCATTATAATTACCTCTATGATAAAATTCCTTTATAAGTTTCAGTCGCAGAATCTGTTTCAAGCTGCTTTGCAGTTTCAATAGCTACTCCTACTATGATTAATAGTGAAGTACCTCCAACTGTAATTACAGATTGTTCAGAACTTGAGAAACTGAATACCTTTGCTACAATAACTGGTACTAGCGCAACAAATGTTAGATAAGTTGCTCCAATTAATGTAACTCTAAATAATATTTTTGATAATTGAATTTTTGTATCTTCTCCTGGTCTATATCCTGGGATATAAGCTCCTGACTTAGATAGATTATCAGCTATCTTATCTGGATCCATTTGCATAAATGCATAGAAGAATGAGAAGAAATAAATAAATATTACATATAGCATCATTCCAATTGGCTCACGATAATTGAATATCTGATCAAACCAATATGCTAGACGAGATGAATCTGTTTCAAGTCCCATCATACCTACTACGGTTAATGGAATTGATAATATAGTTGATGCAAAGATAACTGGGATAACTCCAGCAACATTTAACTTAACTGGAATATCTGACTTCGCATTACCTTGTCTATTAGCATACTGAATTGGAATTCTACGCTTTGCACCTTCCATAAATACTACTAATAATATCATTGCTATAAATAATACTATAATGATAATGAATGAAAGGATTGAAGATGGAGTTATACCTGAAGTGATATATTTACTCCATAATAATGTAAACATTGAAGGTAGTGATGTTACAATACCTGCAGCAATGATTAACGATGAACCATTACCGACACCATGTCTTGTAATCAAATCAGCAAGCCACATTGTAAATGCGGAACCTGCTGTCATAACTATTGCCATATAAATATAGAATAGCCAGAATAAATCCTTATCAGCAAGAACACTTGCTTCCAAGATGTTCTCAGGTCTACTACCAAGACCAAATAATAAGGCTAATGCTTGAATAAATGCAACCACAACTGTAACGTATCTTGTAACACGATTAGTTTTGGTTTTTCCCTGTTCACCTTGCTCGCTCCATTCCTTAAGTTTAGGAATAATTATCGCAAGCATTTGTACGATAATTTCGGCAGTGATATATGGTGAAATACCTAGTGCTAGAATAGAGAATGAGCTTAATCCACCACCACTAAATGTATTTAAGATAGTAAGAAAGCTATTTCCTTCTAGCATTTGCTTTACAGCAACGGTATCAATCAACGGGATAGGTAAATAGGTACCTAATTTGAATATTAAAAGTATTAAGAATGTAAAAGTAATTTTTTTGACAATGTCAGGATTACTAAAAATTCGTTTTAACTTTTCTACCAAATTAGATCACCTCAACTGTTCCGCCTGCAGCCTCAATTGCTTTAGCTGCTGATGCAGAAAACTTGTGAGCCTGAACATTTAACTTCTTAGTTAATTTTCCTTCTCCAAGAACCTTAATTCCGTTCTTAGCATTATTAACTAAACCAGTTTCGAAATATGTCTCAAGAGTAATCTTTGAACCATCTTCGAACTTTTCAAGATCTAATAAATTAACAACTGCATATTCCTTGCGGTTAATGTTATTGAATCCTCTCTTTGGTAAACGTTGGAAGAAAGGAATTTGTCCTCCTTCAAATCCAGGTCTAACTCCTCCACCTGAACGAGAATTTTGACCTTTTTGTCCTTTACCTGAAGTCTTTCCTAGTCCACTTCCAACTCCACGTCCAAGACGTTTCTTTGAGTGTCTAGCTCCTTCAACTGGTTTTAACTCATTTAGCATAAGTAAGGCACCTCCTTATTACTTTTCTATTTCAACTACTTTTACTAAGTGTGCTATAGTAAGGATTTGACCCTTAATAGCTTCATTTTCCTCTTTAACTACAGATGAACCAATCTTAGTTAGTCCAAGAGCTTTTGCTGTTGCGATTTGGTTAGGTTTGCGTCCGATTAATGATTTAACTAATGTAATTTGATATTTCATATTAATTAACCTCTAATCTCTGCAACTGTCTTACCACGACGAGCTGCAACCATTTCTGCAGTTTGAAGGTTCTTAAGTCCTTCGAAAGTTGCTCTAACCATATTAATCTTTGTTCTAGATCCTTGGCACTTTGATAAAATATCGTTAATACCAGCTAACTCTAAAACGGCACGAACTGGACCTCCAGCGATAACTCCAGTTCCTTCAGCAGCAGGCTTAAGGAAAATTCTTCCTGATCCATAAATACCTGTAATTTCATGAGGAATAGTTGTATTTACAACTGGAACATTGATAATGTTCTTCTTTGCACTTTCAACGGCTTTTTTAATTGCATCTGGTACCTCAAGTGCTTTACCAGTTCCGAATCCGACTCTACCTTTTCTGTCTCCAATAACAACTAGAGCAGCGAAACGTTGATGTCTTCCTCCTTTAACAACCTTAACAACTCTATTGATAGTTACAACTCTCTCTTCGAATTCAGGTTGTTCTTTTTCAGCTACTACCTTAACATTTTCAGCCTTGGCAGTATTAACTGTCTTCTCTTCGCTCATTGTTTGTAGTCCTCCTTATTAGAATTCAAGTCCAGCTTTACGAGCTGCTTCTGCAAGTGCTTGAACACGTCCATGATATAAATATCCTCCACGGTCAAATACTACAGTCTTGATTTTTGCTTCTTTTGCGCGCTTTGCTACAAGCTCTCCAACCTTAGATGCGGCCTCAACATTAGAACCGTTCTTAAGTCCTAGCTCCTTGTCTAGTGAAGAAGCACTACATAATGTCTTACCATTAACATCATCAATAATTTGAGCATAAATTTGCTTATTTGAACGGAAAACATTTAAACGAGGTACAGTTGGAGTACCGCTTAAATTCTTACGAATTCTATAATGTCTTTTTAAACGTTTTACATTCTTTGATACTTTACTAATCATAAATTTTCTGTGCGCTCCTTTCTATTACTTCTTAGCTGTCTTTCCTTCTTTACGACGAACGTTCTCATCAGTGTATCTGATTCCCTTACCATGATATGGTTCAGGTCTTCTTATATCACGAACCTCAGCCGCAAATTGTCCTACAAGACATGCATCAGCACCAGAAATAATAACAGTTGTTCCCTTTACTACTTCTACTTTAATTCCTGCAGGAATTTCCTTCTTAACATCATCTGAGTATCCAGCTGATACTACTAAAGTGTTTCCGCTTAATTGTGCACGGTATCCAACTCCAATGATGTCTAATTGTTTCTTAAATCCTTCTGATACACCCTTAACTAGGTTAGCAACGTTTGCACGTGCAGTTCCATGGAAAGCTTTATATGCATCATCAGATCTCTTTAAAATAACTTCAGAACCATTTACTTCAAGAGTAATATGAGAGTCAATCTTAGTTGAAAGCTCACCATTAGGTCCCTTTGCAGTTACTACGTTATTGTCATCTACAGTAACAGTTACCTTCTCAGGTAAGTTAATTACCTTATTACCAATACGAGACATAAAATTAAAACACCTCCTGTTTTTTCTTAATTACCAAATATAGGCAAGAACTTCTCCACCAAGGTTTTGCTTACGAGCATCCTTATCAGCCATTACACCTTTAGATGTAGAGATAACAGCTACTCCTAGTCCGTTTAATACCTTAGGTAAGTTGTCAGCCTCAACATAAACTCTTAGTCCAGGCTTTGAAACTCTTTGAAGTCCCTTGATAACTCTATCCTTGTTATCAATATACTTTAGTGTTACAGTTGTAACACCCTTATTGTTCTCTGTTACAGTTTTGTAGTCTGCAATAAATCCCTCATTCTTGAATACTTCAAGGATAGAGCTCTTTACATTTGAAGCAGGTATTTCTACTGTCTCATGTAACATCTTATTCGCATTTCTTATGCGAGTTAACATATCCGCAATTGGATCTGTCATAGCCATACGATTGTTCCTCCTTCTTTAAACCGGAATATAATATTACCAGCTTGCTTTCTTAACACCAGGGATAAGTCCCTTGTATGCTAATTCACGAAAACAAACACGGCAGATCTTGAAGTCGTTAAGTACTGCACGAGGACGTCCACAACGCTCGCAGCGAGTGTATGCTCTTGCAGAGAACTTAGCTTTTCTATGATTCTTAACAATTAATGATTTCTTTGCCATAATGTTCTCCTTTTACTTTCTATAAGGCATACCCATAAGTTTTAATAGGGCACGACCTTCTTCATCAGTCTTAGCTGTAGTAACGATAACAACATCAAGTCCACGAATCTTCTTAACTTCCTCGAAATTGATTTCAGGGAAAATTAATTCTTCCTTAACTCCTAAAGTATAGTTACCACGACCATCAAAGGCATCAGCAGAAATTCCACGGAAGTCACGTACACGTGGAAGAGCGATAGAAATAAGTTTGTCTAAGAACTCATACATTCTTTCTCCTCTAAGTGTAGCCTTACATCCGATAGGCATTCCCTCACGTAGTTTAAATGTAGCAATTGACTTCTTGGCCTTAGTTACAACTGGCTTTTGTCCAGCAATCTTAGTCATTTCAGCAACTGCATCATCTAAAACCTTTGAATTACTTGTTGCATCACCAACACCCATGTTTAATACGATTTTCTCAATCTTAGGGATTTCCATTGATGATTTATAATTAAATTGTTTTTGTAATTCTGCTCTTACAGAATTTTGATACTTTTCTTGTAAACGATTCATAATTTAATTGTTTACCTCCTCTCTTGAAGATTACTTAAATTCATAACCAGATTGCTTTGACACTCTGATTTTCTCGCCTTTATCATTTGTCTTAATTGAAACACGGCAAGGCTTGTTTGTCTTAGGGTCTAATAGCATAACATTTGAAACTGAAATTGGAGCTTCAATCTCTTGGATGCTACCAGAAGCTTGTGCCTGATTAGGCTTAACGTGCTTCTTAACAATATTAACACCTTCTACTAAAACCTTATTAGTCTTAGGGAAAGCCTTTAATACTTTACCAGTTGTAAGAGTTTTATTACCCTTCTTATCAACAGTAAACTTGTTCTTACCTGCAATTACTACTACAGTATCTCCTGTTTTAATAAGCATAGTATACCTCCTATAGAACTTCTGGAGCTAGTGAAACGATCTTCATGAAATTCTTGTCACGAAGTTCTCTAGCTACAGGTCCGAAAATACGAGTTCCCTTTGGATTTAAATCATCTGCGATTAGAACTGCTGCATTCTCGTCAAATTTAATATATGATCCGTCAGCTCTTCTAAGACCATGCTTAGTACGAACGATAACGGCTTTTACTACATCACCCTTCTTAACTCCACCGTTAGGTAATGCATTCTTAACAGAGCAAATAACAATGTCACCAACATTGGCGTATCTATGTAATGCTCCACCTAATACTTTAATTATTAATAACTCGCTTGCTCCTGAATTATCAGCAACGGCAAGTCTTGTTTCTTGTTGTACCATTGTGAATACCTCCTTCTTTGGTAGTTAAAATTAAAGAGTCTCTGTAGTCTTTAATACTGCAACTAAACGGAAACGTTTGTTCTTAGATAATGGTCTAGTTTCCATAATCTTAACAGTATCTCCAACCTTAGCTGTATTCTCTTCATCGTGTGCGTAAAGCTTAGTTGTTTGCTTAACGCGCTTTCCATAGATTCTATCCTTAACGAAATGATCTACAGCAACAGTGATAGTCTTATCCATCTTATCTGATACAACTACACCGATAAATGTCTTTCTTGTATTACGCTCCATACTAAGCCTCCTTACGCTCGCTAAGAATTGTATTCATTCTTGCGATAGTCTTTCTTACTTGGTTGATGCGAGCAGTGTTTTCGCATTGACCAAGCTCATTTTGAAGCTTAAGATTGAATAATTCAGCCTTTAACTCCATAATTTGTGCATTGATTTCCTCAGTTGATAACTTGCGAATTTCAGCATTTTTCATTACTCAGCATCCTCCTTCTTAATAAACTTTGTCTTGATTGGAAGTTTGTGACCAGCAAGTCTTATTGCTTCACGAGCAGTTGCTTCATCAACCTCTCCAATCTCAAATATTAACATATCTTTCTTAACTACTGCAACCCATTGCTCTGGTGATCCTTTTCCTGATCCCATACGTACTGCAAGAGGCTTTTTAGTCTTAGAAATATGTGGGAATACCTTGATATATACTTTTCCACCACGAGCTAAATAACGAGTGATGGCAACACGGGCAGCCTCAAGTTGGTGGTTAGTTAACCAGCATCCTTCAAGTGCTACTAGACCATATTGACCAAAAGCAATTTCAGTATCTCCTTTAGCCTTTCCTTCATAGTAAACTCTATGAGGACGTCTAAATTTTGTTCTCTTTGGTAACATTAACATAATTACTTAGCCTCCTTATCAGAAGTTTCAGCATCAGCCTTAGGTGCCTTAGCGTCCTTATTAAAAGGCTTTCTAGGTGCACGCTTAGTCTTATCAAAACGAGCATTTCTTTCAGCCTTATCAGCTTCTTGTTTCTTCTTAAGGTTAAGAACTTCACCCTTATAAATCCAAACTTTAACTCCTAGCTTTCCATAAGTTGTATTTGCTTCTTCACAAGCATAATCAACATCAGCACGAAGTGTTTGTAAAGGAACTTGTCCTTCATTATATCCCTCAGAACGAGCGATTTCAGCTCCTCCAAGTCTTCCAGAGATAAGAGTCTTAACTCCTTTAGCTCCAGCTTTTAAAGCTCTTTGAATTGCAAGCTTTTGTGCACGTCTAAATGATGCACGTGCCTCTAATTGCTCAGCAATTGATTTAGCTACTAATGTAGCATCTAGTTCTGGTCTCTTGATTTCAACAATATTAAGAACGATTTCTTTCTTAGTAATGAACTCAAGATCAGCAACTACTTTATTCTTTACTTCTGCTTCCTTACCAATAACTACTCCTGGTTTTGCAGTATAAAGTGAAATTTTTACACGATCCTTATTTGTTCCCTTTGAACGTTCGATTACGATACGAGATACAGATGCACCTTTATACTTTTTCTCAAGATACTTACGAATCTTAAGATCTTCTAGTAATAGGTCTGCAACATCGTTCTTATCTGCATACCAAGATGCATCCCAATCACGATTTATACCAACACGTAATCCAACTGGACTTACTTTTTGACCCATGCGATTTCCTCCTTAATTAATTTCTTTCAGCAACAACTACAGTGATGTTGCAAGTTCTCTTGATGATAACGTCTCCACGTCCCTTAGCACGTGGTAACATTCTCTTCATTCTTAATCCATCATTAGCAAATGCTGCCTTAACATATAGATTAGCTTTATCTAATCCATTATTATGTTCAGCGTTAGCAATAGCTGAATTTAAAACCTTAAGTACAGCCTCATTTGCTCCCTTGTTAGTAAGTTTTAATAAAGCTTGTGCTTCATTAACATTCTTACCGCGAATTAAATCTACAACAAGACGAGCCTTACGAGGAGTAACTCTTATGGTGTTAGCAGTTGCTTTTACTTCAATCTTATTAGCTTCCATTATAATATTCTCCTCCTAAATTACTTGCTTGCCTTATCAGCATCAGCACCGTGACCCTTGAATGTACGAGTAGGTGCAAACTCTCCAAGCTTGTGTCCTACCATATCTTCAGTAACGTATACTGGTGTATGTTCACGGCCATTATAAACACCAAATGTATGTCCTACAAATGCAGGATAAATTGTTGAACGGCGTGACCATGTTTGAATAACAGTATTCTTTCCAGCGGCATTTTGATCTTCTACCTTCTTCATAAGAGAAGCATCAACAAATGCGCCCTTCTTTATTGAACGTGACATATATTAATTTTCCTCCTATAAATTACTTATCATTTCTTCTACGAACGATTAGGTTAGTAGATGCCTTCTTTTGTCTTCTAGTCTTAAGTCCTAGAGCTGGTTTACCCCAAGGAGTAACTGGGTTAGCACGTCCGATAGGTGCCTTACCTTCTCCTCCTCCATGTGGGTGGTCATTAGGGTTCATAACAGATCCACGAACTTCTGGACGAAGACCCATCTTACGAGCACGTCCAGCTTTACCGATGTTAACTAGCTCATGCTCTGCATTTCCAACAACTCCGATTGTAGCTCTACAAGTTCCAAGAACCTTACGAACCTCACCAGAACTTAAACGAACAAGTACATATCTATCCTCACGTCCTAAGATTTGAGCAGATGTACCAGCACTACGTGCTAATTGTCCACCCTTACCTGGATGTAATTCAATATTATGAACTGTAGCTCCAACTGGAATTAATGAGATAGGAAGTGTGTTTCCAACTTTAATATCAGCATTTTTTCCTGAAAGAATCTTTGTTCCAACTTTTAATCCTTCTGGAGCTAAGATATATCTCTTTTCTCCGTCAGCATAACATACTAATGCGATATTTGCACTTCTATTTGGATCATACTCGATAGTTTTAACTGTTGCTTCGATATCATCCTTATTTCTCTTGAAATCGATGATACGGTAGAATCTCTTAACTGTTCCACCTCTATGACGAACTGTAATACGTCCAGTGTTATTACGTCCTGCATTCTTCTTTGCAGGTACTAATAATGACTTCTCAGGAGTGCTTGTTGTAATCTCATCAAATGTAAGTACTGACATATTACGTCTACCATTAGTGATAGCCTTATACTTTCTAATACCCATGATTATTTATTCTCCTATAATTTTCTAAATTTTTAATTAATCAATATTGAATGCTTCAATAGTTTGTCCTTCAGCAAGCTCAACAATGGCTTTCTTGTAAGCAGAAGTTGTTCCTTCATACTTTCCCATTCTCTTAGCTTTACCTGAAACATTAAGTGTATTAACTAATAATACCTTAACATTGAAGATTGCCTCTACGGCTTCTTTGATTTCAATCTTGTTTGCCTTTGGATCAACTGCAAATGTATATTTGTTGAATTGTTCCTTTAAAGACATAGACTTCTCAGTGATGATAGGTCTCTTTATAATATCATAATGCTTTGCGATAACTGTTGCCATATTACTTTAGAGCCTCCTCAAAATAAGAAATTGCATCTGATGTTACAACTAATTTGTCATAACATAAAATGTCATATACAGATGAGTGATCAGCTGTATTTACAAATACTGTTTGTAAGTTTCTAGCAGATAATGCTGTATTAGCATCTAAATCTTTTACTAAAACTAGAGTCTTTCCATTTGCATTAATATTATTTAAGAATGCAATGAAATCCTTTGTCTTGATAGCGTCGAACTTAATTGAGTCAACAGCTACAAGTTTATTATTTAATACTTTATAAGATAAAGCAGACTTTAATCCTAATTGTCTTACTTTCTTATTTACTTTAACATCATACTTTCTTGGATGAGGTCCGAATACGACACCTCCACCACGCCATTGTGGAGCACGGATTGTTCCTTGACGAGCACGTCCAGTACCCTTTTGTCTCCATGGCTTCTTTCCACCACCAGCAACTTCATGACGAACTTTAGTGTCATGTGTTCCTTGGCGCATAGCAGCTCTTTGAGCATTAACAACATCATAAATTACTTGTTGATTAGGCTCAATTCCAAAAATCTCTTCTGATAAAGTAATATCTTTAACCTTTTTACCAGCTTGATTTAATAATGCGATTGTTGGCATAATAAATCTCCTTTCCTATTATTACTTAGCAGCCTTAACAGCTGATTTGATTTCTACGCAAGAATCCTTTGCTCCTGGAACATTTCCCTTAACAAGGATAATGTTTCTTTCTACATCGATCTTTGCAATTGTAAGATTTTGAACAGTAACTCTATCTTGTCCCATATGTCCTGGCATCTTCTTACCTTTCATATTTCCCTTGATAGGTCCCATTGATCCAACTTCTCTATGAGAAGCAGATACACCGTGTGTCATTCTTTGGCGACGGTGGTTATAACGCTTGATTGTTCCGGCAAATCCTTTACCTTTTGAAACACCAGTAACGTCAATAGCTTCACCTTCAGCGAAGATATCACACTTTATTTCTTGACCAACACTATAAGATACTAACTCGTTTCCTCCTTGTGCTTCTGAGAAACGGAATTCTCTTATGAAGCGCTTAGGAGCAGTGTTTGCCTTGCTAGCGTGTCCAGTTTCTGGCTTATTGCTAGCTTTTTCACTTTTATCAGTGAAACCAACTTGTACAGCCTCGTATCCGTCGTTTTCAACAGTCTTTTGTTGAAGAACTACGTTTGGTGTACAGTCGATAACTGTTACAGGAACTAAATTACCTGCTGCATCGAAAATTTGAGTCATGCCCAATTTTCTTCCTAAGATTCCCTTAGCCATTTAAATACACCTCTTGTTTTCTTTCTTTTTTTACTTCTTTAATGCGATATCAACACCACTAGGTAGTGTAATGTGCATTAAAGCATCAATTGTTTGTGGATTTGGATCCACAATCTCGATTAATCTCTTATGAGTTCTACGCTCAAATTGCTCACGTGAATCCTTATTTACGTGTGGAGAACGTAAGATTGTGAAAATTTCCTTCTCTGTTGGAAGAGGAATTGGTCCATTAACTTTAGAACCTGCCTTCTTAACACTCTCAACAATTTTTGCTGCAGATTGATCTAACAATCTGTGATCATAAGACTTTAAACGAATTCTAATTTTTTCTTTTGCCATTTTTAAAGTACTCCTTTCGCCTATAATCCTTGTATAGACTTGCTCCGTGGAAAAACCCAACTACACCGTTGTGACAACGCCTTTCGGTGTATCGGCAACCTCCCACTTCACAGCCATTTGCTCGACATACGAGCCTTTATCATTATATAACGATTTAAAAAATAATGCAAGCGAATTTTTTATCTTTTTTTAGTCTCGTTAATTTCTTTTTTTAATTTCCGCTATAGGTATCATTACTATAATATTTACATGTGGTGTTAATCTAAATTCCGCTTATATATTATAATTAAATTAGTTATTCAGATGAGGTTGGATGTATTATGGCTACTAACATTAAAAATACTAATGTTATTAAATATCAAAAAGTTTTATCTTTAGATGATAGAATTCTAACAAATGAACTCATTTCTAAAAATAAAGATTGTGAAGTTAAAGCTTTAATTAAAAAAGCACAGACTTATCTACACCCACCGATAAGTTCTGTGCGTTTTTTGGAAGTGAGATATTAGATAAACTATCTATTTATTTAATATCTCCTAATGAAGTTCTCCCCATAAAATAACTTCTAAAATAAAATTGTAATCATCTGACTAACTCATCTAAATAAACAAGTTAAACAAGAGCGGAATTTACCTTTGGAATTCATCATCTTTTTTAAGTAAATTAAAAGCTAGATATTAGCAATCCATTAAGTCTTTTATTTTAACCAAATTGACTTTATGAATTCCTTTTTACCCAGCTTATAAATTAAAATTTCATTTTAGGATATCTTTTCAATATGTACCTTTCACTAAATATATTATCTATAAATGTACCTAATATTTTAGCATCTATTCCTTCTGCTCTTAAGTTTTGTCTTATTATACACATTATAGATAATATATAATCAAGTCCCATTACAACAAACAATATTATAGATACAATCTTAAATGCCTGTCCCCATAGCTTATCCACCAAATAATGCACCAAAGGATATAATCCATATACACATAGTCCACATAATAATCCCCAAAAGAACATATAAGGCACAGTAGTTCTTCCAGCTATATTTAAAAATCTATTAGAATAGTTCCAAGATCTTGTACCAAGAATTGCCTCTTCAAGATAAGATAGTGTCATTTCAAAGAATCCACCAAAAAATGCCCCCATTAAATATATTTGCCATACCTTCCATTTTTTAGCACAAAATATAGCGCAAATTACAAGTCCGCCCATACCATAAACAAAATTTACAGCACCAAGTATGCAACCACTTCTATATTCAAATCTTTGATGAAGTACAAATGTAAGTATTGTTTCATATATAGTACCTGCTATACCAGATAAAATATATATCCACATAAATAAGTAGAATCTTTTCGCCTTATCCATTTTAGGATATTCAAGTTCTTCATTCTCCCATGCTTTAACGCCAACAAGTTCTAATTCTTTCATTCCTCAATCTCCTCTAATAACGCTTCATTTAATAAACGTGCCGAAGCAGTTGAAACACTAAAATTTCTAATACCAACCATATATAATCTTTTAACTACCGTTTTAACAGATGCAAGTTCACCACATATAGAAAGTTCAACACCTTTTTCTTTAAGAACATCTACAACTCTTCTCAATGTTCTAAGTAAATCTTTAATAAATACTCTATAATTTAGGGTATCCTCTCTTGAAATGTTATAAAGCTCTTTAGTAAGATCGTTAGTACCAAGAGACATGAAGTCAACATCAGTAAAATCCTCTAGGCATTCTACAGCCTTCTTTGTTTCAAGCATCATGCCAATTTTAAGTGGTTTATTATTATTTAATTCATCTTTAATTCTTAGAACCCAATTTTTTAGAAACACATATTCTTCTGGCGTTTCAATCATTGGAAACATTATTTTCATATTTCCATACTTATTCGCATTTATTAATGCCTTTATTTGAGTTTCAAATACCAAAGGATTATTTTTATAATTATCTATTCCTTTATGGAATGTCTTAATATATGATAATTGCTTATCGTCGCCTATATCAAATGTACGAAAACAAATATTTTTATTCCACATCATATCACAAGCTTCGCTATATATCTTATATTGTTCATCATAAGACATAGGTCTATCAAGATTCATAAATATAAGTTCTGTACGATATAGGCCTATTCCATCCATATTATATTTAATAACTTTATATATATCATTATTAGATGTAACGTTAGCAAGCATATGAATGCCAAACGATTTAAAATCATTTATTTCAAACGATTCCCTACCTCTTATTATATTATTATATTCCGCTATATCCTTAGGTGTAGGGTTTAAATTAATAATGTTTTTTCTTGTGTCGATAAGTACATTCCCCTCAAGTTGTGAAATATCATCAACCAATACATATGGTATCTCTCTTGATTTACAAAGTATTGCGCTATGCGATGTAAATCCCCCATTTAAAGCTATTACACCTATTATTTGCTTACCATAAGTCATAAGATATGATGGATATAGATTATCTGTTACTAAAATCCATTCTCCACTAACGCTTATATGTTCATAATCTTCAAGAAATAGTAATACTCTTCTTTTAATATCCTCCATGTCAAGAACTCTTTCTTGAAGGTAGGTAGTTCTTGCTTCTTTAAACTTCTTTATATATGAATCAAACACATCCTCAAGAGCTTTATGTGCAGTATAATGACTCTTTCTAATTAGTTTTAAAACATCTGCATAAAGAATAGGATCTTTGGCAAGCATTTGTTGAACTTTTATAAGTTCTATATCATCCCTATCATCACTTTTTAAACATTCTAGTTCATCATAGACTCTATCAATTGCCTTATTTACTTTTTCTATTTCCATTTCATCATTTGATGAATATATATCATGATTTAAAGATTCTTTATGAACTTTTACAGTTTTTCCATAAGCAAGTCCATTAGATATTGTAACTTTGATGTTCATATTACCACCACCCAAGTATCTTTATTATACTATCTTTTATTTAAAGAAAAAAGACTTTGAAAACCAAAGTCTAATATTTCTTTAATATTTCCTTAAATTCATAAGGAGTAACTTGATATACATAATAATTTAACCAATTTAGGAATAATATTGTAGCGGTACTTCTCCAAAGTACATTGATATCGCCATTAATATAATAATTTTGAGGTTCCTTTATAGGAAGTCCCTTATCTAAATCTCTTTTATATTCTTTATCTAGAGTAAATTTATCATATTCTACATGTCCTAGAATAAATAATTTAGTATTATCAACCGATTTTACAATAGTATCTCCGGCATCATTTGAATGAGCAAGCACTACAAGGTTATTATTATTTTGTAAATCTTTGTCATCTATTGTAGTATGTCTTGATTGTGGAATATAGAATATATCATCTATTCCATTAAGAAGTGCTTCAAACTTAACCATTTTCTTATGAGCAAATACTCCAAATAATTTTTCTTTAAGAATATGTTTTTTGATTCCATAATAATAATATAAGGCAGCTTGTGCACCCCAACAAATATACATAGTAGTTGTGACATTGGTTTCTGCATAATCAAATATCTTACATAATTCATCCCAATATTCAACTTCTTCAAATTCCATTTGTTCTACAGGAGCTCCTGTTATAATCATTCCATCATAAGTCTTATCCTTTATTTGATCAAATGTTTTATAGAATCTATCCATATGCTCCTCTGATGTATGGGTAGCTTTATATGTTGATGTTTGAAGTAATGTAAGTTTTATTTGTAATGTTGAATTCGCAAGCAATCTTGCAAGTTGTGTTTCTGTATCAATCTTTGTAGGCATTAGGTTTAATATTAAAATTTCAATCGGCCTTATGTCTTGAGTGGACGCTCTTTGAGGGCGCATTACAAAAACATTCTCATCCTCTAATGTTTTATATGCAGGAATATCCTCTGGTAAAATAATTGGCATAATATAACCTCCTTAATAAAAAAATCTCGTCCTCATAAAAAGGACGAGAATATAATCGTGGTACCACCTTTAATTCGTAAGATAAATCTTACCTCATGGCTTAACGCGCCAACACGTCATAATTGAAGCTCCAAGCTCACAATATAAGCATCATTATGCACTCGCACCAACTATGCACTCTCTTAAAATGAATACTCTTATATATCTTCTTTTCATCGCTATGCATAAAATATAACACATATTTTTACATAAGTCAAATTATTAACTTTGTTTAATAAGCCCTCTTGCGATCAATTCATCATTAGTTTCATATTGGAAATGATAATCATCATATCTATCTTCACCAGGCATTATTCCAAATGCTTCCGCAAGATCTCCGATCAAATCATATAATTGATCTTCATCATTCATTGAACCAACTACCGCAAGTATTTTAGTTTCTTTAATATCTGGTCTCTTAACAGTTGTGACATTGTATGTTGAACCTTCATAATCCTCAGGGTCAAGTGCTAAATATACCTCAAGCTTATCATCTTTAATTCCAAGTCTTGCGATAACCTTTGATCCATATGTAAATGTATCAAAATTCCATTCAACTCTAGATCTTACTCCATCATTAGATAACAATAGATTTTTTACATCAGTATAGTAATCTTGAAGTAGTCCATCTGCTTGAATAAGCTTTGCTTGGAAAGAATAATTAAGGATTCCAGATGATGATAGATATGCATCTATTTCATCATCAGAGATGTCCTCATCATATGTATATTTTTTTCCATCCTTTTTCTCATCGAAAACAGTTTTAGGGTCGCCATACGATACTTTCTTTCCTGGATTTAAAAATCTTTCAAGTTCTTGGTCGTATCTTGAATCATCATCTTCATAAGAAGATTTTCTCTTCTTAGGAATTGGTTTTACTTCTTCCTCTTCATCCTCAAAATCAATATCATTTAAATCCATTGTAGCGATTTCCTCATCAGTTAGTTCAGAAATCTTCTTTTTCTTAGGTTGATTAACTAGTGGTTTTGATTGTAGTTCTTGTGGCTCAACCTTTTTGATAGGTCTTTGTTCCTCTTTTTTAGGTTCTATATCATCTAAATCATCTAAATCCAAGTCATCTAAATCTAAATCTTCTAACTCTTTATCTGATATCGAATCTAGCTTCTTTTTCTTTGGTGCTTGGGATGGTTGTGGTTTTTGTGGTTCAACCTTCTTTACAGGCTTTGCCTCAACCACTTTAGTTGGTTTATCATCTAAATCATCTAAATCTAAGTCATCTAGATCTAAATCTTCTAGCTCTTTATCTGATATTGAATCTAACTTCTTTGTCTTTGCGATAGGCTCTTGTTTTATAACTGGCTTAGAAGGAGTAATGTCTTTCTTTGGCACAATTTTATGTTCAGCTGAAAGACGAACTGTAAACATATCATCTACTACGCTTATTTTTCCAATTGAAATATCAATTTTGTATTTTTTTGAAAGCTCCTGTAATGAAGCCTCTAAATCTTTTTTAAATAATTTTAATTCTTCAGTATTAAACTTCATTATTATCGTGCTCCTTTTCATTTTGTAATTCATTTTCTATCTCGTCTGATATATCTTTATCGAATGTGGTATTTGCTTCTTCATTTAACACTTTAAAACTATCAATTATTTTTGAAATTACAAAATCAATACCAACGCAAACGAATATCCAGACAAATGTAATTATTATAATAGGCCTTGCTATTTCAATTATTGATTTGGAAAAATCAACAATTATCATTATTAATATTATACCAACAAATATAGAAATTGGTATATAGTAAATGCGCAAATTTTTATTAAATATCGTATCTTTTGGATGATATTCCTTTTTACTATACTTATCCTTATGCCTTCTAAAGTGTAATTTTACAATAGATTCAGCTATAAAATCTATTATTATAAAAAACATTCCAAGGCCTGATACAATCATAATAATAGGAAGTATTACATCATGTATCAAAAATCCTTTTAAATCAACAAGACCGAATATAAGCACTAAAGCAGATAGTAAAAATAAGAAGAAATTAAGGATTCTAAATTTTACAAGGCTATGATATTCATAGTCATTTAATCCTCTTTCAATTATCTTTGGATCTACCTTGTATAAATTATATGACTCATTTTCATCGTGATATTTCTTTTTAAGACTTCTTACCCATGAATATCTATATTTCCTTGAAATAAATTTACTCCATAAAAAGCCTAATATTGTAAGTATTATCGCAAGCATTATTATTGGAAATATTTTACCCCAAAAAGTATATTTAGAATCAATCAATAATATAATTGCGACACCTAGTCCAAACGTACATATACAGCCTATTAAATTAAATAAATGATATCCACTACCATAATTGTTATCATTCATAATAATTAATCACCATACTTTATTTAATAATAACATTTTTTCATTAAAAAAACTAGGTTTCAAAGCCTAGTTTTATATATTATAATGGTAAATTCTTTTTCGAAAACCAAACGCTTCCAATAACATATGATAGAATTGTTATTATTAAAAGAACTACTGCTTTTACAATCCAAATGTTATTTCCAGAAAGAATTGAGGCATTATCACATAAAGATAATAATGTTACATATTTAAAATTAGATAACGCATCCATTGAAGAAGACATCCCACCAAACATAGCCATCATAGACATTAAAATAAAGAATACAGACATCATTCCACCGCATCCAATAGAATATTTACTTCTATTAAATATTGCTGAAAACATAAAGCATAGTCCAGCAACCGACATAGTCGCAAGCATTGAACCCATGTTTAAGTAAACTATTTGAATGTAAGTTACTGAATCAGCACCTACACTTGCCTTTACTACAATATGTGTAAGCATTGTTAATAAAAATGTTACAAATATAGTAAGTGTTAAATATAGAATTTGTGTAATCATTACATCTCTTCTTTTTATTGGTGATGATAATACATAAGCCATTGAACCATCATCAACTTGACGTGCAACTAAATTATTTGATACGACAACAACATATATAATTGGTACTATTACCGATAATAGTCCGTAAAATATTGTTGTTGTAAAATCACCAATTCCACTTTCCATTGCCGAAAATTGAGCTACAAGCAAGCACATAACAGCAGTTACTACCATCCATATCTTCCAATTAGCTTTAAATGACTGTATAAATAACGATTTATTCATTTATATTACCTCCTAGTATATTTCTTTCATAATATGTTTCTATTGTATAAGGAATATATTCCAAAGATTCTATATCATATTGTTTTAATTCTTGAAATAGTTCATTTGACATATTATCATCTAACAAAATTTTTATATCGTTTGTGTTTTTACTGATATACGATATATTAAGTTTAGTATTCTTAATCATATTTTCTCTATCACTAAAATCTTTAAATGATATTTTATATTCTTTAATACCGTTGTCATAAATATCATCCATTTCTACATCATCAACTATATGTCCTTTATCAATAAATATTACTCTTGTAGCAGTGTCTTCAATTTCTTTAAAAACATGAGACGACATAATAATGGTTTTTCCTTTATTTTTCTCTTCATTAATTAGGTTAATAAGATTATCTCTCATCAAAGGGTCTAAACCAGTTGATGGTTCATCTAAAAATATAATAGGTGAGTCTTTCATAAACGCTGCGACTAGTGCCACTTTTTGTTTCATTCCTTTGCTCATACGTCTAAGTGGTACTCTTACATCTAGCGCAAATAATGATATAAGCTTATCCATATATGTTTCATCTTTTATAGAATAATACCCTCTAAGAAGCTTCAAGAAACTTTCTCCTGATCCTACATCTGGGAAGTTTATTTCACCAGGTACATAGGATACTTCTTTTTTTATATCCTTACTATTTTTCCATGCATCTAAAGAATCTATTGTAATAGAGCCTTTATTTGGAGATAAAAAACCCATTAAAGCTCTCATTGTAGTGCTTTTACCAGCACCATTTGAACCAACAATAGCGACTATCTCACCTTTTTTTATATTAATATTAAAATCAAATATGCCTTTTCTATTACCATAATCAATAGTAAGGTTATTTATTTCAATTAGGTTATCCATTTAGTTCACATCCTTTTTATAGAATCCCATAAAGTAATCTTCTAGAGTTACTGTAATTTCTTCGAATCTTTTTATATTATAATTAGATATGTTATCAATAAAACGATTTAAATCTTTATTGTGAACCATAACACTTACAGACATTTCCTTTTTTGTTGCAGTTTTATATTCATTATTCGATATGAATTTTTCATATGAAGCCATATTGTTAAAATATAATTTGAATGTTTTTTGAAGAGATAATTCTATATCATTCTTTGATACTTCTGATACAATATGTCCATCTTTTATTATAATGATTCTATCGCATAATTTTTCTACTTCACTAAATATGTGCGATGACAATAAAATTGTTTTTCCTCTTTTTTTCTCTTCGAGAATAAAATTAATAAATATTTCTTGCATTCTTGGGTCAAGTCCTGAAGTAGGTTCATCAAGAAGTAATACGTCTGCATCTGTCATAAAAGCTGTAACTATTGCCATCTTTCTTCTTTCACCAATAGACATCCTTTTTATATCCTGTTTTGTATCTACTTCAAACATTTTAATAAGATAATCAATTCGTTCCTTGTTATATATGCCTTTTAATCCTGACATCATCTTAATAAAATCATCCCCATTAAGACCTTTGGGAAGTGTTGGTTCTCCTGGAAGATATCCTATCTCTTTTTTAGTATTAAAATATTCGTGGGCACAATCAAATCCATTAACACGTGCATAGCCACTATCTGGAATTGAAAATCCCATTAAGTGTCTCATACATGTAGATTTACCTGCACCATTTGGACCTAAAAAGCCTAACACTTCGCCTTTATTTACATTAAATGTTATATCAAACACACCCTTACCATAATTATATGACTTGGTTAAGTGTGAAACTTCAATAATATTATCCATCTTCTTCTCCTACTCTAATGATTTAACAATTATGTTATTAGCTTCTTCACAAATTTTGTTAATTTCTTCATTAAGTTTTAAGGATTCAGGATTATATTTTCCTAAAGTTTTTTCTCTTACTCCTTTAGTAATAAAATCATTAACAATCATTACAACAATACCAATAAGTCCTAGCATTACACCCAAAATATAATGCCAGATTATTTTGTTATCGTTTAGCATGAAAAGAGACATACCACCACCAAATGTTAATAAACCTACAATACCTATAGTAAGTCCTACAATAGTAGTAATTGATTTAGCTTTAGAATTAGTTTTTTCAAGCTTATTTACCTTATCTAATGCCATATCAAATAATTTATCTAATTCATCTTTAGAAGAAATAAAAGCTTCTCTTTTTAATGTAATAGAAATTTGATTATATTGTTCTTTTGTTTCTACCACTAAATATCCAAATGCTTTTACCATATCAAGAATCCTATATTTATTAGTAGTCTTAATATTAATTGTTTTATAATCATAAGTTACATAATTGCTTTCCATAATTTTATCCTCCATTTTATTTGTAATTTACTTTTTATAAGGTTATAATAAACTCAAATATAATTGTTTACAATCAATTTTGTTTTTAATGAAACACACAATACTTTTTTGTAAACATCAATGTTACAAAAGGAGGTTTTTTGTAAATATGCAGTATGAGGTATCATCAAGAGATTATATTATAGAAGCTTTTTTCATTCTTATGAAAAGCAAAAAAATGGATGATATATCCATTCAAGAAATTTGTAATAAAGCTGGTGTATCACGTGTTACATTTTATAGAAATTTTAAAACTAAGTTTGATATTATAGATTCATATTTTACTCAATCTATAAAAAAATTTATTATAGATTTATCAATTACGCCAGATAATAATTCATATGAGGTAATTGCTACACAAACATTTAAAATGCTTTTAAAAGAAAAAGAAAACGTTAAAGTTTTAATAGATAATAATCTTACATATCTTTATTTAGATTTATTAAACTTTTACTTTCTAAGAGATAGAGACCATATGGGATTTAAAAACGATATAATTGCAGAAATTTATGCAGGAGCTATATATAATATATCTATAGAGTGGGTAAAGGACGATTGTAAGGCACCAATACCAGACATAATAAAAGCAATTTTTTCTATATGTAATTTTAAAGGGGAATAAATTCCTCTTTTTTGTATAAAAAAAACATCCAAATAGAGGATGCTTTTAATTTAAATATTATCAAATAAATGGCGGTTCGGACGAGACTCGAACTCGCGACCTCCTGCGTGACAGGCAGGCATTCTAACCAACTGAACTACCGAACCAAGATAATAATATTTAATTGGTTGCGGAGACAGGATTTGAACCTGCGACCTCCGGGTTATGAGCCCGGCGAGCTACCAGACTGCTCCACCCCGCGATATAATAAAACTTTAATCACAAAAAGTGGTGGTCCAGGCGGGGGTCGAACCCGCGACACCAGGATTTTCAGTCCTGTGCTCTACCTGCTGAGCTACCGAACCATAAGTGGCGGAGAAAGAGGGATTTGAACCCCCGCGGAGCTTTCGCCCCCTGTCGGTTTTCAAGACCGATCCCTTCAGCCTCTTGGGTATTTCTCCATTTGGTTTAACTGACATTAAAGTTCTATTAAATTATAAGATTAAATCTGGTGGACCCAGTAGGACTCGAACCTACGACCGACCGGTTATGAGCCGGTAGCTCTAACCAACTGAGCTATGGGTCCAAGCAAAAAGTTGGTAGCGGCGGAGGGATTCGAACCCCCGACCTAACGGGTATGAACCGTTTGCTCTAGCCAGCTGAGCCACACCGCCATATAATTTCCAAAATTTACATTGTTTTATTATCAATTTATTAACCCAAATAAATGGTGGAGCTTAGCGGGATCGAACCGCTGACCTCCTGCGTGCAAAACAGGCGCTCTCCCAGCTGAGCTAAAACCCCTTATAATAAGTGGTACCTCGGGTCGGAGTCGAACCGACACGGATTATTAGTCCATGGGATTTTAAGTCCCACGTGTCTACCTATTTCACCACCGAGGCATATCAAATAAGAAAGTGGTGTCCCGTAGCAGATTTGAACCGCTGACCCCTTGATTAAAAGTCAAGTGCTCTACCGACTGAGCTAACGGGACATAAACTAAGTGGTGCCGACTAAAGGAATCGAACCCTCAACCTACTGATTACAAGTCAGTTGCTCTGCCAATTGAGCTAAGTCGGCATACTAAATTCAATGTTTCTACGAGAGAAATACCAAATTTAAAATAAAACTGGTGGAGGTTAACGGGCTCGAACCGCTGACCCTCTGCTTGTAAGGCAGATGCTCTCCCAACTGAGCTAAACCTCCAATAATAGAAAGAAAGCCTGGCAACGTCCTACTCTTGCACAATGTACTACCATCAGCGCTAAGATGCTTA
>CAVAQB010000048.1:0-8834 GCA_963590725.1 Anaeroplasmataceae bacterium | reverse complement strand
GCCAATTATGAACATGTTTCTTTCCAAATCCAGCATAGTTTAAAACTTTAAAATGTAAATAAGTCTTACCAGTTAAGTCTTTAATTTTTGAAGTTCTATAACAATCAAATTTCATTTCCGTTTTCATATAATATACCTCCTTAATTTTTAGAAGGTTTTTGAATGCAAAAAACCTCCTAACACGAAGTTAAGAGGTTGTAATATCGATGGTGCCCAGAGCGGGAATCGAACCCGCATTCTATCACTAGAATTAGATTTTGAGTCTAACGCGTATACCTAATTTCGCCATCTGGGCATATCATATTATAGTAGTCTTTTATTTTATTTAAATCATTACTACCAATAAGATTTCAGCATAATCAATATAATCATACGCATAGTAGGATTTTAACATTTTTTACTATTAAAATCAATAACTATGTAAAAATAAATCTTGGTATTTCTACCAAGATTCATAACCCTACATTTTATTTACATAATCTATTCCAAGAAGACGTAATCCTTCATTAATTACAACTCTTACTGCTTGTGCTAAAACCATATTAGTATTACGTACTTTTAAATCCTCTGTATTTATTTTTTCTTTTGCATAGAAAGCATTGAAGCTTTGTGCAAGATTTAATAAGTACTTAGCCACAACTGATGGTGCGAATTCTACTGTAGCGCGTTCTATTGCTGACTTAAATCCTGAAATTATCTTTACAAGTTCAAAATAATGAGGTAATGAAAGACGTTCTTTATCAAGATTATTTAAATCTAAATTTTGACCATCTACAATAGACTTAATTCTAACGCCAGTATATTGAAGATATGGCCCTGTTTGACCTTCAAACTTTAACATTGATTCAAGATTAAATTCAATATCATTTGTACGATGATTCTTTAAATCATTAAATACAATTGCGCCAATTCCTACCTTACGAGCAATCTCATCTTTATTTTCAAGATTAGGATTCTTCTCCTCGATTTGTTTTTTAGCTTGAGCTATCGCATCCATTAATACATCATATAGCTTTACAACATTACCCTTACGTGTAGACATCTTAGTACCACCTGTAAGATATAATCCAAAGTTTATATGTTCAATGCGAGAACCATAATCATATCCCATTTTTGTAAGGACAGTTTTTAATTGTGTAAAATGAAGTTTTTGTTCATTACCTACAACATATAAGCACTTATCAAAATGATAAGTATTCATTCTATCGAATACTGCCGCAAGGTCTCTTGTTATATAAAGTGAACCACCATCTGATCTTTTAATTAAAGCTGGAGGTAGGTCATCACCAAGCTCTACTATTTGTGCTCCTTGATCTTCCTTTAAAAGTCCCTTAGCATTTAGTTCATCTACAACAGGCTCCATCTTATCATTATAATAAGCCTCTCCATTATAAGAATCAAATGTAACACCTAATATATCATAGATTTGTTGTGATTCTTTTAATGATTCTTCTCTAATCCACTTCCAAAGTTCTACATATTTAGGCTCACCAAGTTCAATTTTACGGAATGCCTCACGTGCACGCTCATCTAAATCATTACCCTCGTTTGCTTCCTCATTAAATCTTACATAAAGCTTAGACATTTCGTTAATTGGATCACGACGAATTGCCTCATCATCTCCCCACATTTCATACGCTACAATCATCTTACCAAACTGAGTACCCCAGTCTCCAAGATAATCAATACCTACTGTTTTATATCCAGCTTTATTAAATATAAGTTTTAAAGAATTTCCGATCATTGTTGAACGTAAATGTCCAATTGAAAATGATTTTGCGATATTTGGAGATGAATAGTCTAAAACTATAGTCTTACCTACTCCTATATTAGAATCTCCATAATTATTATTTTTTTCTACCACATTTTTTAAAATAGCCTCACTAACATTTCCTTTATCAACTAATATGTTAATAAATGGACCTGTAGGATTAACCTCATAAATCATAGTAGACAAAGATTTTATAACCTCTACTGCTTCACTAACTACTTCAGGTAGTGGTTTATGAAGTTCTTTTACAACCAAGAACATTGGTACACTAATATCTCCCATTGAAGCCTTTTTAGGCTCTTCAATAGTAAGATTTAATGTAATATTATATTTTTCTTTATAAAAACCCTCTAAGCCAGATTTTATTATTTGTTTTAAATTATCTATCATAATATTGTCCTTTCAATAAATAAAGAGATAGTCACCTATCTCTTATTTTTTAATTAATCATTTGAACTAGAAAATTTACCAAATGCTTGTTCAATAACATAATTCCAAGGTGATTTTTGATAAGTATCATTAATGTAATCATTAGAATTAAATACAACCTTTGAATCTTTGAAAACCCAAAGAGATGGTGCGATAGTCATATCTACATTATCTAATGCCTTTTCAACCTCAGTTAATGTATTTTCATTTTCTTCACCAAAGTCTTCATCATCTGTATCAATTGACTGAGCCCAAGTTGAATCAAGTAAATATACTTTATTTATATCATAAACTTGAGCACGAGCATTTACTGTTTGAATATAGTTTAGATAATCATCATTTGTTAGTGTTCCATAATACACAAATGTATAATTACTTGACTTAATCTTTGATGTTAATTTTTTATATGAGATTTCAGCAAATACATTATCTTCTTCTAAAGTTGTACCACTAAAGCTTTCAGATGATGATTGTGCATTTGTAATCTTTTTATATAATTTATCTTCTTTAGACTCTATGCTTAAAAGTCCTGTTGCGATTATAACCACTACTATAAACGAAATAAGTAGTATAAATGGTTTTGTTATTTTAAAGCTTGTTTTAGCTTTTCTATGCTTATTAGATCTCACTTTAAATGACACCCTTTCTATTACAATATACTTTGATATTATATCATTTAAATAAAATTATATCAATTGTTTAATATAGATTTTTATTATCTATGTGATGCCATAAAGAATATAGCTAAAGTACCTGGTCCTGAATGTGCACCAATTACAGGTCCAATAGAATTTATTACTATATCTTGAACATCAACTATTTCCCTTACACGAGATGCAAGATACTCTGCATCTTCTAAACAATCTCCATGTGAAATAAAGATTGTTTGCTTATATGTTCTATCAACTGTTTCACTAAATTGTTTTAACATTTCGTTTATTGCGGTCTTTCTTCCTATTTTTTTAAATCTATTAACTAAATGTCCTAAGTTATCAACATGTAGAACTGGATTTATTTTTAATGCTTTCGCAATAAATGCCGATGCATTAGATAATCTTCCACCACGCTTTAAAAAATCTATGTCTGATACTGTAAACCAGTGCGCAAGATTAAGCTTATGTTCCATAAGCCATTTGTAGTTTTCTTCTAAAGACATACCATTTAACATATTTTGTTTTGCATACCAAACAAGTAGTCCTTCACCCATAGATGCACAAAGGGAATCTAGAAGTAATACCTTATTATTTGGATATTCTTCTTTTAATTCTTCTATTGCTAAATGTGCACTATTTACTGTACCACTAAGCCCTGATGAAAATCCTACAATAAGTACATTTTTACCTGTATCAAGTATAGGTTTTAGTACTTCAATAAAATGGTTTGGAGTTATTTGTGCAGTTGTAAAAGCAGAGCCTTCACGTTCTAATTTATAAAATTCTTCTGAAGACATTTCGCGGCCATCAAGATAATTTACATATTCCGCTCTATCATCTTTAAAAGTCATTGGTATTACAACAAGGCCAAGCTCATCTGCTAAAGATTGTGGTAAGTCTGTAGTAGACTCACAAACTATTACATAATCATCCATTATTATTTCCCTCTATTCTTATTTCTCTTTTTCTTACCCTCAGCCTTATAAAGTTTTACTGATAGTTCATCTTGTTTCCTTTGAAGTTTCTTCTTATAACCAGGTGAAACCTTACCAGCTTTATGAAGCATTGCACGTGCTCTCTTTTGTCCTTCATTAAGAGGTTTAACCCTTTTTTCACGAACATTTCTACCCTTATATTCTTCTAGTTCTCCCTCTTTACTAATTTGCATGTAAATAGGCTTTACACCCTTTTTAGCAAGGTTATCAAGATATATATCATCAAGTTCTGTATAAAATGAATATACCATTCCTTTATAATTCATTCTTCCAGTTCTTCCAGATCTATGAATATAGAATTCAAAATCACGAGGTATTTCATAATTTATAACCTCAGATACACCATCTAGGTCAATTCCACGTGCTGCAAGGTCTGAGGCAACAATATATTGATACTTTAAATCTTGCGCATCCTTTAATATCCTTTTACGCTCACGAGGAGATAAATCTCCATGTATTTCTCCAACCTCTATGCCCTTATTTCTTAAAGCTCCCGCAACAGATATAACGGTTTCTTTTTTATTACAGAAAATAATACATAAATATGGATTTATTATATTCATTAGTTGTTCAAGCATCTCAAATCTATCACGATGTTTTAAAGGAATCCAAATATGAGTAATATTAAGTTCAGAATTATCTTTAATATCAATCATTTTTGGATTATCTAAGTATTTCTTAATAAAAGGAAGTACCTTCTCAGACATTGTAGCTGAGAAAAACATCATTCTCTTCTCATTTAAGATTCCCGCAATAGCGTCAATATCTTCAGCGTATCCTGAATCTAATGCCATGTCAACCTCATCTACTACAAGTGTAGATGCAGTATAAACTTTTAATACATTTTCATCTACTACTAAATCTTTAAGCTTACCTGGAGTTGATATTACAATTTGAGGTTGAGAACTTCTTAATGTTTGAATTTCTCTTTCTCTATCAGTACCACCCACATAAACTCTTATAGATATTTCATCTTTTGAAAAAGATGCCATATGCTGTGCTACCTTATATGTTTGGCGAGCAAGTTCTGTTGTTGGTGATATAATTACTGCTTGTACAATCTTATTCTTTGGATCAAGATTATTAAATATTGGTATTAAGAAAGCATGTGTCTTCCCACTACCTGTTTTTGAACGTACAAGTAAATTTTCCCTACACTGAAGAGAGTCGAAAACATTTCTTTGTACTTCACTAAAATTTTTAAATCCTAAATCCTTAACTGCACTTACTATAAAATCCTTAAGTTCATATCCACAAAAATTCATTATATCACTCACTTTCCAAAGAATTATAACATAAAATATTATACTTCTCAACAATTATGATATAATCATAACAAGGGTGATTTTAATGGATATTTTAAAAATTACACCTCAAAGCTTTTGTGGTGGTGTAGACTACGCAATCAAAAAAGCTTTAGAGTATAAAGGTAAAAATAATATATATTGTCTTGGTGAATTGATTCATAATAATATAATGGTAAAAAGACTTTTAGATAATGGCATTAAAACCATAAATTCTTGTGGTTTAACAAGATTAGAATTATTAGACAAAATACCAGATGATTCAAGTGTTATAATATCAGCCCATGGTGCCGCTCCTATTGTATTTGAAAAAGCTTTACAAAAAAATTTAAATATAATTGATGCGACATGCCCATTTGTATATAAAACACATAATGAAATTAAAAAATATTTAAGTCTTGGTTATGATATTTTTTATATAGGGACAAAAGGTCATGCAGAATCTGAGGGAGCATGCATGATATCTAGTAAAATACATCTAATATCAAATATATGTGATATTGATTCATACCAATTTACCCCTAATTCATTTATAATAAATCAAACTACAATGTCTTTATATGATATAAAAAAATTTCATGATAAAATAAGGGAAAAATGCCATGATGTAAAAATATCAAATACAATATGTATGGCAACCACAAAAATACAGGAAGCTGTAATTAACGCAAGGAATTGTGACTTATTTATAGTAGTAGGAGATAAAATGTCTTCTAATACTAATAAGTTACTAAAGCTCGCTTCTATAAAAAATAAAGCCATATTAATAGAGTCAGTAGAAGATTTAAAAAATTATGATTTTTCTAATATAAATACAATAAATATAACATCAGGTGCTTCAACGCCTATTGATATAGTAGATGAAATTATAGAATATTTAAGTAAAAAATAAGAGTTCACACATGTGAACTCTATTTTAATTATAACTTTTTCTACTTATTTAGAATGAATTTAGGATCCATTGCCGCAATTAACTTTTGTCTAATCTCTTCAAGAATCTCATCAGATGGTTCATACGCATGAGTGTTCATTTGGAATATTCCTCCCCACTCATCTCCACCCTTATATTTAGGGCATAGATGGAAATGTAGGTGTCCTCCTGTATCTCCATAAGCACCATAGTTAATCTTATCAGGATTAAATGCCTTATGCATTGCAGTTGCGACTGCGTTTACATCTTCAATAAAATCAATTCTTTCTTCTTTAGAAAGTTCAACCATCTCAGATACATGATCCTTATACGCAACTATTACTCTTCCGTACTTAGTTTGCTCCTTAAATATAAATACTGTTGAAGTCTTCATATCGAATGCACGATATCCAAACTTCTCATATAATGAAGGATTGTCATCCTTCATGCAATATGCACAATTTAAATCTTTCATTTTTATATCTCCTTTGTTTAACAATATTTTATTCTTTTTCATTCTTTAATTCAACACCTTTTGTAATAAAGGTATCACCATATTTGTTTTTATATTTTTTAATAATGTCATTAATATTATCTTCTTTTTCAAGAAGCGATTTCCAAGTAAACAAATTATATTCAAGCGCTAAATCCTCTGATTTAATTAAATTAGAAAAACCTACCCCTATAAGTCTATAATCTTTTTCTATAAAAGCTTCATCAAGTAAATCTTCTATAACATCAAATATAACATATAAATCATCAGTATAATCTATTGTTTTAGATCTTGTGATTGTTTTAAAATCACTATCTCTTAGGGTTATAGAAATAGTTTTTGTAAGATAATCATCACCTTTTAAATCTATGTGTAATCTTCTAGCCATATTCTTAAGTTCTATTAAGATATCAGTTTCGTCAAAAAGATATGTATCGTATGTATTAGATGTAGATATTGATTTTGTATCATCATATCTTTTAGGATCAACTACATTTGATGATTTACCCTTCAAAGCATTAAGGACTGATAAATACATTCTTTTTCCTATAATGCTTTCTATTAAATCTTGATTAATAGGATTTGCAAAATCACCAATTGTCTTAATTCCTTCCGCTATAAGCCTTGGAGATGTCTTTTTACCAATTCCAAATATATCACCAACATCAAGCGGATATAATATTTTACAAACCTCTCTTATTCGTAAAACCGTAATACCAAGAGGCTTTTTAATATCTGATGCCATTTTGGCAAGGAATAGGGTAGGGGCAATACCAATTGATGATGGTAGATGATATTCTTTTACAAGGCGCAATTGAATTTCTTTGGCCACTTCTATTGGATTTCTTTTTTTAGAAATTTCTGTCATATCAGCATACACTTCATCAATTGACGCTACCTCAACTATCTGACTATATTCTTTTATAAGAGATAGAAAGTAATTATGGTATTTTTTATAATCTTCAAAATTAGGATTTACAACTATTAAAGATGGAAGTAATCTATAGGCTTCAATAAGCGGCATCGCAGAATGAATTCCATACTTTCTTGCTTCATATGAGGCTGTAGATATAACACCCTTATAAGAATTTTCTCTACCTATCGCAAATGCTTTACCCTTTAAAGAGGGATTTTTTATTACGGCAACCGAACAAAAAAACATATTCATATCTATATGAAATATAATTTTTACATTAGAATTATTCATAAAAAATTCCTCTTTCATTTTAAATACTTTTATTATATAATAATTATATCGTAATAAGCGAAATAATTAAAGTTTGTAGGTGACTATTTTGGCAAATAATCAATTAGATAAAAAGAAAAATAATAAGGATGCAAAAATATATCGAAGCCCACTTAAAACATTATGGGGTAAGATTCTTATTTGGACATTATGTCTTGCGATGGTTTTAGGTATCGTTGTAGCGCTTATTTGGAACCTAGTTAAGATGTATCAAGGAGTATAAAAAGTAAAAGGAGCTTCGGCTCCTTTTTTATTTATCTTCTAACATCTTTCTTGAAGCTTCGATAAAGTATGAGCTTAATTGAGATCCACCCATCATTTTAGCTATTTCTTCAATTCTTTCATCTTTATTAAGTAGTTTTATAGATGTAGTTGTTCTATCATTTTTAAATTCTTTTTTAATTAATATTTGATTATCCCCTATAGCCGCTACTGCAGGTATATGTGTAATACATAGGACTTGTGAGGTTTTTGAGATGTTTTTCATCTTTAAACCAATCTCACGCGCAGCATTACCAGACACTCCTGTATCTATTTCATCAAAAACCATTAAAGATAGATTTGATCTTTTAGAAAAACATGATTTAAACGCAAGCATTATTCTTGAAAGTTCTCCACCACTTGCTGTTTTATTAAGCGGTTTTAACGGCTCACCTTTATTAAGCGAAATCATAAAATCAATTATATCTATTCCGTTATCATTAAATATTGTGGCATTTAGGTAATCACCTTTTTCTACCTCATTAAACGCTACCTTAAACCTACAATCTTTTAAGTCTAGGTCATGGCATTCACTCTCAATATTTTTTTCAATATCAAGTGCCATCTTCTTTCTTAAATCTCTTAGTGCTATAGCGCTAAGAAAAGTGTTATTATATAGTATTTCTAACTCTTTTTTCTTATCCTTTATTACATTATCATAATCATTATTAAGAGATATCTTTAGTTTAATATCATCTAATTCTTTTATTAATTCATCAAGAGTTTTATTATATTTCTTTTTAACATCACTGATTTCTTTTAACTCTTCTTC
>CAVAQB010000047.1:0-4466 GCA_963590725.1 Anaeroplasmataceae bacterium | reverse complement strand
TATCTTTATCAACAAGTAAAGATATTGTGTATTCATTTAAAGAGCCACAATCATTTTTCAATAAATTAGCAAGAATTTTAAATAAAGTAGTTTTTCCACTACCATTTTCACCAATTAATAAATTTATAGAATTCTTTTTGATGTTTAATTCTATATTATCTAAAACAGTTTTTTTCTTGAATTTTTTTGATATTAACATTTTTATTACCTTTTGTTTAAGCATTATTTTGCTACTTCATATCCATAGCCATAGTCATCTACATTTACAATCTTTAAAATATAATCATTTGTTAGGATCTTACTATAATCATAGCCTTTTAAATAAATCACATCATCCTCAATTTTTACCATATCTTGATTCATGCATTTATAAAGTTCTACAATATTATCATAACTAAGTGATTGATTATAATCAAATACCTGCCATTTATAAAAATCTTTTTTATTTTCAGCTACTCCATCCTTTATTAAATATCCATAAACATTTTCATTATCATCATAAAATGACAATTTAGAATTATAATACGCTGATGTTTCTATGTTATTCTCATAAAATTCATATGGATCAGACAGAGTATATACACGACATTTATCATACCTTGAAGAACCCGTATTATTTATTTCCTCGACTTTAGTTTTACCAAAAGACATTCTCACATCATTATATGATGATTCAATATACACTTCGCTCTTTTTATCATAGAATAGAAAAACTATAGTTATCGCTATTGTGACTCCTACAAGTATAGATATTATTGATATTATAATTTTTTTCATTGCTATTCACCTTTATTTCTTAGAAGATATTGTTAGTTGATGCCCATCTGTTATATTTCCTATTTTGTCCTTAAACAAAATAGATCTTTTAGCGTATCCCCAACCTTCATTTACTATATATGCTTCTTTAGTTTCATTTATTGTTTTAAGCATATTCTTTTTTCTATATGTTATTGTAAATGTATACGATGTATAACCACATACTACAACAGCATGGTCAGTTAAAGAAAGCATTTCAGAACGTTTTTATTAAGAGATTTATTTAATTTCTTTTTTATATGATACCATTCTGTGTTTCCATATCTCTTTGATAGAGCTAAATCATATGCTAAAGATAACAAATTATTTGTCATTCCCTTTTCAGTACCATTTCTTTTGGTAGTATATTTCTTTTTTAACTCCGCATCTAATAGTTCACAAAAGAAACCACTTTCATTATTATCATCTATTTTATAAATTTCATCATAATTATCATAAAACATTACTGTGCTTACAGATGCAACAACCGCACATGTCCCATCAACTTTATCTTTATCATTTCTATAATTTTTATACGAATTGTAATAAGAATTTAACTCTCTTTGACTATAATTTTTACATTCATCAATCAAAAAGTTATCATTTTCTTCTATTCTTATGCTAGTAATATCATATGATTTATAATATGTGTTTTTTATGTATTCCTCTACATCTTTATTCTTATAATAAACAACATCTAAAGATGTTCCGCATACATAATTCCCTATACTTTTAATATCTACTCCAAAAAGTGTATAGGTTATAATAAATCCTAGTAAAATAAATAACATGTATTTTTTCATTTAATTCCTCTTCTAGATGAAATAAAGATAAATGCACATTATATAACTCTCTTTTTCCATCTATAATAATAATATGTTTTGTCAAGACATTACGTATATTATTTTAAATTAACTATACACTAAGTTTATTTGTTGTTTATATATAATAAAGATTACAATATAAAAACAAACAAATTAACAAATTAGCAATATTTTAATCATTCTAGTAGTAATTATAAAAATTTTATAGTATAATCTATTAGTATAAAAAACTATTTTTTTATAAACCAAATAAATTGGAGGAATATAATGACTAGTGCTAGAATAAAGGGTAAAGACGAGATTGGGTTTTACTCTCTAGGTGGTCTAGGAAAGGTTGGTATGAATTGCTACTGCTTTGAAATTCATGACCAAATATTCGTTGTTGATGCTGGAATCCTTTTCCCTGATGAGCATTTGCTTGGTGTTGACTACGTAATTCCTGACTTTACTTATTTAAAAAACAATCAAGAAAAAATTGTGGGCTTATTTATTACCCACGGACATGAGGATCATATTGGAGGTATTCCATTCCTTTTAATGCAGGTAAAAATACCTAAAATTTATGCTGCAGGTATAGCGATTGATTTAATTCTTAATAAACTTGGTGATTACAAAGATATTAAGATACCTGAGATTATTGAATTTAACGAGCATTCTATCTTTAAATTCATCGATTGTGCTATTACAACAATAAGGCTTAATCACTCAATTCCAGATTCTTATGGTTTTGTGTTCCATACAAAATATGGCGCAATATTCCATACAGGAGATTTCAAGTTTGATTTTACTCCTGTAGGACCAGGAGCCGAATTTGATAAGCTTGCAGACTTAGGTAGAAAAGGATGCTTATGTATGCTAGCAGACTCTACTAACGCAACTGTTGAAGGCTATACTAAATCAGAAAAAGTTGTAGAACAATCTTTAAGAGAATTATTTGCGCATATTGATACTCGTGTAATAGTTGCGACATTTGCATCTAATATGTATCGTGTTCAGCAAATAATATCTGCGTCAGAGGAAAACGGGCGTAAGGTATGTGTATTTGGTCGTTCAATGGAAAAAACTATTGAAGTAGGTCAAAAGATTGGTTATATCAAGGCCAAAAAAGGAACTATAGTTGACTCATCCGAGCTTAACGGAATTCCTGCAAAAGAATTAACACTACTTGTAACCGGATCTCAAGGTGAACCTCTTGCAGCTCTTTCTAGAATTGCAAACGGATCACATAGAACTATAAAGTTAATTCCGGGAGATACTATTATCTTCTCTTCTTCTCCAATTCCTGGAAATCAAGAAGGAGTTAATAAAACTATTAACCAATTATTTAAAAATGGATGTAATGTAATTACAAACTCACCTTTAAATGATACTCATGCGTCAGGACATGCATCGCAAGGAGATTTAAGATTAATGCAAAATCTTGTGCGTCCTAAATATTTTGTTCCAGTTCACGGAGAATATAGAATGCAGAAAGTTTCAACTGAACTTGCAATTGAATGTGGAGTTAAGCCAGAAAATAATATAATCCTTGAATGTGGAGATGTATTATGCTTAACTGATAAATCTGCAAGAGTAGCTCAAGGTAAGGTTCAAGCTGGGGAGATATATATTGATGGTACTCGTATTGGAGATGTTGATAATTCACTTATACAAGAACGTCGTGCTCTATCTGAAGATGGACTATTCTCAGTAATATTTACATTAAATGAATCTACTTTAGAACCAATTGTCGAACCTCAAGTTGTATCACGTGGATTTATTTATATGAAAGATAGTGAGGCTTTAACAAAATCATTTATTGAATTCACCAAAAATGATCTTGCAGAAAAAATTAAAAAAGGTTCTAAATTAACACAAATGTTAAAAAATGAGATTGCTAAAGATTTACAAATATACATAAAACAAAAAACCGATAGAAATCCAATAGTAGTTCCAATATTTATGTTAGTTAAGGCATAAAAATAAAGACCAGCCATTAAAGGTTGGTCTTTTTTTATTAAATAAGTTTTTTCTTTAAATAATTAAATAAGGCAATTTCACGTTGAGTATCAAGTTCTAGCATCTGATCCCCAACTTTTGTTTTAGATGAGCAATGTAGTATATTTCTCATAACATCTGTCTTAATATTAAATAATTTAGGCAATGAATGTCTAAGCTCTTCAACAGTTTCACGACATATAGTAAGTGCACTATTTCCTTCGTAAATCATGCCGAAAGCTTTATCAGATGTAAGATAATCTACAAGTTCCATAAAATATGGTTTTCCGCTTTTTTCAGTATAATGAAGTTTAGCCACTTCACTATCATAATAAATATATGCAAAATCTACCATTTTTACGCCTTTTGATTCTAACACATCAATAACATATCTAATTAATTTTGAATCACAAAAGCCTGGTTTAACCATTACATAACAATGTTCTACCATTTTTAACACATCCTTTTTTGATATAATAACATATTTTCTAGTTAAATGCACTTTAATTTAAAGTGTTTTTTAATAATTTTCAACGTTTATTTCAAAATAACTCTTTGGATGATTACATACAGGACAAACCTCAGGAGCTTTAAGACCTACCACGATATGTCCGCAATTTCTACATTCCCAAACTTTAACATCACTTTTTTCAAAAACTTGTGCAGTTTCAATATTATTTAAAAGTTGGCGGTATCTTTCTTCATGTCTTTTTTCAATAGCTCCTACCATACGGAACTTTTTAGCAAGTTCAGGAAATCCTTCTTCTTCTGCAACTTTGGCAAATTCTAAATACATATCTGTCCATTCATAATTTTCACCTTCTGCCGCAGATAAAAGATTATCTTTAGTATCCTTAATACCATTTAATT
>CAVAQB010000046.1:0-9942 GCA_963590725.1 Anaeroplasmataceae bacterium | reverse complement strand
TTACTTACCTAGGCAGAATTTTTTAAACATTTTATCTAATAATTCGCTTGGATCATTATCCCCTGTAATTTCTCCAAGAGTATTCCACGCATCCTTCATATCTATTTCTACAATATCTACACCCATTAAATTATCACATGAATTTAATGCGTTATTTAATGATTTATACGCATTCTTTAATAAATTAATATGACGTATATTAGATGTATAATTTTGATCTAGAACATTAAATTCATTAATTTTACAAATGTTAATTATTTTCTCCTCTAAATCAAATAATCCATCATGCGTTTTGGCAGAAATATATATGGCATCTTGTATATTAATTTTATTATCTTTATCAGCTTTATTAGCTATTACTATTCTTCTTTTGTCCTTTGTAAGATCTAATAATAATTTATCTATATCCATAAGTTCTTGTGATGAATCTAATACTAATAAAATTAATTCCGCTTCATCTATTAATTTTTTAGATTTCTCAATACCAATTTGTTCAACAATATCACTTGAATGATCTCTTATACCCGCAGTATCAATCAAATCTAGTGTAATATTGCCAAGAGATAACTTACCTTCAACTAAATCTCTTGTTGTACCCTCTATATCAGTTACTATAGCCTTATCTTCATCAAGTAACATATTTAACACACTACTCTTGCCAACATTTGGTCTTCCAATAATAGCCGTTTTTATACCGTGTATTACCATTTTTGATATATAAGAATGCTTAATTATATCATCAAGTCTTTTTATTATTTTCTGGAGTGGAGGCAATATTATCTCATTTGTCATAACTTCTACATCATAATATTCTGGATAATCTATATTAACCTCAATTTTTCCAATAATCTCAAATATATCCTCTCTTAAAGAATTAACAAGATTTCTTGTCCCACTTCTAAGAGAAGATATTGCGCTTTTATGCGCTACATCATTAGATGATGAAATTAAATCCATAATTGCCTCTGCTTCAGTAAGATCAATACGTCCATTAAGGAATGCACGCTTTGAAAATTCTCCTGGCTCTGCCATTCTAAATCCCGCATCAAGAAGTGTTTCTAACACTTTATTTGTATTAAAAACTCCTCCATGGCATGAAATCTCACATGAATTTTCTGCTGAAAATGAATGTGGCGCATGAAATACAGATACCATAACCTCATCAACTATTTCACCATTATTTAAAATATAACCATAATTAATGGTATTAGGATTTACTTTTGTTAAATCCTTACCTTTAAATATTTTAGACACAAGATTTATAGAATTTTCTCCACTACATCTAATAACAGATATAGCCCCAACTCCATAAGGGGTTGCGATTGCGCATATATCATCGTACATAATATCACTCCAATTTATAAAAATTATATCATAGTTTGTAAAAAAGATACATTGTATGTATTAAAATAGAAACTTAAATAATAACATCAATAGCCTTAATATTCCTTCCAAAAAGCTTTCTTTAAAATTGTTAAATCTACCTCCTATTTCTTTATTACTTCCTGTATCATCACATTCCATAACCATTATTCTATACACTTCGTAATATTCATGACCGTCACTTGATGTTGTAGTAAGTGATATTTCATATCTACCAGGATCAAAAGGAGTTTTAAAATATAGGGAATCAATAGAGCTTATAGATTCTATATCATAATCATAATCAGTAATACCCCTTAATAAATCAATAAGTTCTTCTTCTGAATATGATTTATTATTATATGTTTTTATAAGACCATTTATAAAAAATATATCATTATCAATAACAACATCAATATAAAAATAAACTTTAGTTTCATTTTCAAAGGAATCCACTACATCTACACTTATTAAATATTCTCCAATTTTATTATAATTATCTTTATAGTTATCTAAGTCTATATTACATTTATATTTTGTCTTATCACTAATTATTAAAGATTCTATTATATCCTCTTCACTTAAAATACGACTTGTAGTTGTTTTTATATTGCGTGATAAAACATATGGCTTTATATCATCAACTACATTAATCCATATAACATATTCTGATTTATTATTATAAGTATCTATAAATTTTAATTTTAATGCATATTTGCCTATCACATTACATGATTTAGAATAATAATCATTTAATACCTCATATGTATAATTCGAATAATCCTCTACCATAATCATATCTATAATATCATTTGTCTCATATGATTTATTATATGAGCATGTAATCTCACTATTTTGTATAGTTGGGGCACTTAAATCATCTATATTAAAAGTTTTTATATAACAGTCCCCATACCCATTCGCATTTATTATAGTAGCTTTTATATAGTATTCATTTATTTCTTTATTATCATCACTAAAGTTCGTTTCAAATATTATATTATTAGTAACATCAGATGAATCTACATCTATAGCTATAAAATATTCCTTTATCTTTGATATGGTAATATCGGATGTTATATCAAATACTATAGGCATCCCATTATCTATTATTTTAGGACTTTTATCCTCATTATATAAAACATTAATAAATAAATCACAATATTTCTCATGTTCTGAATCATCATATATTTTATAAGTAACTTTATATCTTCCTTCAATACTTTCATTACCACTATATTCATCGCTATAAAGCTTTATATTAAATTTTTTTGAAACTGATTTAACATTAAATATTGATGTATCGTATACATTATATTTTTCTCCATACGTATTAATCTCTTTATCGTATGTCACATAGAAATACTCATCAAATGGTTCAATTAAAAGATCCCTTATTGTAATAGATACTTTAACACCATCTAGCATATCCATACCCTCAAACGCATCAATTTCTACATATTTCATAATATATAGGTAATCATAATCATTTACTCTATCTACAAAATCAAACGAGCCTATGTAGTTACTTCCAACAAAATTAAAATATTGATAATCGCTAAAATAACTAATATCTATTAAATCGATATCAGAGTCTGACATGCAAAACTCTACTTCTTCCTCACAATATCCACTAATTGATACATAGTTATATCCACTTATTTCATATTTTGCAAATAGCACTTCACCATCATAAAAGTAAACATCATCAATATAATCACCAAATACCATTGTATCAAACGTAGTGATATTATCCTTAGCTTTAACCTCCTTATATATACCTAACGCAAATAATAATATAATAAATATAACCACTATTCTTTTTCTCATTATTACCACCTCACTATATATATAGCGAGATTATATATGTTTTTACTAAAAAAAAGAGATAGAATCAATCTATCTCTTACATTATTAAGCTGATACTACTTCAACAGATTCGTCATAATTAATTACAATTGTATGTTCCCATTGGGCTGAAAGTTTTCCATCAATTGTATATGATGACCAAGTATCACCTGATTTAAATCTTATACCTTTTTTACCCTCGTTAATCATAGGTTCAATAGTAAATACCATACCTGGAACTATTAATTCACGATCTTGATGTTCATCATAATGTAGAATGTATGGGTCTTCATGCATCTTAAATCCAACGCCATGACCACAATATTCCTCTACTACTGAATATCCATTTTTATGAGCAATTTTTTCAATAACCTTACCTATATCAGATACTCTTGTTTCCCAAGGAACAATTGACTTGATTGCTTCCTCCAAACATTCTTTAGTAACTTCTACTAGTTTTTTCGCGTTTTCTTTAACATCACCAATTAAATACATTCTAGAAGCATCCGCATAATATCCATTATATTCTGTTGTAACATCTACATTGATGATATCTCCATCCTTTAATATTACATCTTTTCTTGGAATACCATGGCAAATGACATCATTTACTGCGGTACAAATATTTTTAGGATATCCTTGATAATTAAAATCAGCAGAATGTGCATTATGTTCCTTAAGATATTTTGCGCACATATCATCAATATCTTCTGTTGACATACCAGCCTTAATATTATTATGTACAAGTTCTAAAAGTCCATTATTTATTACGGCAGCTGCCTTAATGCCATCAATATCTTTTTGATTTTTTATCATTTTGTGGGTAGGTATTACATATCCATCTTTTCTATAAGCTTCAAGTCTTTGATCAAATAACCAATGGCAATGCTTATAAGCCTCTCCAGACCCACACCAACATACCTTTTCTTTTTTTTGTTTCATATTATTACCTCACTATATATAAATATATAACAAATGCGCCATATTTTAAAGCAAAAAACAAAAAAGAATGCATAAATGCACTCTATAAATGATGTCTGTGACGCTTATCATATAAAAAATCAAATATTAAAAAACCAAGAAGCGCTAAAAATAATAACACTCCAACGATTATACCTATTTTTACACCCTTAGCTAATAAAAACATAATACATCACCCTTTATATGTTAAATTATACCTAACTTTTAATAAAAATAAAAGGCTTTAAAGCCTCTAATTTAAAACTGGCAGGACTAGCTGGATTCGAACCAGCGCGTGAGGGAGTCAAAGTCCCTTGCCTTACCGCTTGGCTATAGTCCTATATATTTGATACCTTTTTAATTATACTATATTTTTTTTAATTTGCAAGTGTTTTTTTAAAGGCCATTCAAATTGTAAAGAAAAAGTTCTAAACCGTTTTATTATCCTTATTTCTATTCTTTCTTTTTCTTCATTTGTATATTTCAAAAAAAAGCTAAACAAAAAGCATATCAATTCATAACAAATATGCTATAAATTTAGATATGCTTATTGTTTGTAATGCCATAATATAAATCGATTTTTTCCTAAAAATTCAAAGGATATAGGAAAATACAATCTACCTTATTCATTAAGAAAGCTGTCATATAAGTTTCACACTTAAAATCCATTAAAAAATATTATAGGTATAATCATAAATTATTCAGCTTTTCCATAATTTTATTCAAAATCAATATCCTTTGCAAGAACATCAATTGCACTTTTTTCTGTATAATATTTTTCTATTAATTTTTTCCCGTTTTCTGACATCTCATAAAGTCTATCAAAATCATTATATAAATCAATAATCATTGAAGCCATTTCGCTTGCATCATCATTATAAATAAATGAACCCATTGTTTCATCTATACCTTCAGCACCCACTGATGTTGTTACAACAGGAATTTGATAATAAGCTGCCTCAAGTATTTTTCCTTTAACTCCTGCTCCAACTCTAAGTGGAACAATAGACATTCTACATTCACCATACAATTTCGCAAGTTCTTCATCGCTTAAAAAGCCATCAATTATAATATGATCCGATGCTAATTTTTTTTATTTCATCAGTGACTTTACTTCCAACAATATGCCATTTTATATCAGGTATTTCTTTTAAAATTTTTTCAAATACATTATTATAGAACCACAGAACTCCATCAACATTCGGACCGTGTCCAAAACCACCAACAAACATTATATCTTTTCGTTTAGAAAAATCCTTCAATACATTTGGAATAGAATCATATATGAAAAGCGGAATATTTCTAATTGGTTTATCTAAAAATTTTTCTTGTAGAATTTTTTGTTCATATGATCCAACCACGTGACCAACATCAGATAATGAAAATAATTTCATTTCTACTTCTTCCCAATGCTTTGATTCTTTTAATGCTTTTTCATCTTTAGTAACTAAATATTCTCTATATAATCTTATATGATGTAGATCATGTGCAAAATATATTATTTTACCAGTTGAATATTTTTTTACAACATCTATATATTTTGCTGAAATATGAGGTCTTTGTAAATATACATAATTAAAATGTTTTAAATTTTGTTTCAACCATTCTTCATGATTTGTATAATACCAATTACCATATAGTATTTCAACGCCTAATTGATTTAATTCTGTCGAATATGGTTCAGGTTTAGCATAATTATCTCCAATAAATGTTACTTTCATTCCTTTTTTCAAAAAAATCTTAATATACATGTAGGTATTCTTACCACCTGCATCTTTATCATAATTTGGAACATAATGATCAATTACTAAAATCTGCTTTTTTAACTGTCCTCTATCTTTAGCAAGGTAGACATTTTTACCATTTTCAAAGTGTTCTTTTTCAAGAACATCTCTCCACTTTTCCATAAATTTTTTAGCGTTTTCTACTTGGTATGCTTTTAATCCTGTAGAAGTATCTGTTCCGTTTGAAATTCCTTCAAAATGAACAACAACAGATAATGGTTGATACATAACTTTATAGCCATGTTTTCTAACCTCAAATGCCAAATCTGAATCCTCGTAATAAGCTGGTACAAATCTTTCATCAAAGCCACCTATTTCATTCCATAAACTATGCTTAATCATAATAGATGCGCCTGAAATATAGTCTGCTTCTTTTACATAATTATATTCAGGATTAGATGGATCTTGTCTATTTCCATAATTCCAAGCACTTCCATCTCGCCATAAAATACCTCCTGCTTCTTGAAGTAGTCCATCAGGATAAATTAACTTAGAACCAACCATACCAATTTTCGAATCAGATTCAATTAAATCAACAAGTGGTTTAAGCCAATGGCTTTGAACTTGTGTATCATTATTTAAAAATAGTATATATTGCCCTCTTGCTGATTTTGCGGCATTATTACAATTTAATAAAAATTTTAAATTTTTTTTATTCCTTATGACTTTAATTCCACTAACACAGTCTAAAATATTTTTTGTGTCATCTGTAGAAAGGTCATCAGCTATAATAACTTCATATGATATATCATCAATTGTTTTATTCAATATCGAATCTAAACATAAATATGTATATTTAAATTGATTATAAACTGGAATTATAATTGAAACTTTAGGATTTTCATACTCTTTAAATGTTAATTTTTCGTAATCTTTTAGTTTTTTATTACCATCAATTTGTTTTATATCATCTTTAGAATGTTCTACATTAACGCCTAACACTGCCAAGTTAAATTGGGCTTCAAGTAGTTCCATATTACCACTTTTAATCTCTTTTAACATTGTTTTTATATGCTTAGGTCTTAAAGCTTTTATAGCCTTTATTGGATGCTTAACCGATTTTCCAAATAGTTTTACAATTTTCCTTCTTCTTGAACCTATTGGTAAAATTTTATTTACTATTTTGCCCATATTATTTCTCCTTGTATTTTTTTAATTGCTTTTAAATAACCTAATTTATTTTTCTTATCCGGCTCTAAATGAGCACCTTCTCCCCATTCATTCCAAGCATTAATAAAAATATAATTTGCATGATAATCATTTAAAGCATGTTCAACTTGCTTTTTAAAGTATTTTTTAAATTTTTTTGTCGTTGATTCAAAAAATATCCATGATTTATTTCCTTTTCTAGGCGTATTATCCCATGAAGTAAATGCACCTGGATAAATATTGATATTACATGGTTTTCTCTTAAGTATATTTTGCCAAACCTTATCATAATCAAATATAGTTGGACCTTTTTTTGATTTATCTTCTTCTTTTGAGGCAATAGCTTTAGAATTATTTAAAAAATAATCATACGATTTATAAATCAAATAATTTTCACGCAATGTATAAAACGGTTCAAACTCTATTCCAAAATCTAGTCCCAATTCCTTCATATCATAATCAAAACAATCTTGGTATTGATATCCAATATATAAATCAGCAAAGCCAGATTCTCTTGCTAATTTTCTCCAATATAAAATCATTGCCTTACAATTTTCAATTAAATAGGGATTATAGATAATAAGCATTGGTTTCCCATCTTCATATATATATCTTTCATCCTTGAAAAATTGAAGCAAATAATCAAAATGTTTTTTCCAACCTTCTTCATTTTCATTATAATTTTGTTTCATTAAAATTTGGTTTTCATTTCCATCCCAATTACGTGACCAGCTTTCATTTGCCCAGCATATACAAAATGGAATTTTAACATGTTGGTTATGAAGCATAGCTTCCATAGGCTTTTCAAGAAGAAGTTTTCCTTCAAACCAATAATGATAATAGCAAAAGCCATCAATTCCATATTTCAATGCAAGTTTAGATTGCTCTTCCTGTGTTTTTGAATCAAGCAAACAATAGTAATTGTTTTTTAATGGAACCTCTGGCTGATTATGGCCTTTAAATTGTGGTTTAGATTTTTTCACATTAGTCCATTCAGTAAAGCCTTCTCCCCACCATTCATCATTTTCAGGTATTGAATGATATTGAGGCAAATAAAATGCTATTTTTTTCATAAGAAACTCCTTAATTATCTCTTCCTATAATTCATATCTAACCACTTCATGTATTCACCACTTTCAACGTGTTTAATCCATTCTGCGTTATCTAAGTTCCATTTAATTGTTTCTTTAATACCTGTATCAAATGTATGAACTGGTTTCCAACCAAGTTCAGTTTCAATCTTAGTTGGATCCATTGCATATCTTAAATCATGTCCTGGTCTATCTTTAACATAATTAATTAATGATTCAGGTTTATTTAAAGCTTTTAATATTGTCTTAACTACTTCTAAGTTAGTTCTTTCGTTATGACCTCCAATATTATATACTTCACCATCTCTACCATTTCTTACTACTAAATCAATCGCAGTACAATGATCTCCTACATATAACCAGTCTCTTACATTTTCACCATTTCCATATACTGGTAAAGGTTCATCTTTTAATGCTTTTTGAATCATTAAAGGAATTAACTTTTCAGGGAAATGATATGGTCCATAGTTATTTGAACATCTTGAAATAGTTACAGGAAGTCCAAATGTTCTATGATATGCAAGAACTAATAAATCCGCAGAAGCTTTTGATGCTGAATATGGAGAAGATGTATGAATAGGGGTATCTTCAGTAAAGAATAAATCTGGTCTATCTAAAGGAAGATCACCATATACTTCATCTGTAGATACTTGATGGTATCTCTTAATACCATATTTTCTACATGCATCCATTAATACTTGTGTACCTAAAATATTTGTTTTTAAAAATATTTCAGGATTTTCAATTGATCTATCAACATGAGATTCTGCCGCAAAGTTGATGACATAATCAAAATGTTCACTTTCAAATAATTTAAATACTGCTTCTCTATTACATATATTTTCATGAACAAACTTAAAGTTTGGTTTATCCATAATTGGTTCTAAAGTTTCCATATTGCCTGCATATGTAAGTGCATCAATACAAACATATTCATCATTTGGATATTTATTTACCATTATATGTAGGAAGTTACCACCAATAAATCCGGCACCTCCAGTTACTAAGAATTTAGCCATTTACTTTCATCTCCTTTAAATATCTACTTAAAGCATCTTTCCAATCAGGTAATCTATTAAATCCTGCTTTATCTAAAGATTCTTTAGACATTCTAGAATTTAAAGGTCTATCTGTTTGGTTAGGAACTAACTTTTTATATTCTAATGTAGTTACATCATTTACTTTAACATTTTTATTAGATAATTTGAATATCTCACGGGCGAATTCAGCCCATGATATATATCCTTCATTAGTCGCATGATAGATACCATATTTAGTTGTTTCTATCATATCGCATAATAATTTAGATAAATCATAAGTATAAGTAACTGAACCTATTTGATCACATACAACATTAAGCTCAGTTTTACCCATATCTGCAAGTTTTAACATTGTCTTAACAAAGTTATTTCCATTTATTCCAAATACCCATGATATTCTTACAATAAAGTATTTATCTAAGCTTTGTTTAACAAAATCTTCACCTTCTGATTTTGTCTTTCCATAAGTAGAAAGACCAACTTTAGGACTATCTACTTCAAAAGGAGTTTCTCCTTTTCCATCAAATACATAATCAGTAGAAATATATACCATCTTAGCATTAACTTCTTTACAAGCTTCTGCGATATATTTAGGTCCTAATGCATTTACTTTATATACTGCTTCTTTATTTTCTTCTGCTTTATCAACTTGTGTCCAAGCAGCATTATGCATTACTACATCAGGTTTATATTCATTAATTAATTTAT
>CAVAQB010000045.1:0-11137 GCA_963590725.1 Anaeroplasmataceae bacterium | reverse complement strand
TTTATACAAAGTATAAACGTTAATTTATCTAGTTTTAATAACAAGCATATAAAATGTATATAATTGCATTTTATTTTATTATAAATCTCTTTAAATGCTTTTTTTAATATGATATAATAATTTCATATTTAAGGAGTGATATTTAATGGATAAAATTAAACCAATTCTTAATAACTGGCTATCTGAATTAGACCAATATGAATTACCTGATTATGAAAAATTCCCTGATATTGAGCTTTACATGGACCAAGTTATTACTTATTTAAAAAGAGAACTTAAGGTATTGCAAACCTCAAGTCTTGATAACGTTATAACATCATCAATGGTTAATAATTATGTAAAAGGTAAAGTAGTATCAGCACCTATATCTAAAAAATATAATAAAGAACATTTAGCTTTAATTTATGAAACATGTACATTAAAGTCTGTATTAACAATATCTGAGATTAAGCAAATACTTGATTCTCTTTATTCTAACACTCCTAAATGTGAAGCATTTAACGAATTCAAAAAATCTTGTAGAGACGAATTTAAAAAAGCAATTGAATTCACTTCATTAGAACTTGATAATATAAAAGACGATAATGATCTTGAGGCTTTAACAAAACTTGCGCTTACACTTTCCATTACAGCAAACGCTTATATCACTATTGCTAAACGTATTTTATATTACAATAAGAAATATAGTGATATGAAAGAAATTAATGCCGAACTTAATTCAAACAAAAATAATTAATAATAATTAAAATAAAACTGACTGTGTTGCCATAGTCAGTTTTTTATTTTTATTAAATCAAAAGTATTATAAAAATCATCAGACGGAATAAATTTAAATTCCATTTTCTCTCTTTTAGTAGGATGCATTATAGATAAGTTATACGCTGTTAAAGCGTAATTATCACCAAATCCTATTTTACTTCCATATTTTAAATCTCCAATTATAGGATGACCAATATGTGCAAGTTCACATCTTATTTGATGATGGCGTCCTGTATATAACGTTATATCCAACAAGGTTTTATTATTCTTATAATCAAGAACTTCATATTTTAATGAAGCTTGTTTTGAACCTGCCACATTCTTTATAAAAGCTTTTTTCTTTATTTCATCATAATATAGCATATCATTAAGAATCGCACTACCTTCTAATCTTCCTTCTACTACTGCTAAATATTTTTTATGAAATAAATCATTTTTTATATCATTCGAAAGTCTTGATGCAGCCTTAGAAGTTTTGGCAAATACCATTATTCCATCAGTATTTCTATCAAGTCTATGAACTAAACCTAAGTACACATTACCAGGTTTATTATATTTTTCTTTTATGTAATTTTTTATAATAGTAAGCATATCCAAATCTTTTGTATTATCAGCCTGGGATAATATTCCTCTTGGCTTATAACAAACGATTATATGATTATCCTCATAAAAAATCTTTAAATCCATTATAAAGCCTTTCCTATTGTATAGAACATTTCAAGTTTTTCTAATACAGTATCTTCAATACCTTGGCAACCTGGCTTTAATAATTTACGCGGATCAAATCCCTTACCCTCAAGATCTTTACCTTCTTCAATATATATGCGCGTATTTGCAGCAAAGGCAAGTTGAAGCTCAGTATTTACATTAACCTTACATACTCCATGTCTTATAGCTCGTTGTACCATATCAGATGGAATTCCAGATCCACCATGTAATACTAGTGGAGTATTTTTACATACACTCTCAATTTCCTTTAATCTATCAAAATTTAATCCTTGCCAATCATCAGGATATTTTCCATGAATATTTCCAATTCCTGCCGCAAGCATATCAATACCAGTTTCCGCAAGCATCTTACACTCTTCTGGGCAAGCAAGTTCTCCCTCAGATGTAACACCATCTTCAGTACCACCAATTCCACCAACTTCACCTTCTACAGAAGCGTTATATTTCTTAGCGTATTCTACAACCTCTTTCACCTTACATACATTCTCACTAATTGATAGTTTTGATCCATCAAACATAACTGATGTATATCCAGCTTCAAGAGCTTTAAATGCTCCTTCGTATGTACCATGATCTAAATGTAGGCATACTGGAATTGTAATATTTAAAAAATCTCCGATATTTTTTACCATATCAAAAACATTTTTATATCCACCCATATACTTTACCGCAGATTCAGAAGTTTCCAATATAACTGGTGACTTTGCCTTCTCACATGCAGTAAGTACTGATTTAATCCATTCTAAATTATTAATGTTAAATGCAGGTATAGCGTAATTCCCCTCTTTAGCTTTTTTAATCATGCCCTTAGCGTTAACAAGCTGCATTTGTAACACCTCCATATATTAGAGTATACTACATAATTATATTTTTTTCAATCAAACATATGTTAAATGAAAGAAAGTTGTTTATGCTTTCTTTCATAACTATATATATTTTTCAAAATTGTCTCACTATCATATAATATTTTACTTCCTGTAAGACTTCCATCTATATATGATAATAACATTTTTGTCTTAGGGGATTCTATTACATATGACTCTCCTCTTATAGAATCATACTTTCTTCTAAGTCCAAAATAATTATCATCTAGTGCATGATATACGGCCTCTTTATTTTTATTATTAATAATTATAGAGGCTCCTCTAAATAAGAAATAATCTAATTTATAATTTGTCGCAAGATTAATAATACCATCCATTGTGTTAATATCATCATTAAGATATGGCAATATCGGTTCAACCGCAAATCCTACACGTATTTCAAGTTTTGATAAGGAGGCTAAAATTTCTAGTTTTTCCTCAAATGTAGTATTGTCTATATTTTTCATATCTTTATCATTTGTTGTATACATTTTTATCATTACGCAAACTTTAGAATGCTTAGATATTGATGCAAGTAAATCAATATCATTTAATATAAGCTTAGATTTTGTAAAAATTGTAACTCCACATTTATGCATATCGCATAATGTAAGGGCTTGTCTTGTAATCTTTAAGTCAGACTCAATTAATGGATATGGGTCATATTGTGCGCCAAGGACAATTTGACTTCTCTCATGTTTTTTAAGTTCACCATCTAAACCACTTAAATTTATAGGACTTATCGAAGATAAATAGTTTAAACTTTTATTATTCGGATTAAAGTATAGTCCATTATCTCCTATGTAGGTATTTAACTCATTTTTCTCATTCAATAATTTTGGCATAATATCACCACTTTCACCTTATCTATTTAAAAAGGGGTAGTTAGACTACCCTAAATCATGGGGTATTTTAATAACCTTATAATTTAATTCAGGCAAATTGCCTTATATAATCCCCTTATATTAATTTTTCAAGTATATCATATGCCTTAGTATCTAAGAAATTATCAATAGTATATAAAGCGTATCCTTTATCAACATCTTTAGTATCATCTATAACTCTTATTGTATCATAGGCGTTATCTTTAAGCATTTTTATAACATTTTGATTATCCTCAAATACGACAACATCCCTTTTATTAAGTCCCATTCTTAATAGACAATAATCATAAATATCAGGATATTCTTTACTCTTTTTAACCTTAATAGTTGTGATTATATCTATAAAATAATCTACTATGCCATATCTTTTAAGCACGCCTATTACATATGGTTTTGGAGTATCTGTTGCGATAATCATTTTATAATTATGGGCATGCATATACTCTAAGAAATCAAGCACCCCAGGTTTTAAGGACAACTTTTTAAAATAGGCCTCTTCTATTAAGCAATTAATTTCCATACGAATTAAATTAGCTTGTTCTGGCATATTATATTTCTTCTTTATAAATTCACTTGCTTCTTCAATAGACATGTTACTACATTCATCATCTACATTTAAATCAATAATACCCTTTTCTTTAAGATATAATTCTCCTAAATGATTCCAAAAATATGTTGAATCAAGAATGGTACCATCAAGGTCAAATATAATACCTTTCTTCATTATCTACACATCCATCCGCCATCAACATTTAATATTTCACCACAAACATAGTTTGAGGCGTCTGATGCAAGATATACAACGGCTCCCATCATATCATCATTGATGCCCCAGCGTCCTGCAGGAATTCTATTTAGAATTTCTTGATTACGTTTAGCATCATCTCTTAGGGCTTGTGTATTATTTGTTGCCATATATCCTGGCGCAATCGCATTTACATTAATACCATATTTTGAAAATTCATTAGATAAAGCTTTTGTAATACCTGCGATTGCATGTTTTGAAGCGGTATACGATACAACTCTTACACCACCTTGATATGATAACATTGAGGCAACATTTATAATTTTACCCTTGCCTTGCTTAATAAAATGTTTTGATGCTTCTTGTGCTAATAGGAAAGGCATTTCTGTATTTACAGCAAGTACTTTCTCAAAATCAGAAAGATTAACATTTATTGCGTCTTCTCTTAAAATCATGCCTGCATTATTTACCAAAATATCAATTCTTCCATATAATTCTATAGTTTTATCAATAATTTCTTTGGCAAGATTTAAATCAGATAAATCAGCAATAATTTCGCTAAAATATCCTTCTTTAATAAGTGATTTGGTTTCATCGCAAGATCTTCTCGCAACCCCAACCACCATCGCTCCAGCCTCAGCTAGTGCAACGCACATTTTTTGTCCAAGGCCAGTATTAGCCCCTGTAACAACTGCTACCCTACCGTCAAGTTTAAATAAATCTAAAATCATAATTATTATCCCTTCATATAAAATGTCATAATTAATCGTGACAATATTTTTAATGCTGTTAATTGATTAAGATTCCATAATCTTCTCTTATCAAAAATTTCAACAGAAAATATATAATCCATATTTCTATTAATTCCGCATGCAGACATTACAACAGAACCATGTGCATATGGAATATTCATACATTCAAACTTTTTCTTTATGTCGAATTTATATTCAAAAACATCATAGGCTACAAATATATCATTTTCAAATTGTCTTAAAAATGCATCATAATCAACTATTTCTATAGGATCTATATTTTTATTTGTAATATTTAGAGAGTATATTGGCTTTATATTTTCAGATAAATGTTCATATATAGTTATTCTATGTACTCTAAAATACATCGCAATATTTTTAATCTTTTCTAGTGTCTTTGTTTTTGTAGGAGTTTCTAATAATGAGCCTAATATATCACTTATAAAAGTCGACGCATCTAAAGTACCATTAAATGTTTCAACCACAGTATCTTGAATAGGCTTTTTAGTATCAATTTTGCCATGAAGTTGTTCGTTATAAATAATATAACAATTTCTTCCTTTAACCTTACCTCTATAAAGCGCCTTATCTAGATGCAAATATAATTCTTCAAATGTGCATCCATCAAACGGATATGTAACACAGCCAATAGTTGTAGTAAGCCTTAATGTATATTTTTTGTTTTCATCACCAAGAAAATAATTCTTTATATTTCTTAAAAGTTCTCTTTTATCTGAATCGCTTGGTGAAGATTTATATTTTTTAACTAAAACAAATTCATCTCCGCCAACTCTTCCGACCTCGCCATCATTTCCAACTATTTTCTTAAGTTGTTCAGCAACAATGCACAAAACTTTATCTCCATAAATATGTCCATATGTATCATTTATCAATTTAAAATAATCAAGGTCTACCATACAGAGAATAAAGAATCCTTTTTCTTCAACACATTTTTTAACATATTTTTTAGTATTAACATTATTTAATACACCTGTAAGCGCATCTTTTTTAGATAACTCTATTAATTTATCTTGTTCAATTAAAAGTGAAGAAATATTATCAAGTGTACCATATATTATATCTTTTCTTTCATTTCGTTCAAAAACAGTTAATAGATAGCATCTTTCAACTCCATTTTTATTAGCTTTAAAAGAAATTTGATTTCTTGAACAACTAGATTCAGCGATGTTAAAAAAATCTATAAGGTCATGCCATGTATCTTCACTAATCTTGTACTCTTTAGTATCGGGGCAACTAATTAATACTTCGTTATCCAATATAACATTTTCACGATAAAAAACACTTATTTTGCCATTAATTGGATTGTATTCAAAATACCCAAGATTTTTTGATAATAATTTGAATAATTCCGTATCTTCAATCATATAAAACACCGCCTAACTTATTTATTTTTTTGCTTTATAAAGATGGTGCATTCTTTTCTTTATATACACCGTTGATCTCTTCAAATGGGAATTCTAGGTTAATTGTTTTATCTAGATAAGTTACAACTCTTAAATAACCTTCAGTGTTATATTCATCCAATTTTACACTAAACTTAGTGTTTCTCTCTTCTGTAAGAACACAATAAGCATAGTGAGATGGAATATAAATTTGTTTATTAGATACTGCATCTAGTTCAACGCAAATCCATTGTAAATAATTCTCATTTTCAGGATCAAACTCAATAACATAAACCATAATGCTTCCATTTTGACAATATATTACTTTGTTCTGTAAATAAGGATCTTCTTGATAATAAATACCATATACTGTCGCCATTTTAGTCGCAGTATATGTTTTTTCTTCAACAAATACCCCATCAATTTTTATCGAATCATAATCATCTTCAGAGTATGTTTCACAAACACTACCTCTATCATCTTTTAAAACACTTGGTTCTAATACTAATACATCCTTAAATAATTGTCTTATAGCTTTCATTATCTATACCCCCATGTTTATTAATATTTTTTATATTTCTACATTGTTTAAAAATTCTTGCGCAAAATCGCTATCTATTTTATATTTTTTTATATCTTTTAATTTATCATAAAATTTTTCATAAATCATATCATACAAATCGTTTGAATAAGGTATCATTCCTATTGCTTCACCCTTATTATTTACGCAAATAAAAGAAAATGTATCATCTTTCATTTTCGCAAAATCTAGTTCTCTAATTTCTGAATTATTATTAGAAGCTTTCAAGAATTCTTTTAATACCTCTATAACCTTATCATCTAGTTTTTGTTCAAAAATCAAGATTTTATCTATTAGTTGATACGGAATATGAACTATTCTATATAGATATCCCTTCATAGGATTCATATTCTCTAGAGTTTTAAATTCTTCTTCATCATATTCATTTTTCGGATCAAACTGAATCATGAATTTATTATTCATGTCATGATATAACAAAGGATAGTATATCGATAAACTAGCTTTACAAGATGGGCAATGAAATTTAAAAACATTTCCATTTAATACCTCTTCCCTCATATTTGGGTCAAGATTTATGTTTACGCTTTGATATATCTTTTGTTCACTAATACTTCCACATTTTGGACATGTGATTTGCTGTATTACTACCTTAGACAAGTAAATCACTCCCTTTATAATAAATTATAGCATAATTTCATTAAAAAATGAAAGAGGGAATAAAAATCCCCTCAATATATTTTACTATTCTTTTCCATCCCAACAATAAGTACATAACTTTTCTGGATCAATTTCTGTTGCCTTTTTAACATCATCAAGACGATTAAATTGTAATGATGTAAAGTTAAGTTGCTTACGAATTTCTTCAACCATTATTTTGTACTTTTCTGAATCTGGGTTAGTATATTCTTTTAATACTTCTTCATTTACAACAGGCTCAAGTTTTGCGATTATACGGCGAGTTATTAAATCCATATCTGAATTAGATCTTGAGAAGTTAAGATACTTACATCCATATACTAGTGGTGGACATGCAGATCTTATATGAACCTCACGAGCTCCTGATTCATATAAGAATTCAGTAGTCTCTCTTAATTGTGTTCCACGAACAATTGAGTCATCAATTAAAAGTAATGACTTTCCTTTTATTAATTCATGAACAGGAATTAATTTCATATGCGCAATAAGATTACGCTTAGATTGAATTGTTGGCATAAAGCTACGTGGCCATGTTGGAGTATACTTAATAAATGGACGAGCGTAAGGAATTCCTGATTCGTTAGAATATCCAACTGCGTGTGCTACTCCTGAATCTGGCACTCCCGCAACACAATCTGGATGAATATCCATATCCTTATCACGTTGTGCCATAAGCTTACCGCAATTATAGCGCATACATTCAACACTCTTACCTTCATACTTAGATGATGGATATCCATAATAAATCCATAAGAATGTACAAATTCTCATTTTATCATTTGGACTAACAAGAGTTTTTACTCCATCTTTAGTAACTACATCTATTTCTCCTGGTCCAAGTTCCTTATAATCTTTATATCCAAGATTTAAATACGCAAATGCCTCAAATGATACGCAATAAGCATCATCCTTCACACCAATAACAGCGGGTGTTCTTCCATACTTATCTCGCGCAACATAAATACCTTTATCATTTAAAATAAGAATTGTAATAGAACCATCAATTAAATCAAGAGCGTATTTTATTCCTTCAATAAAGTTTTTCTTTGAATTTATAATAGCCGCAACAAGTTCTGTTGGGTTTATATCTCCTCCACTCATTTCAAGGAAATGAATATTACCATCTTTAAATAATTTTTCAGTAATATCTTTAACATTATTAATCTTACCAACAGTTGAAATCGCATAAGTTCCATGATGCGAATTAACTAAAAGTGGTTGAGGCTCATAGTCTGAAATACATCCAATACCCATATTACCATGCATTTCGTTTGCCTCACGCTCAAATTTTGTTCTAAAAGGTGAGTTTTCAATATTGTGAATAGATCTATCAAATCCATTTTCACCAAGAACAACCATACCTCCACGACGAGTTCCTAAATGCGAATGATAATCTATTCCAAAAAATAAATCAAAAACACAATCTTGCTTAGCAGCAACGCCAAAAAATCCACCCATTACGTTTACCTCCTAAAATAAAACACAATGTAATTTTATCATAATCTATTTAACAGTTAAATAGAAACATCCATTAAAACATTATTATTAAAACCATATACTACAAAGCTATTATCATCAAGAATTGCATAGCTATTTTCTTGCCCTTGTTTTGGAATAGATGTAGAACCAGGATTTAAATATAATGTATTATTTATTAAATCCATTTTATGAACATGAGTATGCCCATATAAGACTATAGCATTACTAATATTAAGATAATTATTAGGATTAATTATATGACCATGTGTCATAATAACCCTCTTATTATTTAACATAAGCTCATATTCATCATGAATATAAAAATTTAATACCATTTGATCAACGTATGCGTCACAATTTCCTCTAACCGCAATTATACTATCACTTAATGTATTCAAAAGTCTAATACATTCCTTAGGATTATATCCCTGTGGCAAATCATTCCTTGGACCATGATATAATATGTCGCCAAGACACAATATCTTATCAAATTTGCCAGTATTATAAATATCTATTATTTTTTTACAATATTCTGCATCTCCGTGAAGATCAGAAAAAACTAAATATCTCATTCAAATAACCCCTTTAAATCATCAAGAGAAATTTTCTTAATAGCCTCATCCTCAGATATTACACTATTAAATAAATCCTTCTTCTTATTTTGAAGTTCTAATATTCTCTCCTCAATTGTATCCTTACATACAATTTTTATTTCATGAACAACTCTTTCTTGTCCAATACGATAAGCTCTATCTGTCGCTTGATTCATAACAGCATTATTCCACCATGGATCATAATGAATTACAGTATCAGCAGATGTAAGGTTCAATCCTGTACCTCCAGCTTTCAAAGAAATCAAGAATACTTTAATCGATTCATCCTTGTTAAATTTTTCAACTAGCATAGCTCTATCAAGTGATTTTGTTTGACCAGTAAGTTTCAAATATTGCACTCCCATTTTTTGAATTCTTTCCTCCATAAATGGGAATAAAGATGTAAACTGAGAGAATACTAATATCTTATGATTATCAGAAATCTTTTCTTCAATAAGTTCCATTAATAAATCCATCTTAGAATTTTTAATATCACCGACATTATCTAAAAACATTCTAGGCTCGCATGCAAGTTCACGAAGTCTTGTAAGCACTGATAATACTTTAGCAATCTTATAATTATCCTTCTTTAAATCTTTTTTAGCCTCATCAAGATATGAATAATATAAATCTTTTTCTTCTTTACTCATTACCGAATAAGATATTGTCTCAATCTTTTCCTCTAAATCTAAAACATCTGTTTTTAATCTACGTAAAATAAATGGTTGTATTCTCTTGTTAAGAGATTGAAGTACATCACTATTTTGAGCATAGCCATCATATTTTGATGTAAACTTATTCTTTTTACCAAGATATCCTGGTAATACAAAATCAAATATTGACCATAAGTCAGTTAAACTATTTTCAATAGGCGTACCAGTTAAGGCAATCTTTATATCGGCCTTAATCGATTTAACCGCTAAAGTCTTTAATGCCTCAGGATTTTTAATGAATTGTGCTTCATCAATTACAATCATTTTAAATTCTTGATTCTTATATTTCTCAATATCTATTCTAAGTGACTCGTAAGAAATAATAATAACTTTATTATTCATACAAGCGTCGCAAACATACATATCTTCTCTAAAATTATCATACATAACAACATATGGAATATGAGATGCGAACTTCTTAAATTCCATTGCCCAGTTAAAGATAAGAGATGTTGGAGATACTATCATTATTGGCTTATCTCGTTCTATTGAATCAATTAAGCTTATAATTTGAAGGGTTTTTCCAAGTCCCATATCATCCGCAAGTATTCCACCAAATTTATATTTTGCAAGTACATTTAACCATTTAACACCAGATATTTGATAATCTCTTAGAGTATTTTTAATAGGATTAGAGATATTTACATCAATATTGTTATAGTTAACCATATCGTTATAGAATTTCATTATATCATTTGATGCGACAATATATTTCTTATATTTTGAATTCAAATAATATGCTTGATATAGTTTAATCTTATTATTTGTAATAGTATCCATTTCAAGATCATCTAGCATTGATGTAATATCTTTCATCTCGCCATAATTAATCTCTACTGCCTTACCATTAATATCAATATATTTTTTCCCATTCTTATAGGATAAAATCATTTTATTAATGTCATCAACAGAATATAGGCTATCATCATATAAAAATTCCACAATACCACCATTTACTTTTACGTTAAATGTAATATGTT
>CAVAQB010000044.1:0-17141 GCA_963590725.1 Anaeroplasmataceae bacterium | reverse complement strand
TATATTAAAATAAATACATATAAAAAAGAAAAGGTGATATTAAATGTCAGAAACTATTGAAGGTAAAGATACATCCTTTGATGTTTTAGAAAATGAATATAGTTCAATCGATTCTATAAAAACCGAGGATAAAATAGAACCTAATTTATCTAAGCCAAAGAAAGAAAAGAAATTCAAATCAAAAATCAACAAACCAAAAAAGGTAACATCCTTTGTTTATAGATGGCGTAAATTATTTATAATAGGTGGATTCCTTTTATTTGTTTTAATAACAATACCTACTGCTTATGGTATTGAATATGCAAGAACAAAAGTTACTCCTTTCGAATCCGAATCTTATAAAACATTATCAAGTGAATCTAAGCTCCTAGATTTTGATTTCACTATGTATTGTACGCAATATGGTGAACCAGATGAATATGAAGATTCTAAAGAATTACAATTCCAATACACTATTAAAAATTTTAATGAAAATAATTTTGATATAAAAACTGTAAAATTAAAACTTGCAATAGGTGATAGTCATTGGACTAAAAATTATTACGAAGGTTCTTATTCTACCCTATTCTCAGATCCAACATCAAAATCTAGTAAAACTTCTACATATACAGGATTAAGTTCTTACAAATATTCATATCCTGCTAAAAAGTGGGGATTTGTTAAAATAAAGAACCCTACAGTTTATGCACTTCTTACATACACAAAAACCAAAGCCGGAGGAGAAGCTGTTTCATATACATATATGATTAAATATTCACATTCTGAATGGTTTAAGAGTGGAACTACAAAAATTATCTAAAAAGCCTACATGGCTTTTTATTTTAAAGGGGAAATTTTATGGATACAATTGATTTCATAAATTATTCATATTCTAAAAGAGTTGAATTTTTAGATATTCTTTCAAATTGTAAAGAACAAAATATAGAAATGATGCCACGTGGTGAAGAATCATTTTATTTAAGAAAAATTTATCTAGAATATGAAAAATATCTTCATAAGATGTATGATGATTACAAAAATCTATTTGAATTCAATAAAGAATTTGATTCAATTGTTTATGACTTTCTTTCTACTATTAAAGAACAAGTAGAGGATACAACATACATAACAAAAGATGAAAGATGTCTTCATCTTACATGTATTGAATACAATATGATTGTAGATATTTTTAAATTTTCATACGAACTATATAGTGTAGGACATAATCTATGCGAGAGCGATTTTTTTCATGGAACTTCTCTTACAGAACTTTTAGAAAAGAGAGAAATTACAATAGAGGAATTTCGAAAAGAATCTTTTTATGATATAGACAATTTCAATCATATAACACTTCCTGATGATACAAATTATCTTAAAGAATCCAAAATGATTGATATTTATTTACTTGCCTCACTTTCTGATATTTTAGAATCTAGAGAATACGATGATTTTTTTAATATAATATATCAATTTAAAAGACAAGGATTAATAGATGGTAGTATATATCGTTATTTTATTACTATGGAAGATGTTTTGCGTATGAAAAAAGGCATTATAAAAGATATATCATATACAATAATAATTTGTTGCACAATATTATCAATAGGAATATTTGCAGCATATAATATAATATTAAAATAGAGGATTTGAAATCCTCTTTTTTATTAAGTAAAAAAAACACCAAATTAATGGTGTTTTATTCACTAAGTAATGTAGCGTCACTAAAATTGCCTGAATATGTTTTTAAAAGTGCTTCTTCAGTCATATATTTCTTTTCATCACCAGAAATATCAAGTACTACCTTACCAGAATTTAATATAATTAATCTATTACCATATTCTAGAGCGGACTTAAGATTATGAGTGATCATTAGAGTTGGAATCTTCTTTTCACCAACAATTCTATTTGTTATATTCATAACTATCTCTTGTGTTTTAGGATCTAGAGCTGCAGTATGCTCATCAAGTAATAATACCTTAGGATTAGAATTTGTTGCCATATATAAGGTCAAAGATTGTCTTTGTCCTCCAGATAAAGACTTTGCAGCTGTATCAAGCTGAGTTTCTAAACCAAGACCATAAGTTTTTAGTTCCTCTATTGCTTCTTCTTTATATTGATTTTTTTTAAAGAAAGATGTTTTTCCCTTAGTACTAAGTATCATATTTTCAAATACAGTAAGGTTAGGTGCTGTACCTCTTAATGGGTCTTGATACACTACACCTATTTTTTTAGCACGCTTATGTTGTGGAATGTTATCAAGACTTTCTCCATCTAATTCAATATGACCTGTATAATCTAAAGAGCCAAGTATTGCGTTAAATAGTGTAGATTTACCAGCACCATTTGAACCAAGTATGCAAATAAAGTCTCCATCATTTACAGTCAAATTGAATTTTTTTAAGACCATTTTTTCAAGTGGTGTACCTTCATTAAATCCAACAGTTAGATTTTCAATTTTAAGCATTGTCTATATCCTCCTTACTATCAAGTTCAGAAGCAGCAACAATACTCTTCTTTTTGTGTTTATAATCATTAATAAGTTTAGATGCTACAAGTACAATAATTACAAGCATTGCAGAAATCAATTGTAAATAATTAGTATCTATAAAATCAGCTCTTAAAGCTAAAGCAAATATAAATCTATAAATTATAGAACCACCCACAATACCTAAAAGCATAAGGTTAAGATTATGTGATCTTCTTACTAAAACCTCTCCAATTATAATAGTCGCAACTCCTACAACCATCATTCCGTTTTCAATTCTTGCGGCATATGAACCTCTTTGCATAACATATAATGCTCCCGCAAACGCAACAATTGCGTTTGATAATGATAATCCAATAATTTTCATTAAATCTGTAGAGATTCCTTGCGTTTTTGTCATTTGCTCATTATCTCCACATGCACGAATTGATAAGCCAAGTCTTGTTTTAAAGAATAAAGCTAATAATATTCCCACTATAGCAGTAATTATTACAAGAACAATCATTACTATATAAGGCTCTGAACCAATTTGTGTAAATATAGTTGTACCTCTTGTTGATAATCCAATTGAAGAGTTAGTAGCTCCATCTTTCTTAGTAGCAATAACATTAATTGTGTAAAATGCTGTTAATGTTAAAATTCCTGATAATACTGAATTAATTTTGGCTTTAGTGTTTAGAAGAGCTGTAATAAGTCCTGCAAATGCACCACCAAGAAATGCACAAATTAACGCAAGTATTGGTTTAATATCATTTAGTGAACCAAAATCAGTTATTTTATTATTACATATCATTGCACAAATAACTGCCCCAAAGCCAAATGAAGCTTCTACTGTTAAATCTGTGAAATTTAATATTTTGAATGATAAGAACACACCAAATCCTAAGATTGCGAATACCATCGCAATAGATATAGTGTCCATTATAGTATTACCACTCATTATATCAACCCTTTCCAATTAATTTTGAGCTTTTAAATCTGTTCCTCTAGCGCGAATTTCTTGAGTTACTAATGCATCATACTTTGCACATTTTGCAAAGAAGTTTGAATTATAATATAGATTTAAATCAGATTCTTCGTTGAAGAATTTAACAGGCACATCAGATACCTTTTTCTTATCTTTTACAATTTCAACAACTTGTTCACCAGTCTTCTTAGCAAGAGCAGTGTATGATACTGAATATCCCATCATACCACCATCTTTTACCTCAGAATCTGCTGCACAATACATCGCAATATTATTTGTTGCGCATAAATTAGATAATGTATCCATACCTGCCGCAACACTATTATCATCAGATACTAATAATGCTTCAATACCACTATCCTTAATTGCATTGAAAGTCTCAACAAGTTCTGAAGTATTATTAATAGTCTTAGTTGTAAGTTCAAAATTCATTGACTTTGAAAGATTGTTTAATGTTTTAGCATTTGATACTGAATTAGCTTCTGTTGTTGTATAAATATATCCAAATTTATTTGTATCACTCTTTACTTCTCTTGCAAGATCAATAAGCTTATTTAATTGCATTGCATCAGAAGTTCCTGTTACATTTTTTCCAACAACATCTGCACCCTCTGGATCTGATACTGCTGCAAATATTACTGGAACATCTGAGAATCTATTAACAGCTGCAAGAGCTACTGGTGTTGCGATTGCGACTATTGCAGCAAGATCATCATCCTTAATCTTAGTTAATGTTTGATCAATAGTTGCTGAATCAAAATTGCAGTTATAAGTAATGATTTTATAATCAGATGATAAGTTTGATTTTAATGTGCTTACAACTCCTGTCTCAATTTCATCAAGTGAAGTATGAGTTCCATACTTTAAAACTGCGATTGTTTTTGCATTTGGATCTGCATAAACATCACCACCATCTTTATTCCCGCATGAAGCGAGAACAAATGTTACTAGTGCTACTAGCACTAACGAAATAATTGTACCTATTCTTTTCATAATATTTTACCTCTTTTCCTAAAAAAAAAGCTTATCCTAAAAAAATAGGACAAGCTAATATACCTGCGGTACCACCTAAAATTGACGATAAATATCGACCACTCTAAAGCTTATAACGAAGCAAACCGTATCTAGCTACTATATTTCGCTAAATCCCTCAAAGGCCCATCATTATATAAGTAACTATAGGCTTTCACCTAACGCCTACTCTCTTATAAGTTACACCAATATAAATCCTTCTCATCTTAGGTTTGCCTTAATTCTACAGCAAACAAATTTCCATGTCAATATTATTTTATAAAAGACAAGGTGTAGCCGAACGCTACACCTAATTTTATAAGTTTTCACGAATTTTATTCTCAATTTCTTGTGCTATTGAAGGATTATTATTCAAATAATCTTTTGTTTTCTCTCTACCTTGGCCAATTTTTTCACCATTATATGAATACCAAGCTCCAGATTTAGCAATAATACCAAGATCAGAGGCAGCATCTACTATTTCACCTGTATGAGAGATTCCAGTTCCATAAATAATTTCTACAGAACATGATCTAAATGGTGGAGCTACCTTATTCTTTACGACTTTAATATTAGTCATATTACCAACAATATTAGTTCCATCCTTAATAGCCTCTCCACGTCTTATTTCAAGACGCACTGATGAGAAGAATTTTAATGCTCTTCCTCCGGTTGTAGTTTCAGGATTTCCAAACATTACTCCAACCTTCTCACGAATTTGGTTAATAAATATCGCAACGCAGTTAGTCTTAGAAATTACTCCTGATAATTTACGCATTGCTTGAGACATAAGTCTTGCATGTGCTCCTACCATAGATTGACCCATATCACCATTTAATTCAGCTTCTGGTACAAGGGCTGCAACCGAGTCAATAACTATTACATCAATTGAACCTGACTTGATTAATGCTTCAGCAATATCAAGTGCTTGTTCCCCATTATCTGGTTGAGACAATACTAAGTTTTCAACATCTACACCTAAATTTTTTGCATATACTGGATCTAAGGCATGCTCAGCATCAATAAAAGCGGCAAATCCTCCATCTTTTTGTGCATTTGCAATTGCGTGTAATGCAAAAGTTGTTTTTCCTGATGACTCAGGACCATAAATCTCAATAATTCTTCCTCTTGGGTATCCACCAACACCTAATGCTTTGTCTAATGTAATTGATCCTGTTGGAATTACATCTACTTTTGTAATTGGCTTATCACCAAGTTTCATGACTGAACCATTTCCATATTGTTTTTCAATATCCTTTAAAGCCTTTGCTAAAGCTTCCTCACGTTCATTCATAATTTCACCTCCATAATATATATAGCAAGATAATATTATTTTTTACTAAATTGATTTTAAAATAATTTTTCTATTCTTCCAAAAATAATCAATTCCTGAGATTATAGTAAGAAGTGTTGCTACCATAAATAAGGCAAATCCAACCCACTCAACCCAATTTGCTAATCCAAAGAAGAATAAAATAGTTAAAGCTACCATTGTTGATGCTGTCTTCCACTTACCAAGTTTAGATGCGGCAATAACATCACCATTTCCAGCAGCTACAAGTCTAATTCCTGAAACCATAAATTCACGTATCATAATACATACCAAAGCCCATAAAGGAACTACTGTGTCAAATACTTTTATAATAGATGGTTGTGCAAAAAGTAAGAATAGTGCTGTAAATACCAAGCACTTATCAGCAAGTGGATCTGCAAATTTTCCAAAAGTTGTTACAAGATTATACTTTCTTGCAATCTTTCCATCAAGCATATCAGTTAATGATGCAAGCACAAATAATATCGCATCTATAAAGTTTGCATATGAAACATTCTTAAAAATAAAATGTTCGCTAAGATATGGAATATAAAATATAATTACTATTGCTGGAATAAACAATATTCTCATAATAGTAAGCTTATTTGGTAATGTCATACCCTTTCTCTTAGGAGTATCTTCAAAAGACTTTTCGTCTTTTTTAACTTCATTATTTATTTCCATTATAATCACCTTTCAAACGAATTCTAACAAAATGATTATAGCATACTAAAGTACTTTAATAAAGTATAGTTTTGTTTACTTATTATTAAAGAAAGCTCTAGGCTCATCATTATAGAATACTTGATCTATTATGCCTCCACCAAGGCATACCTCTCCGTCATATAGTGCACACACTTGACCTGGTGTAACCGCATAGTATTCATCGTATGTAACAAGAAGTGTAGTGTCATCTATAATTTTTACATATACGCCTTTATCAGGTTGACGATATCTAAACTTAGCACCATATTCCTTACCTTCAACAGGCAAATCATAAACAAAAGAATAATCTTTTACAATAATTCTATTAGATTTAAGTAACTCATCATGCTCATCTTGTGATACTATTAACGCATTTTTCTCTAAATTCTTACCGATTACAAACCATGGCTTATTCTCAAATTTATTATTACCACCAATATTTAATCCTTTTCTTTGACCAATTGTGTAATACATAAGCCCATCATGCTCTCCAACCTTTATTCCATCAATTGTTTCCATATTACCAGGTTTTGATGGAAGATAATTCTTTAAGAATTCATGAAATCTTCTCTCACCAATAAAACATATACCTGTTGAATCTTTTTTATGTGCAGTCGCCAATTCATATTCTTCTGCAATTCTTCTTACCTCTGGCTTTATAATATCTCCTATTGGAAATAATGCCTTAGATAATTGTTCTTGTGATAGTAAGCATAAAAAGTAAGTTTGATCTTTATTCTTATCTACTGCACGAAGTAGTCTTGTAATACCATCATGTCTTTGAACTTGGGCATAATGTCCCATCGCAATGTAATCAGCGTTAAGTCTTAAAGCTTCTTTTAAAAATGCTTTAAACTTAATTTCTTTATTACACATTACATCGGGATTAGGGGTTCTATCTTTTTTATATTCTTCCAAAAAATATGAAAATACATTATTCCAATACTCTTCAATAAAATCTATTCTATGAAGTTTAATTCCAAGCTTATTGGCAACAGCTAACGCATCAGCATAGTCCTTTTCCTCAGGGCATATATCATCATTTTTAGTAGGATTACCTAAAACATCATTATTAACTGAGGCGTCCCAGTTTCTCATAAATAATCCTTCTACATCGTATCCGTCTTCCATAAGCTTAATAGCGGCAACTGATGAATCTACTCCACCAGAAAGTCCTAATATAACCTTTTTCTTCATTATATTACCTCACAAACTGTGCTTATTATATTATAAATATAATATTTATTCAAGTTTAACATTATCATCATCAAATTCAATATTAGAAATACTTCCAAACTTCTTATCAATCTTATCTACTGTAATATTAAAATCATTTTTATTCTTTGTTAAAGAATCAATTGAGGTTGATATTTTTTCCCAACGCTCAGCAAATCTTTTAAATTCAACTCCAAGTGTATTCAACTGAGAGCTTATCGCTTTAATATTTTTACTTTTTTTCTCATCAAGCTGCATAAGCTTAAAAGATCCAATAAGTGGTATTAATATAGTAGGACATACAAGTATAACATTATTCTTTCTTGCATATTCACAAACATCCATTAAATTAAGTTCAATATATGAAAATATTGCATCTGATGGTATATACATAAGCGCTTGATTAATAGTTTTACCACAAATTATGTATTTTTTTGTTTCATCAATTCTATTTTTAAGAGATTGTTTAAACGATTGTAGTGCTTCTTTAGTTTCTAAGTCACTAAGTTTATTATCAATTAGTTTATCATAGCCTACAAGAGAAAATTTAGAATCGATTGGTATCATGTTTGTTTTATTTTCATTTAAGAATATTATCGCATCAACCCTAAGTCCCTTATTTATCTCATATTGAGAATCATATGTAATACCCTTAGTTTCGCCAAATGTATTTTCTAACATACGCTCTAAAGACCATTCACCATATTTTCCTCTTGTTTGATTATTCGATAATATATTAGAAAGTCCTACAACATTATTGTTTAATCCCTCAAGTGATTTTTGTGCTTCTTCAAGAGTTCCTAAATCTTTTTTTAGTTTTTCAACTGTTTCTAATGTTGTCTTAAATCCATCAGTCATAGATTTATTAACTCTATCATTAATTCCTTTTAAATTATTATCAATTCGTTCATTAATGGTTCTTATTTTAAGTTCTAATGCCTCATTAATATTAGCTTGAAAGTCAAGCATTCTTTTATTATCACGCTCTGTTTGAGCATGGAAATCATTATTAATTGATTTAGATAAAGAAGCTATTTTATCATCAATTTTAAGTGCTACATCAGATGGCAATGATTTTTCAAGGGTGTCCACCTTATTATTTAATTTTATAATATCTTGAGATGATTTATCACTATTCTTTCTTAAAAGTATTACTACAAGTAATATAAGTATTAAGATTAGCGCTATTAACACAATTAATAAGATTTTCTCCATAATATCCACTCCCAATTATAATATAACACAAAAAGTGTATTTTTACTTTATCCTTCAAGTTTATCTAAAAGTTCTAAATATCTTAAAGACTTTATATCATATTCTTCGCTTAAAATATCAAGCTCTTTTTGATAATCCATAAGTTTTACATAATCATTAGATGAATTATTAAGCTCACGTTTAAGAAAATTCATTCGTTCATCCATTTTAGATATTTCCTTATCTAATGCCTCAAACTCCTTATTTTCCATATAAGTAAGTTTAGCTTTATGCTTAGGTCTTTCTTTTATACTATTTTCTTTTTCATCTTTTTGGGGCACAAAATCTATTGTGTCTAAATATTCACTAAATGATTTTTGTGAAGATAATATGTTTCCCTCTTTAAATATTAACAACCTATTACAAATTTTATCCAAAAAATATCTGTCATGTGACACTACCATTACAGGTCCTTTAAAATTTAAAATATAATCCTCTAATAATTCTAAGGTATAAATATCAAGGTCATTTGTAGGTTCATCGAATAATAAAATATTAGGATTTTTCATAAGTACGCCAACAAGTTGTAATCTTCTTTTTTCCCCACCTGATAACATCTTAACCTTTGCGTATTGAATTTCCTTAGAAAATAAAAATCTCTCTAGCATTTCAGATGCTGTAATTGTACCATCTAATGTTTCAATTAGATTTTGTTCATTCTTGATGTAATCAATTACTCTAATCTCTGGATCTATTAATTCCATATGTTGGGAAAAATATCCAATATTTAATGTTTCACCAAGTACTAATTCACCAGTATCAAGCGTTTCTTCAGCCATTATAATTTTAAATAATGTAGTCTTTCCAGCACCATTATCTCCTACAACGCCAATAATATCTGATCTTCTTAAATCAAAATCTAAATTACTAAATAAATGTAGATCACCATATGCTTTACATCCATTATGAATTTCTATAAGTTTTTTACCAAGGTATGTAGAAACCGAATTAATATCCATAGTTTTTGATTCATTAAATTTAATTTTAGACATTTCTTTAAATCTTTCAATTCTCGATTTAGATTTTGTCCTTCTTGCCTCTACTCCCCTATGCATCCATTCAGCTTCACTTCTTAATATTGATTTTAATCTTTTTTCTTCCTTAGCTTCTCTTTCTAATCTTTCGGCTTTAAGTTCTAAGAATTTAGAATAATTAGCGTCATATGTATAAGTTTTTCCAAAATCAAGTTCAAGCATTTTAGTACAAATTCTTTCTAAGAAATATCTATCATGAGTTACCATAATAAGACCATGTTTAAACTTTAGTAAGAATTTTTCTAAGAAGGCTATAATATTATTATCTAAATGGTTTGTTGGTTCATCTAGAATCATAAAATCACAAGGAGTTACTAACACTTTAGCTAAGGCAACTCTTTTAAGTTGACCTCCGCTAAATGATTTAGTTGTAATAGTTGGATCATTAAATCCCATTTTAGATAAAATTGAGGTAGCCTCATATTCCTTAATCGGGTTTTCTTTAGTAGATCCTTCCATAATAATATCTAACAAAGATTTATTTTTGTCAAAATAGGAATCTTGCGCAAGATAATTTATTCTAGCGCCACCAGATATAGTGATAGTACCACTTTTGGGTAATTCTTCTTTAATTATCATTTTTAAAAGTGTTGATTTACCAGTACCATTAACTCCAATAACACCAACCTTATCACTATCAGTTATACTAAAAGAAGCGCAATCTAATATTGGGCGTTCTATATATTTAAATGAAACATTATCAAATGTAATATTCATAATATCCACCAATCTTTCAAAGCATAAAATTATTATATCAAAAAGGTATTACAAAAGTAATACCAATCATATTATGTAATTTATGAATATATCTATTTTAATATTTTTTCCATTCCGACCTTTTGTACCTTAAGTCCTACTTTATTATAGAATGCCATTGCGCTATCATTACCATTCCATACATTTAATGTCACATTATAATAATCATTTTTCTTTGCGTAATCAATTACATAATCATATAGCTTATGTCCTATATGCATACCTCTTTTTTCTTCATCTACGCATAAATCATCAATATATAAAGTTTTTATTGGTGTAAGAATATTATCATTTAAATGTTGTTGATGAACTGTAAATGCGTACCCTAATACATGACCATCTTCAAAATACACAAATATTGGTCTTTTATCATCTAATATAATTTCTTTTAATTCGTCTTTTGTATACTTTGTCTTAGGCCCATCAAATAAATCTGGTCTTACTTTATGATGTACCATATTAACTTGTACTAATAATTTTAATATATCTTGAATATCACTTATCTGAGCTCTTCTAATCATCCTTTAAAACTCCTTAATAATTATAATAAATTAACCATTAAATAATAGTTAATCAAATATAGTCCTATTATAACATAAAAGAGCAGACTTTTGTCTGCTCCATTTTATATTTTATAGTGGTAAATCTTTCTTTTTGAACTTTACTGCACCTACAACATAACCTACAAGTCCAATTGCAAGTAATATTACAAGTTTCCAAATCCACATATATCCACCATCTAAAACATTTACTACATCAAATAATGAAATAATAGATACATAGTTGAAGTAGTTAAGTGCTCCGATACGAATTACTGATGGAATTACGTGAGAACCGAATAATCCAAGCATTGTCGCAACTAAGAAGAACATTGAAAGTCCTCCACCAATTGCCATTGATTTCTTAGAACGATCGAACCAGCATGATGTAAAGAAGTTAATTCCTGACATTGCGAATAATACTAAGAAGGCACCAAGGTTAATAATTATAAGTTTAGCAATATTAAGATCTGTTTCAACATCTGCAATCAAGAAACAAATAATAGATGTAATTGTTGTGCATAAGAACATTGCAGCAAGTGAACCTACAAGGAATAATCCTTGAGTAAATGTTACTTGATTACGCTTAGTAGATGTAGATAAAATGTATGCCATAGATCCTGAATCTACTTGTCCTACAATTAAGTTATTAGATACCATAATTAAGTAAATTATAGGTAATAGTAATCCTGCCATCTTGAAGAAGATAGAACCAACAATTAATCCATATAAATCCATTGCACCAATCTCACGAATTGCATCTGATACTTCAGCAGGAAGATTATCAAGGAATGATCCAGCGATATCTACACCAAGTTCAGATTTAATTTCTGCTTTTTGTGCATCTGTTGGGTTACCAAGCTTTGCTTCTTCATAGTCAAGTCTTTCTTGATATGTAAGAGCTGATGTATATGCTAAATCCTTAACATATTCATAATCGAAACCAAATTCAGCATATGACTCTTCTGTTACACCATATTCAGATAGGCTTGCAACCATATTTTTTACTGCAGCCTCTGATGTTGAATTTCCTGCAATAAGTACTGCAGTTGCGTTTTCTGCACGTGTATAACGCCAAGATATTCTTTCTTCTGTTTTAAGATAAGCTTCTGCAGTTTTTGATTCAGTACCTGCAATAATCTTTACAGCATCAGTTGATAGATATGAAACTAGATTTGTAATAAACTCCTCTGGAGCCTTATCACCATAGTCTGTATAAGTTGTTGAAGCAGCTCCGTTAGGGTTTACTGCAAATAGCATAGTGTTCTTAATAGTTTTAGCTTCTTCACTACCATCTACATAAGAAGAATTTACGGCAAGCGCATATTGTGATGCATATGTTTGAAGGTCTGCTGCTGCTTGTGCATATGTAGGCTTTATAAATGCTTCTTGGAATGCTTGTGCATTAGCTGTAGTTGCATCAGTTCCTGCAGCTATTGCTTCTTGAACTTTTGTTGCATAAGTTGTTTTATTCTCTGTCTTATTAACTTCTACATAGAAATCTTTAACAAATTGAGAATCAAAATAATCAACACCAGAAATTGCTATCTCATAAGAATTTAGAGATTGCTTCTTCATATTTGATTCTACAGTTTCTTTAATAATAGTTGTTTCGATATTTTCCTTAACTTCACCAATTTCAGACTTTCCTGAAATTAACATAACGCATCCTAGCATAAAGCAGACTGCGACTGTAATAATTAACCACATTAGGCCATTAGCCTTACAAGATTGTTTAAATAATGCTTTTGAAAACATAATTATTCTCCTTCCTTTTCGTTCATTTTATCCTTGAAATATTTTTCAAGTGTATATTTAACTTCTGAAATAAATTTAACATTAAATCCTTTTAACTTTTTAAATAAATCATTAATATCATCATCTAACACTTCAACTGTTACTTGATTATATTGCTCTTGAAGTCTTATTATTTTAAATCCAAGTGTTTGGAATTTAACATAATCATCATGATTATTAAATTCAATCTTAAAGTCATTTTCCTTACGATTTCTAATTGCGTTCATATCTGCAATATCTACTATATGTCCGTCTGAAATCATTGCTACTCTATCACAAGTTTGTTCCATTTCTTCAAACATGTGAGATGACATAAATATTGTTTTACCTTTTTTATGTTCATTTTTAATAATTTCTAGGAATGCATCACGCATTAATGGGTCAAGTCCTGTTGTAGGCTCATCTAGAATAATTATTGGTGCATCATTCATTAATGCCGCAACAAGAGCTGTTTTTTGCTTCATTCCTTTACTCATACGTTTTAGATTAGCACGTGGGTCAAGTTGAAGTTTTTCAATCAATTCATTTGCATAAGATAAATCATTAAGATTTAAGAAACCTGCTTGTGATTTTAAGAAATCAATTCCTGTTGATAAATCTGGGAATGCAATCTCACCTGGTACATAACCAATTGATTTAGCAATTTCAGGTGAATTTGTCCAAGATTCCATACCATATACTGATGCCACACCAGCAGTAGGTTTAATATATCCTAATATTGAACGAATTGTTGTAGTTTTACCAGAACCATTAGTTCCAACGAATCCTACCATTTCACCTTTATGGATTTCTAAGTTTATATCAAATATTCCTCTATTATCTCCATAATCTTTAGTTAGGTGGTCTACTTTAATTACAACATCATTATTTTCTTGTTCCATTTAAAGCACCTCCAAAATCCTTTTCTTCCTTGTAGAACTTCATAAAGAAATCTTCAAGTGTTTCCTTAATATTATTAAACTCTTTCATCTCAAAATCTGAACAGAATGAAATGAAATCATTAATATTCTTATCCTCAACTGTTACACGAATCTTATTTTCATGCTCATCATCTTTTATAATATTAAATTCATCCTTATTATAAGTTTCTTTAAACTTCTTATAATTAGAATCATCCTTAAATACTATACGATATTGTTTTAATGATGCATGTTTTAAATCATCAGCCATAAATTCTGATACTATATGACCATCCTTTATAATAGCTATACGATCACATGTAGCATCAACCTCTGAGAATATATGTGATGATAATAAGATTGTCTTACCTCTTTCCTTCTCTTCACGAACAAATTCAATAAATCTTTGTTGCATTACTGGGTCTAATCCTGATGTTGGTTCATCTAGGATTAAAATTTGAGGATCAGACATGAAAGCTGTAACTATCGCAAGCTTTCTCTTTACTCCAAGAGACATATGCTTAGTGTCTCCTCTTAATACATTATCCTGTAAATCAAATATATTAAGCATCTTATCAAGCATTTCTTGGTTATGTATTCCATACATATCCTGCATCATCTTGATAAATTCCCAACCTGTAAGTCCAGCAGGTAGGGCTATCTCACCTGGAATGTATCCAACATGAGATAAAATGTCATGGTACTCATTAAATGTATTTTTGCCAAGCATTACGCATTCACCAGATCCTGGATGAGAGAATCCCATAAGGTGACGAATAGTAGTTGACTTACCAGCTCCATTTGGTCCTAGAAATCCAAATACTTCTCCTTCGTTTACTTCGAAAGATACATTAAATACTCCACGGCCTGAACCATAATCTTTAGTTAAATCTTTAACTTCAATTACTGCCATAAATTTAAAACTCCTTTCCATTATCAAACCCAATTCATTTCAAAATCCATTTTAGGACTAGAGTTTGACTTTTATTACATTAAGGAGTATAATACGAATGAAAATAGAAGACAACAGTCAATATTTGAACTTCAGTCTAATTTTGGACACATGTTGTAAAATTGATTTGTTTTTAGGAAAAATGGAGGCGTTTTCATATGGAAGAAAAGAAAAAAAGAGCAGAATATAGAAATAAAATCAGATCAAGAAAAATGATAAGAGAGGCTTTTGCAGAGCTTATAGAAGAAAAACAAGATATTTCAAATCTATCAGTAAAAGAATTAGTCGAAAAATCTGGAATATCAAAATCTACTTTCTATATGCATTATACAGATATATATGCTGTAGCTGAAGAATTTGCTAATGAATTATTTCAAATAGTAAACGAAACAATTGATGCATATATAAAGAATAATAATCCTTATGATATTGGGACTTTTGCACTACAAGCTATTAATGCTTTAGGAGAAAATGAGGCATTATATAGAAAACTTGCAGTATCTAATCTTACAGATAGCTTTGTTCAAAAATTAAAGAATTTATTTATTAGTAGAATCAAAAATATCAAGTACAAAGGATTTTCAAATGACCCTGTAATTAAAAGAATTGAAGTAGATTTAGTAGCGAATGGTATAATTTATACAGTTGTAGACTATTTCAAATCAAATGATAAATTAGGTCTTGAATCTATGGATGAAATTTCTAAAATAATATCTGAATTAACTGCTGCACTAAAGAAATTAGATGCATAAATCACAATCAGTAATTAAAAAATAGCGAGTTATAATTTAATAACTCGCTTTTAATTTTATTCTTACCCTATATTATTGCTCATTTCCTCTAAATAATGAATAACGCTCACGTTCAATCTTTTCATATTTTTTATTAGCAGCCTCAATTACCATATTAGCATCTTTTAATACCGTTTCCTGATTAGCCTTAAATGCTTCTACTACCCTTTTATCAAGTTTATTATCCATAACATTCTTATCTAAAATATCAATTACAACACTTATATCCCAAGCATCCTTATAAGAACGTTTTGCGATTAATGCTGAAATAACATCAGCAACTTGTAATATATTCTGATCTATAGTCATATGTTCCCCTTTAACCTTATTAGGGTATCCACTACCGTCTAACCTTTCATGGTGGCGATAAGCAATTTCTACTATATCATAATCCATTTTTCCATATAAAATTTCTTTAGTATATGTTACATGTCTTTTCATTACTCTATATTCATTTTCTGTTAGTTTATCAGGCTTATCTAGAATTCTAAGTGGAATAGATACCTTACCCAAATCATGGCATAGACCTGCAACATATATCTTCTTTCTTCTAATGCCTTTTACCTTAAGTAATCCTGATAATCTATATGCAATAATCGCAGTTGCTTTAGAATGGGCAAGTGTTGTTTTATTATACATTTCGAATAATGATGCTAGCATTGTAATAAATTGGTTTCTTTCGCGAAAACCAAAAATCATTTTTGAAATAAATTTGTATACAACAGTTTTATAATGCATAGAATTTATTTCATATAAAATATCTGTTTTCATAACAAGTCTTGTAATTGCGATTACATCTTTTGGTCTATAATCCTTATGGTCTATCATAAGTTTACGATAAGCTGCATCCTTATCGTTTAATTCATTCAAATATTTAACATATTTTTTGCACATCGCAAATGTTTTACCATAAAAATCAATTCCAAGTTTCTTAGTAGTGCTTGAATTATACAGTAATACTTCTGCAAATCCTTTAACAGGTGAAAAATATTTTAAGAATAGATATGTTTCAATGGCTGTGTCTCCACCATCTTCTCTTCTTGAAAATTTTCCAGAATCATTAAAGCACGATAAAAAAACCATGTTTTTTATAACTTTTTTAGGAAATTCTTCTAATTTGCATACTCTATAAACAACATAGGCAAGTTTAATATTATATTCAATTTGCTTACGATCGATTCTTCCTATAAAATCTATTGCAACCTGCCACAAATCATTGACAGGCACAATATTTCGGCAATTCGGCTCTCGCATTTTACCAATCATCCTTTTAAACATATTAATGTAATTAGATTATATCACAAACATATTCTATAAAGAACAGTTTAAAACATTATAATTATACATCCTATGTTCTGTCTTTATAAATTTACTTACATATTTTTTATATTATGTAGATGTCATCTTTTAAAATTTTAAATAATATTAATGTAATAGTTTTAATT
>CAVAQB010000043.1:0-2160 GCA_963590725.1 Anaeroplasmataceae bacterium | reverse complement strand
GTTAACTATATACATACTTGAATAATTATGTTAATAATTAATCAACTTTGCTTATATACCATTAATTTAATAGCATCCACTTAATCTCATTCTTTATAAATGATTGTTTTATTATATTAGATAATTTATTTAAATCATTTTTTAATCCTTCTTATATAATAATTCATATATTATTATCCTTTTAACATTTATGTTAAATAAAAGATAAAGGATTTTGAGTTCTTCATCGATATACACAATATCATATATAGATGAGACTCCAATCCTTGATTTTACCTTAACTAGGGCATTTTTGCCTTTCAGTTTAAGACTACAAGGGACTAAGCGAGATTAAGCGGTTGTGTAGAAATCTTTTAAAAAGCGTGGAGCGCGTAGTTGAGAATCATTTCCCACTACTTTATCATTTAATCATCCGGGTTTACATCTTCCATATTAATTTCATCTTTAACACAGCTTTTTCTTGTTTTCATTAAATCAACATTTTAATTGTGCAAAAAGGCACTCCTAGAGGAATGCCTTTAATTATTAATCCATCTCTTTATCTTTATTTAAGAAATCAGATAAAGATGCAACAGTCTTTTTATGCTTAGTATCATCAAAATGATCGTATATACCTTCAGTTGTTGTAATAGTTGGGTGTCCTAAGTATTTTCCATAGGTACTCCTGTATGCCTTAACATAGTTGCACATGTATGTATTAGATCTAGAAATCTTATTTTTCTAAGGTTATTAGTTTCTAAGAATTTTGGAAAAGATTGAGTTACAAAATCAGCTTTATATCTAATACCATCAGGTCTTACATATACATAACCTTCAAAATCATAATTATATGTATCACCATATAACGTCTTCCATACTTCTTGCTTTTGTTTCATCTCTAACAATAAGTTTTCAATAATACCATTATTATCAAATGGTAATGTTCTACATGATTTCTTTGTTTTAGTAGTATCTCTAGCTAATTCTACTCTTCTACCATTAATAGTTGTAGATGTTACTGTATGTTTAATAGTAAATTGTTTATATTGAAAATCTATTGCATCCCATTTAAGACCTACTATTTCTTCTCTTCTAAGTCCATAATAAGCCGCCATAGTAACAGGAAACTCTAATGGTGTACCTTTTACTTTATTAAGTAATTCTTCAACTTTTTTTCTATTATAGAAGCCTTGATTATATGTTGATCAGGCTTAACTTTTTCAAGCCAAGCCTTCATAAAATTCGAAAACAATATTAGACCATTTTGCATATTTTGAGCAATTAATACATTGATATTATTAACTTCTTCTTTTTTAACAATCTCTTGTATTCTTTCTTTCTTCATTCTTGAGCCATCATCTTCAATAGGATTAAGTCCGAGTTTCATAAGAAGAGATTATCTTTGACTATATCACCAGGAACAAAACCTGATTTAAGTTCCGCAAGAATTTGTTTAGCTCTTGTAATATTGCCTTTTACATCAATTTTTAAGCTGATCTGCTTTTCTGTAAATGTTAAACTAATCCATATTTACGACACATGGTCTTAAAATATGGGTATGTTTTAAAATCTTCTAAAACCATTTTCTCAAATTCTTCAATGTATCTATTCATAATAAAATCCTCCTGTACATAGTGTACAAGAAGACCTAGTTTATTTACATATGAAGGAAATGAGGCTTACCTATCACTTACGAAAGTACCAATTCAAAAAATATTTTTTTCACTAATAATTTTAATTCCATTATCTATTGCTTTTTCATATGGGTAAACTTCATATAAAAGTTTAACAGTTAAATTTTTGTAATCAGATTCGTAAAACCTCGAATCAATTATTTCTTTAAGCATCAATGTTATGTTATATTTTTCATTTGCGGATAGATTATTTTTTGACTTCATTCTTTCAAGTCTTACTTCTCTTATTAATTTTTTAAGATTTTCATCGAACTTTATATATGGCACCATTTTAGCAATATCATATAAGTGTCTTGAGTCTCTATTCGCCATATTTTGAATTCTATAATCGCATATAGCAAAAACTTTGTCTATAAATGTTCTTTCTAATGATTGCACATTAAATTTAAAATTATTGGCTTCAAAAGAAAAATCTATATTTATTTTATTATCTTTTAAAAAATTACCCACGTAATTATTTATATTTATTTTTCTTATAGGGTAAGAA
>CAVAQB010000042.1:0-13827 GCA_963590725.1 Anaeroplasmataceae bacterium | reverse complement strand
GTATATGATATAGAACCCTCATAACAATAAATTATTTCTATTTCATTATGCCAATGGCATGAGATATATGATAAATTGTTTGTGTCAAATTCTTCGTTATATATTATAAAAGGAAACTCGTGAGTTCCATGCTGTTTAATTTCTTGTAAGTTAATATCTATTACGTTATTCAAAAGGCTTCATCTCCGATAGTTATAAAAATTAATACAAAAATGACTTTAAGTCAATAGTATTATATACTATAATTATAGATAAGGTAAGTGGAAAGGTGATATTTTATGAAATATATTAACCCAATTTTACAAGAAGATTTTTCAGATCCAGATGTAATAAGAATGGACGATGATTTTTATATGGTGGCATCAAGCTTTAATTATATGCCAGGTGTTCCAATACTTCATTCTAAAAATCTTGTTGAGTGGGAACTTATAAATTATGTTTATGACTCGCTAGATGAAAGATATGATACAGTCATTCATGGAGAAGGGGCATGGGCTCCATCAATAAGATATAATAATGGTTATTATTATTGTTTAATTCCATCTCCAAATGATGGAATATATGAATCCCATACTAAAGATCCATATGGTAAATGGTCACCTCTTAAGCTTCTAATAGCGCAAAGAGGACTTGAGGATCCATGTCCTATATGGGATAATGGGAAGTGCTATATAGTAGTAGGCTTTGCAAAATCAAGAATGGGATTTAATTCTATGCTTGGAATATATGAAGTATCAAATGAATTAGATAAATGTATATCAGAAACTTATAAGATTATATATGATGGCCATAATGAAAATCCATCTATTGAAGGACCTAAGTTTAATAAGCGTAATGGCTATTATTATATTATGGCACCAGCAGGTTCTGTTAAGGGCGGATGGCAGGTAGCATTAAGAAGTAAAAATATATATGGACCATATGAGTCTAAAATAGTTTTAATGCAAGGAGATACATTAATTAACGGTCCACATCAAGGCGCTTTAATTGACCTGGGTAATGATAAGTGGTCTTTTATTCATTTTCAAGATCAAAGGGCATATGGAAGAGTTGTTCATCTTGAACCTGTAGAGTGGCATAATGATTGGCCTATTATTGGTAGATGTAATGACCCACTTATTGCGGGGACTCCAGTAGATAGTTTTGATTATCCAATAGATGTTAAAACAAATTATAAGATTATGCATTCATCTGATTTGAAAAATAAATTTTTATATTCTCTTCAAACGCCAGCAAACAAAAAAAGTGGATGGAGCATAGTTACAGAAAATGGATTAAGACTTAATTGCGTAAATGGGATAAAGGCACTCAATATGCAAGAAAACACTTATTCGGAAAAAATAATGTATAAAAGTTTTTCAGGAAGCATAAAAGCCGTTCTTAATCTTTTGGATGGCGATGAAGCTGGATTCTTTATATCTGGTAGAAAGTATGCATATATCTGTGTTTTAAATAAAAATGGCAAGTATTATCTAGAGGAAAGAATAGGTGAATTTAATTCAGATGATAAAGTTATTACCTCTATTCCTTATGATTCAAAAGAGATAACATTTAAAGTTGATGCTTATAATGACTCCTTTTATGATTTAAAATATAGATTTGGTTTTGACAGCAATGTATCTAACCATCTGCACACTGCAGAAGCAGGAAGATGGGTAGGAGCCCGTATAGGATTCTATGCAAGAGGTAATGGATGTGGATACGCTATATTTAGTGATTTTGATATTACAAAAAAAGAATAACTGCATTTTAATATAATAAAAAATATGGTAAAATAAGAATAATATTAAAAATAGGAGGTGCCGCTATGAGCATTTCAACAGAAGTTAAAGCTTTTTTATCTTTAATGGATGCGTGCTTTATAAAATTAAATATTAAGTACAACATAGCTCAATTCGCATATTATAATAACCAGTCTTTAGGAAATGATATGTCTTATGCGGAACTTTTAAACAAATGCGCTAATGTATTTAATGTGAAAAACTGTCCAGGAATAGAAAATGAAATATTAAAATGGTTAAAAAATGATGACATCGAAGATTATATAATAAATGCTAGCGACAGCGATGATATTAAAAAGATTATTTCATTATCTAAAACAAAAATTTCTACCTATGAATATTTAATATATGCTGATAATTTAGAGCATAAGAAATATTTATTAAATTTAATAGATCCATTAACAAATCTTTACCAGAAAGTTGCGTTTAATAATTATGTTTTAGATGGTATTAGTAAAAACCCAAATAGAAAATTTACATTATTTATATTAGATATTGATAATTTTAAAACTATTAATGACAATTATGGTCATATTAAGGGAGACGAAACACTAATTAAGGTAGCAGAGTTATTGAAAAAGAACATATCTAATGGTCTTGTTGGTCGTTTCGGAGGAGATGAATTTATATTTGTTTCTTATGATGTGATAGATTATCAAGATGTATGGAATTTGTTGTATAAAATAACTCATGAAATAATGGATCTTGGATCATCTTTTGAAAATCCTATAAATATTTCAGCGACTGTTGGATGTGCAAGATATCTAATTGATGCGACTTCTTATGATAAACTTTTTGATGATGCTGATAGAGCTCTTTACAGAGGAAAGAGAAAGAGTAAGAACTGTTTTATAATATATGATGAGGAAAAACATAAGAGTATAACACTTAATGGAGTACAAAGAACATTTGTAGATGAAAGAACAGGTTCTTTTACTATTATTAATACATTACATAGAATATATGAGTTCTTAAAAACAACAAGAGAAAGCATAGATATTTTAAATGAGGTTACCGCATATTTAAGATCAGTTCTTAATGTTAGTAGATGTATTATTTATCTTGACGATGAATCAGGAATTGAAAGTGCTTATGCAAAATCATTTGAAAATGATTCGGATAATAAAGATTTTTTAAATATAGTAGGGCCTGCTTCAATATGGGATATGCATTACAAAGGTGAAATTTGTGCTATACAAAAGACATATAATCTAGATAAGATTAATAGAACTGTTTATAATAAAACTCAGCTTGAGGGAATAAAATCAGTATTGAGAGCTAAACTATTCTATAAAAATATAAAAATAGGTTCTATCGAAGCCGCAACATATGAAGATCGTGATTGGGATGTAAATGATAAGGATATAATATCAGTTGCCGCATATGCATTATCTATTGCATGTTATAAACTCCATGAATCTAAATATATTGAACATATGCTTTTTATAGATGAACTTACAGGTTTTTGTACATATAATAGATTTATAGACATAACTACTAAAATCTTAAATAGTAAGAACATACCTATGACAGCTTATTATTTTAATATTCAAAGATTTAAATCATTTAATGATAGATTTGGCTTTACAATAGGGGATAACGTTTTAAAGAATGTAGCTGGAATATTAAAGCAAACATTTAAGTCTGATGTAATTACACGTATATCACCAGATAGATTCATAGTACTTGATGAATATATATCAAATGAAGATATTGATAACAAGATTAAAGATATATTCGCATCTATTAATTCAATAAAGATTAAAAATACAGCCATTGGAGAGTATTTGACAATAGAATGTGGAGTTTATATAACTGATGGTAGTGAGAACTCGATGCCAATAATTATTGATAAAGCTAATTTAGCTCGTAGAAGAATATCACGTACATATAATTCTCAATATGTTTTATATGATGATGATATTCAAAAAGAATTTAATACCCGCAATGATATTGAAATGTATTTCTTTGAAGGACTTAGAAATGATGAATTTATGTTGTATTTACAACCTAAAATAGAAATATCTACAGGAAAATTAGTGGGTGTTGAAGCACTATCTAGATGGAATTATAAGAAAAATGGAATAATACCTCCATCATTTTATATTCCACGATTAGAAGAAACTAAACAAATTTTAGATTTGGATCTTTATATGTTTGAGCGCCTATGCCAATATATTAAGCTTACTATAGATAGAAATATTGAAGGTCATATTCCTGTTTCTGTAAACCTATCCCGTAATCAAAAAGATTTTAGTGATTACCTAAATAAGCTTGAAATAATAAGAAAAAAATATAATATAGATTCAAGCCTTATTGAAATTGAGATTACAGAAAGTGCATTTACAGAAGATATTGAACGTATTTCGCATCTTATAGATGATATTCATAAATTAGGATATAAGGTTGCGATGGATGATTTTGGTTCTGGATATTCAAATCTTTCTGCACTAGTTGGATGTGGTTTTGATATTATAAAGATTGATAAAACATTATGTGCTAGTAAATTAGAAGATAGGAAGAGTTATATACTAGAAGCCATTATTAATATTGCTAAAAAATTAGGGATATCAATTATTTGTGAGGGAGTAGAAACTAAGGAACAGGCAGATAATCTATTGAAACTTGGATGCCATTACGCTCAAGGTTATTTATACGATAAGCCTCTTCCGGTTATAGACTTTATTAGTAAATACTTGGAGGTAGAATAATGCCTAATAATGATGAAATCATTGCTCGTAAACTACTTGCTGAAGGAGAGTATTATAATAAACTTATTACAAGAAATTTAGATGAAGATATTGATATGAATCTTGCCACAAGGATTTCAAATGAAATTCTTCATAATAAAGATTATGTTTATTCTATATCAAGAGCTCGAAACATTAATCCAGATTTTATTCTTTTCTCAGAACTATTTAAAATAAAATTATTATCTGTTATAAATTCATGTTATAAATTTGACTTAAGAGAAAACCAAAATCTAATAATAGATGATAATTATATTAAAAGACTTAGTGATGAAACTTATAGAGGATTATTAATCGCAAATTATGTTGATGTTTTGGGTTCTACATCATTTTCTTCAAATCCCGCAATCGCCCTTCCTTTATTTATATTAGATATACTAAAAGGTATAGAAATGAATGAAATAGGCGATTTATTAAAAAGGGATGTATATAAAAGAGAAATTAGTGAATTAATATCATCCTTAGAGGCTGTGTTTACACTATTTAACAACAAGTGTTATCCACAAGCAATGTCAGTTTTTAGACAAGCATTAGAAATATTTATAACCCTAAGGACACTAGATTTATTTCCAGAATCTCTTGCCTCATTTATAAATCATCAGGCAGTAACGATAGAGGATGCCTTAGAGACTATGGGCAAAAAGAAGCTCGATGAATATATTTCATCTAATGGCCTTACATATAATAACTATAAATCATATCTTAATTATGGATGGCTTGATGCGATAGATAAATTTAGGGAAATGAAAAAAGAAAATCCAAGAATTAAATATTCTATTAAAACTACAGCTGAAATATCTGATTCCATGGAATTTTATGATGCGATGAATTTCGCATCAAATTATGTACACTCAAATTTCGTGTTTGTAGATATTGATTGGGATGTTGTTATATCAGAAGTAGTAGATGGGGTATATCAAATGATTGATTGGTTAATTAATTGCCTACTTTCTTTTAATAAAGATATACTTTTGTTAAATGAACTTGATTATAGCGATTTGTATAAAAATGAAAAAGAAAGAATACTTAATGTTATAAAAAAGGATAATTATAAATTTGATTAGGGAACTTTTGTTCCCTTTTTAAATGCTTTAGAATTGATATTACAATTGTGATATGATAACATTAATTTATAAATTAAATATAAAATTCTATGGAGGAAAATTAATATGTCAGTAATTGAAGTAGTTGATAATACATTTGAAAGTGAAATATTAGAATCAGAGGGTAAGGTTTTAGTTGATGTGTGGGCACCTTGGTGTGGACCATGTAGAATGTTATCACCAATAATTGAGGAGATCGCATCAGAAAATCCAGGGTTTAAGGTATGCCGTGTAAATGCAGATGATAATCCTTTGATTTGCAAGAGACTTAGTGTTACAAATATTCCAGCTCTATTCGTATTTGAGAATGGAAAGATTTATAACGCAAGAGTTGGATATTGTAGTAAGGAAGATGTTTACGCTTTAGTTAAGTAAGAGGTATGTTATGAATATCTATGATATAGATGTTTTAGATAATTTAGGAAATAAAATCTCTATGTCCTCATACAAAGGTAAAGTATTGTTGATTGTAAATACCGCAACCGGATGTGGATTTACTTCTCAATATGAAGGTCTTGAGGCAATGTATAGAGAACTTTCTTTTAAAGGGTTTGAAATACTTGATTTCCCATGTAATCAATTTTTAAATCAAGCTCCATCAAGTGATGAAGAAATTAACAATTTTTGTATAACAAAGTATAATACTACATTTAAAAGATTTAAAAAAATTGATGTAAATGGTAAGAATGAAGATCTGCTATATACATATCTTAAAGCTCAAAAATCTACTTTGATGGGTAAAAAGATAAAATGGAACTTTACTAAATTTTTAGTTGATAGAGAGGGTAGGGTCGTAAAAAGATTTGCGCCTACTAAAAAACCATTGGATATTTATAAGACTGTAATTAAATATTTATGATTTTAAAGGTGGGAAGAAATTCCCACTTAATTTTATGGTATAATAAAAATGTGTTAGAGGTTAAAAAAATGAAGGCAATAGAAGTTGAAAAAAATGAAAATAATATATTTGAAACACATATATTAGGAGATGTCGCAATACCTTCACATCTTGCAGATTATGAATTTCCTGGTTTTTCGTGTTATTTTATGACTATAAGACTTGATGAATATCCTTTTATGTCTACAAATTGTGGTAATATTTATATTTTCTTTGATTTGTTAGGATATTATAGTGAAGAATATGGAGAATATTCACTTGTACCTATGTTGTATTATTCAAAAGAAAATCCAGATACAATACTTGATAATATTAATGAAGCTGATTATTCTGAATTAGATGGAATTGATAAAATGTATTTGTTATCTTGTGGGGAAGGAATAGAAATAGGTGATAATGTAGTTAGATTTACTGATCCTAATTTAATTAAATTTTTCGAAAATTTTGATAATGATATAAAAGCAGTAAGATTAGAATTTAATACACCTATGGTAGAAAATAAATTTACTGAGGGCGTATTTAAAATAGAAAAGTAAGAGGTAATTTATGAGGGAACGCGAAGAATGGAAACCTGGTAATATGTTATATCCTTGTCCTATAGCCATGATATCTACAAGAGGTAAGGATAACAAAAGTAATATATTTACAGTTGCTTGGACAGGAACAATATGTACAAATCCACCTATGGCATATATTTCAGTAAGACCAGAGCGTTATTCATATAACGCTATAAAGGAAACAGGTGAATTCGTAATAAATCTTGTGACAGATACTTTGACATTTGCGGCAGATTTTTGTGGCGTAAGATCTGGGCGTGATTATGACAAATTTTCATACCTACATTTAACAGAAAGAAAAGTAGAGGGATTTAATTCTCCAGCTATTGATGAATCGCCTGTAAATATAATGTGCAAGGTAAAAGATATATTACCACTTGGATCACATCATATGGTAGTTTGTGATGTAGTAGGAGTATCTATTGATAAAAAGTATTTAGATGATAATAAAAAATTCCATTTAGAATTGGCAAACCTTGTTTGTTATTCACATGGAGATTATATTCTAATGGGTAAAAAGATAGGTAAGTTTGGATACTCTGTTGAAAAGAAGAAATAAGGTTGTTGGTATGAAAATAAAAATTTTTATTTTCATACCTTTTTTATTTAAAAGAATAGTGCTACAATGATTTCAAAGCGTTATTTCGATATTTAAGCGAAGAAAATTTCTTTAATTTTTAACGGGGGGGTTTTAGTATGGTTAGTAATCTTGAAAGTGCAAACTTAAAACTAATTTTAGTAGGCATCGCAGCAATTTTATTCGTGGTGCTTTTTTGTGCCTCTTTTGTAATGTTAAATAAAAGAAATAATAAAATTAAAGCTGAAATGCGTGAACTTGATTATCTAACACAAATATATAATAGAGGATATTTCTATAAGAAATGCCAACTGTTTTTATCAAAGACAAATTCTAAATATATAATTGTAGCTTTTGATATAGCTAAATTCAAAAAAATAAATGAATATTATGGAACTGATGAAGCAGATAATATTTTAAAAGATATATCACAAATGCTTATTGATTTTTATACGTTAGATACTATAAAAATATTCGGACGTATTGAATCTGATAAATTTTCGTGGATTATGCCAAGCAATAAAGAAAAACTTGAAAAAATATTTTCCTCTATTGCGTCTATTTCAAATAAATACGAACATTCTATTTCATTTAAAATGGGAGTATATGAAATAGAAGATAATAATATGCCTATTGTAGAAGCATATGCTAGAGCTAATTTAGCCGGAAAATCAATTAAAGCTGATTTTGATAAGAATATACAATATTTTGATGCTAAAATGGTTTCAAACTTTGAAAATGAGCAATTTGTATTGAGTAATATTGATAAAGCGATGACAGACGGAAATATTGTTGTATTTTTTCAACCTAAGTTTGACCTCCAAGCAAATGAGGTATGTGGTGCCGAGGCACTTGTAAGATGGATTGACCCAAAGAAGGGGATGATATCCCCAGGGGCATTTATTCCGACATTAGAAAACAATGGACTTATTACAAAACTTGATAAATATATGTGGGATAAAACTGCACGCCATCTTGCTGAATGGTGCAAACAAGGTCTTAACCCATATCCAGTATCAATAAATATTTCAAAAGTAGATTTACTTGAACCAGATCTTCCAGAATATTTAGAGTCAATTGTACGTAAGTATCAGATTCCTCATGATATATTTCAATTAGAAATTACAGAATCTGCATATGTTGATGCATCTGTTGATGTTACATCTATTTTAAAGTCATTTAAAAATAAAGGATTTACTATTTTAATGGATGATTTTGGATCTGGATATTCATCACTTAACACTCTTCGTGAATTTCCAATTGATGTTATAAAAATAGATTTAAAATTCTTAACAAATTTCAACAATGGTGTTGAGGGTGATAAGGGAAGAACTATTATTGAATCTATTGTATCAATGGCCAAAAGATTGAATCTTGGCATTGTTGTTGAAGGTACTGAAACTATCGAACAAGTAAATTTTGTTAAATCAATTGGTTGCGAAATTGCGCAAGGATATTATTTCTCTAAACCAATTGCGGCAAAGGATTATATTGATTTGATCAAACAAAATAGAAAACTTTCAAAGGATTCTATGTTTAATTCAAGAACTAGTGATGAATGTATTTGGAATAAAAATACATTAACACAAGATTTCTTCAATAATGTTAATGGAGCTTTAGGAGTATTTGCGGTAAGACGTGATGAATTATCTCCTGTAAAGCTTAATGAAAAGTATTTTGATCTTATTGAACAATCAAGAAAAGAATATTATGCTTCAGTAAGAAATATATATGAATCAATTTATCCATCTGATTTAGATATGTTAATGGATACATTATCTCGTGTTAAGGTTGAAAATAAGCCTAAGACAGTCGTGTATAAAAGAATTAATTCAAATGGTAATATTAAATGGATTAAGGCTACTTTTACATACATGCAAAATGAAGATTCAATTACATCTTTGTATTTTGCCTCTCTTGATGACATCACAGAGTTTAAGAATATGCAACGTGATGTTTTAGAAATGGCAGATTCGTTTGATTCGGGAATCATAAAATGTGATCTTAAAACTAATAAGGTTGTATTCTACAATGATAAAATACTTGATATTTTAGGACTTACAAAAGATGAATTTGAATATAATTTTAAAAATAATTATTTAAGACTAATCTCACCATCTGATCAAGTAAATTTCAAAAATGCAGTAGAAGAAATTTGTAATAAGGAATCTATTACAACAGAGATTTCTTTAATCTCTAAGAATAATAAAGAAATCAAGGTTAGAAATAACGCAAGAGTAATCGTTGAAGGAAATAAGAAATATTCATATTTCTCTATAACAAATATTTTTGAAGATATTCAATAAATATTATTATGGATTTTGGATTATCTCCAAAATCCTTTTTGAATACCCTAAAATATAGTATAATTATTATAGAATGGAGTGTTATTATGAGTGATATTAAAGAACTTAGAGAAGCTATAGATAAAGCTAAAAATATAGTGGTATTTAGCGGAGCTGGAATTTCATGCCCACCTCCTACAAATATTCCGGATTTTAGATCGGCTAATGGTCTTTATAATAAAAATTTTGGAAATATAAAACCTGAAGAAATAATATCTCATTCATTTTTTATGAAGAATCCGAATTTATTTTATGAGTTTTATGGCTCTAAAATGGTATATAGAAACGCAAAATATAATAAAGCCCATAAATATTTTGCCAAACTAGAAAACAATCATAATGTAACTATAATCACTCAAAATATAGATGGTCTTCATCAGGCTGCAGGTTCAAGCAAAGTAATTGAACTTCATGGCTCAGTTCATAGAAATTATTGTATGAGATGTCATGAATTTTATTCTCTTGATAATATTGATGTATCACATACCCCATATTGCAAGTGCGGTGGTATAATAAAGCCTGATGTCGTATTGTATGAAGAACCACTTAACGAAAGTGCAATAGAAGAAGCGATAGACCAAATAACAAAAGCAGACCTTATGATAATTGTTGGCACATCACTTCAAGTATATCCTGCAGCTTCATACGTAAGATATTTTAGAGGTGAGTGTCTAGCATTAATAAATATTGAAAAAACACCATATGACAATATGGCAAACTTAGTGTATAATACTGATATCATTAAGGTTATAGATGCCTTAGAAGGAGAAAAATAATTATGTTAAACCCAAAACAAAAAGCAAACTTAAAATCACAAGCAAATAGATTGAAACCAGTATATCAAATTGGTAAAGAAGGACTAAAGGAAGACTTAATAGAAGGATTACTTAACTATCTTAAGGCACATGAACTTATGAAAGTGTCAATTTTAAATAACTCAGATGTGACCGAGGATGAAATTAAAGAAGAGTTAGAAAATGTAGGAATTGAGTATGTCGCAAAAATTGGACATATTGTAATTCTTTATATGTATTCACCATCTTTAGATAATCATATTGAATTCTAAAAAAATATATTTATAAAATGGCCTAATAGTTACCTATTAGGCTTTTTCTTTAACTTGAAAAAAGGTATAATAATAATTATTATCATGGAGGATTATTATGAAGAGATTAATACTTGTAGATGGAAATTCACTTATGTATAGAGCTTACTTTGGATTAGGAGACCCAACTAAGCTTAGACCAAATTCAAAAGGAATATATACAAACGCAATATTAGCTTTTGTACGAATGATTCATAATCTATTAAAAGATGATTACGATAAGTGTCTTATCGCATTTGATAAAGGTAAACATACATTCCGCCATGAAATTCAACCAGATTATAAGGCAGGACGTCAACATATGCCTGATGAAATGCGTATGCAGATTGCGTATTTAAAAGACTTTTTAACAAAATCTAATATAGCTCAATTTGAAATAGATAATTATGAGGCTGATGATATTGTAGGTACTATGGCCAAAATGGGAGAAGATGCAGGATACCATGTTGATATATATTCATCTGATAAAGACCTACTTCAATTAATTTCAGATAATACTGTAGTTCATTTGACAAAGAAGGGTATGAGCGAACTTGAAGATTTTGACAAATCGCATTTCTTTGAGGTATATGGCTTAGATGCATCACAATTTATTGATCTTAAAGCGTTAATGGGTGATAAGAGCGATAATATATCAGGAGTACCTGGTATTGGTCCTAAAAAAGGTATTAAATTATTACAAGACTATAAATCAATAGAGGGTATACTTGAAAATATTGATGAATTACAAGGCAAGACTAAAGATTTATTTATAGAAAATAAAGAACTCGTTAAAACATGTAAAACTATGGTTACGATTCTAAGAGACGCACCTCTTGGAATAGATTTAAATTATTGTGATAAAAAAGAAGCAGATAATAAGGCTTTAAAAGAACTTTATGAATATCTTGAACTTAATTCACTTTTAAAGGAAATGGCAATTGAGACTAAAGAGGTATTTAAAGCACAAAGTATTGATTTTAAGATTATAAATAATTTAGATGACCTAAAAAATATATTATTACCATACTCAACTATATATTTTGAAGCTATGGAGTCTAATTACCATAAGGCTAAAATACTTGCGTTTGGTTTAAAAAATCATTTAGGAAATTTTATAATTGATTTAAGTTTACTTCAAACAATGGATATGATTTTATTCTTATCAGATGAAGAAAATCATAAGAATACTTTTGATTATAAAAGAATGGCAGTATTACTTAAACATATGGGCCTTGACCTTAAAGGAGTGGATTTTGATATGATGCTTGCATCATATATTATTAATTCAAATATTGGAAATTCAGAATTTAAAAATATTGCCCAATTCTTTTCTTATAATGATGTTTATTTTGAAGAAGAAATATATGGTAAAGGTGCAAAAATGTGTGTGCCATCTGATATAAATCTTATCTATAATCACACAATTCGTAAATGTAATGCGATTCATATATTGAAGAAATCCATTATATCTAAACTTGAAGAAAATAATCAATATTCATTATATAAAGATATTGAATTACCTTTAGCATATGTTTTAGGCTGCATGGAATATGATGGAGTAAAGGTAGATATTTTTGAACTTAATAGACAAGAAGAGGCTTTAAATAGTCGCTTGATTGACCTTGAACATGATATATATGAAATGGCAGGAGAAAAATTTAATATAAATTCACCAAAACAACTAGGCGTAGTACTATTTGAACATATGGGCCTAAATTATCCAAAAAAATTAAAGGCTTCCCAATCATATTCAACTGATGCTGAAACGCTAGAAAAAGTAAGAGAATTTCATCCTATTGTAGATAAAATACTTGATTATAGAGGAGTCGCAAAACTTAAGAGTACATATATTGATGGAATAAGGGACGCAATATATCCTGATGGAATGGTTCATACAATATTCCAACAAGCATTAACACAAACAGGAAGATTATCATCTATTGAACCTAATATGCAAAATATACCAGTACGAAGTGAAGAGGGTAAAGAGATAAGAAAACTATTTATTCCAAGAAACGACTCTTATAGTGTATTTTCATCAGACTATTCTCAAGTAGAATTAAGAGTGCTTGCGCATATGGCAGGAGTTAAAAAACTTATTGAAGCTTTCAAAAATGGTGTGGATGTTCATACACATACCGCTCAAGAAATATTTGGTCACCTAGATATTACACCTCTTGAACGAAGAAAAGCTAAAGCTGTAAATTTTGGAATAGTTTATGGAATATCTGCCTTTGGACTTGCACAAGATGTGCACATTTCAAATAAAGAAGCACAAAACTATATTGATAGATATTATGAAATTTATCCTGAAATTAAAGACTTTATGAATAAAACATTAGAAGAATGTAAGAATACTTTAATGGTAAAAACTATAATGAATAGAGTTAGATTTATTCCAGATATTAATTCTAACATTTACATGAAAAGAGAATTCGCAAAGCGTACCGCAATGAATGCGCCTATTCAAGGAAGTGCAGCAGATATTATGAAAATAGCGATGATTAAAATATTTAATGATATTGAAAAAAATCATTTGAAATCTAAAATGATAATGCAAGTTCATGATGAGGTATTAATTGAGGTATATAAGGGAGAAGAAGACAAGATAGAAAATATTGTGGCAAACGATATGAAAAACGCTCTAACATTAAGTGTACCTCTTGATGTGGATTATTCATTTGGTAATAATTGGTTTGAAGTGAAATAGGAAGTTAGCAGTTTAATAT
>CAVAQB010000041.1:0-5317 GCA_963590725.1 Anaeroplasmataceae bacterium | reverse complement strand
ATACAATGCCCAATTCGATTTATCATTTTTAAGATATTTCTTAAAAGGATATAAATTTAGCGATCTTGATTTCTTAGATATTCTTACAATTTATAAAGATAGAGCTGACTATCCTCATAAATTATATCTTGCGGTATCTCATTATAATCTTGATGATAAAGTTCAAAATACTCATAGAGCTTTAGATGATACTTATGCTTGTTTTGAAGTGTTAAAAGCCATGAGCTTGGAAAATGATGATATTATTAATTATGTTAACCTTTTCGGATACAATCATAAATTTGGTGTACCAAAAGAACAAATCAAAAAGGTTATATATAAACCTCAGTCTTACAACAGTACTGTTCCGCTATATAAAAAATAATCGAGTGAATCACCACTCGATTTTTTTCTTATATTAAAGATTTGCAATAATAGCTTTAGTTATGCTTTCTGTAGTTCCTGTTCCGCCAAGATCTGGAGTCACATCAATCTTATTTTCTAATACTTTTCTAATAGATGCGCGAATCTTTTCAGCAACATCATGCTCATTAATATGGTCAAGCATCATACATGCAGACATTAACATTGCGATTGGGTCAGCAATACCTTTGCCAGCAATATCAGGAGCAGATCCATGAACTGCTTCAAAAATAGCTACATCTTTACCAATGTTGGCACCAGGAACTAGTCCTAGTCCTCCAACAAGTCCAGCAATAAGGTCAGATATAATATCTCCATATAAATTTGGTGCAACCAATACATCATATTTATCAGGATACATTACAAGTTGCATACACATATTATCAACAATCTTTTTATCAGCTTCAATTTCTGGATATTCTTTAGCGATTTCATCGAAAATTTTAATAAATAATCCATCAGAATTCTTCAAAATATTAGATTTATGAATAGCAGTTACTTTCTTGCGTCCATTAGATTTTGCATATTCAAACGCATAACGAATTATACGTTCAGATCCTTTTTCAGTAATTCTTTTGATAGCTTCATATCCACCCTCTATTGGATGTTCTTCACCTATATATAAATCCTCAGTATTTTCTCTTACTGTAACTATATCTACATTTTGGAATTTAGATAATCCCTTATATGAAGATGCAGGGCGAAGATTTGTATATAAATCAAACGCAAGTCTTAATTGAACATTAACAGATCTAAATCCCTTTCCAAGTGGTGTTGTAACAGGGCCTTTTAAAGCTACTTTATATTTAGCAATAGCGTCTTTTGACTCTTGTGGAATAAGTTCGCCCATTTTCTCATATGCATTAGCTCCAATCATATATGGATGCCAATTAATTTTAGCTCCAGCAGCATCTAAAATTTCTACTACTGCTTTTGTGATTTCAGGTCCGATTCCGTCACCTTCAAATAATACTACATCAGTCATTTTTAATTCTCCTTTATTTTTTCACAAATTTCATCTAGAGTATAATATTTATCTCCAACATATTTTGTTGCAGGTCTTACAATTTTTGAAGAATAAATTATAGTCTCTATATCATGAGAAACCCATCCTATAATTCTTGCAGCTGCAAAAATTGGTATAAATAAATCTCTTGGAATGTTTAACATTTCATACACTAATCCAGAATAAAAATCTACATTAGCGCATACGACTTTATTTTTCTCTTGTCTAAATAATTCTATAGCAATACGTTCAAATCTTGAATAGAAATCAAATTTCTTCTTTGTTTCTTCCTTTGTTTGGGCAAGTTTATAAGCTTCCGCTTTTAATACTTCACATCTTGGGTCAGACAATGTATATATAGCATGTCCTATTCCATATACAAGACCTGATTTATCACCAAATTCTTTATTTAATATTTTATTAATAATGTTTTTTATCTCACTATCTGTCGCATCTAATCCTATTTCTTTTATAACATCAGCCATTTGATCTAGGTTAGCTTGATTGGCACCACCATGTTTTGGGCCTTTTAATGATGCCATTGATGCAGATATCATTGAATAAATATCTGTAGCTGTTGAAGCTACAACAGTACCTACAAAAGCAGAGTTATTTCCACCACCGTGGTCTGCATGAACCATCAAACATCTATCTAATGTTTTAGCTTCTATTTCAGTAAACTTTCCATCATTACGAGATAGGTATAAAATATTTTCTGCAAAAGAATACTCTTTTTTAGGGAAATGAATATGTAATGAGTCATGATCAAGATAATGAGTTTTTGATTGCAATGAATATGCTAATATCGCAGGCATAGCTGCCATAATCTTGATTCCCTTTTTAATTAATTCATAAGGTGTAATATTATCAGGATCTTCATCAAATGAATACAAAGATAAAATCGAACGTGATATATGATTCATTAATGATTTAGATGGGTTTGTTAAAATTATATTTTCTAAGAATCCATCTGGTAAATCATATTGTGATTTTAAAATTTCTTTAAAATCATCTTGTTCCTTTTTATTTGGATAATGACCAAACAATAATAGGAATGCCGTATTTTCATAACCGAATTCATCCCCGCACAATTTAGTTACATCTCTTATATCAATTCCTCTATAATAAAGGTTTCCTGGTTTTGGTTCTTTTATTCCGTCTTTATTTACAGTATATCCAGAAACTTCCGCTACCTTAGTAAGACCTACTAAAACACCAGTACCATTATTATTTCTAAGGCCTCTTTTTACTTGATATAAATCGTATAATTCTTGGTCGATATTTCCATCTTTTAGACTTTGTTCATATTCTTTATCTAAAAAATCTTTATAATTCATTTGAAATCGTCCCTTCTATAATTTTTATAAGTTTAATAGTCCACCTGCATTAATTAAACTCTTCTCTTCTTCTGTCAATTCAACATGAGTGTTGACTTTAGAATTCTTAGTTAAATTCTTTATTTCTACATCAAAGTTATCAGAAATTGTTATTTCAACATCATCAAACTTATCGGCAACAAATTTAACTTCAATTGGTAAAATACCAAAGTTTATTAAATTCTTCTTATGAATACGTGCAAATGATTCAGCAACTACGGCTTTAATTCCTAAATAACGTGGAGCAATTGCGGCGTGTTCTCTTGATGAACCTTGTCCATAGTTTGCCCCCGCAACAATAATACCACCTTTATTAGCAATACAATCATCATGGAATTTTTCATCTATTTGATAGAAACAGAATTCTGAAATCTTCTCAATATTTGATCTATATGGTAATACGTTTCCACCACCAGGCATAATATGGTCTGTTGTAATATTATCAGGAAGTGAAATCATTACCTTACACTTGAAATTGTTTCCAATTGGTTCAAATTTAGGAAGTGGCTTAATATTTGGTCCCATCTTAATTTCACCATCAAACTTAGGCTTTATGAATAAAGCATCATTTTGAATGAAGTCTTCTTTCTTAGGAAGTGGCCATAAATCAAGTTTTAATCCTGTTGGGTCAGAAATCACACCATTAATTGCAGAATATGCTGCAACCTCTGGTGAGCATAGATAAACGTTTGCTGACTTAGTACCACTTCTTCCGTAGAAATTACGGTTAAATGTACGTAGTGATACTCCATCAGTACATGGAGATTGTCCCATTCCAATACATGGTCCACATGCTGATTCTAAAATACGAGCTCCGGCATTTAATAAAACCTCTAAAATTCCAGATTTTGCAAGCATTGTTAATACTTGTTTAGAACCTGGTGCAATTCCTAAAGATACACTAGGGTGAACTTTGTTTCCTTTTAGAATTGAGGCAACCTTAATGAAATCATAATATGATGAATTTGTACAAGAACCAATTAATACTTGATTTACCTTGATACCTTTTAATTCATCAACAACCTTAACATTATCAGGCATTGAAGGACATGATACAGAAGGTTTTAAAGTAGAAAGATTAATTTCGTATTCTTCATCATATACTGCATCACTATCAGCCTTAATTTCTTTCCAATCTTTTTCACGACCTTGAAGTTTCATAAACTCAAGTGTTTTCTCATCAGATGGGAATACAGATGTTGTAGCTCCAAGCTCAGCACCCATGTTAGTAATTGTTGCACGCTCTGGAACTGAAAGAGTATTTACTCCTTCTCCTGTGTATTCAATAACCTTATTAATTCCACCCTTAACAGTCATAAGACCGATTAAATGAATAATAATATCCTTAGGCGCAACTCCTGGTCTTAATTTACCAGTAAGTTTAACATTTACAACCTTAGGGCATACAATTGCGAATGGTTTTCCAGCCATTGCGCACGCAACATCAAGTCCTCCAGCTCCAATTGCTAAAGCTCCCATAGCACTAGATGTAGGTGTATGTGAATCTGATCCTAGAATTGTTCTTCCAGGAATAGCGAAATTTTCAAGGTTTAATTGATGACAAATTCCATTTCCTGCTTTTGAAAATACAATTCCATATTTGTTCGCAACAGATTGTAAGAATTCATGGTCATCCATGTTCATAAATCCATTTTGTAGTGTATTGTGATCAACGTATGAAACACAAAGATCAGCTTTTACCCTATCAATCCCCATGCTCATGAACTCTAGGTATGCCATAGTACCTGTCGCATCTTGAGTTAAAGTTTGGTCAATCTTGATCTTAATTGTTTCTCCTTTTATTAATTCATCATTAGTATGAGCTTTTAAAATCTTTTCAGTAACAGTAAGTCCCATATAATATCCTCCGTATGTGTATTTACAATATATTATATAATAAATATCCACAAAATAAAAGAAAAAAAGAGACTTTTGCCTCTTTTTGGATTATAAATATATTGTTTTACAAAAAAACTATTATATTATTCGTAATTAATTATAAAATTATAAATAAAATCTCATAAAATACTTAAGGATATGATGCTAAAGCGCTCCATATCCTTAAATATTGTATATTGAAGAAAAAAGAAAAGTTACAATAAATTTGGTCAACACTTAATTAAAATGGGATGCAGTGTTGCATCCCTTTGTATGTTAAAAATTAATACATATGCAACTGGCTGACTTTATAAGTCCCTATAGCTTTGCGTCACTAGGTCACCCTAGCTTTGCCAAAATTATTGTCGGGGTTAAATCTCTTTAACCATTTATAATATAACATATAAAAGTTCATGTGTCAATATATATACATAAAAGATTAAATTCGACTTTTGCTTTTATAACATATATAAAAATAAAAAAGACTGTCTAAAAGCCAGTCTCTATTTATAAATAAATGGCGCCCGCTAAAGGACTTGAACCTTCGACACCCTGATTAACAGTCAGGTGCTCTAACCAACTGAGCTAAGCAGGCATAATGCCTGGCAACGTCCTACTCTTGCACAATGTACTACCATCAGCGCTAAGATGCTTA
>CAVAQB010000040.1:0-9290 GCA_963590725.1 Anaeroplasmataceae bacterium | reverse complement strand
TTATAAATCATTATAAAAATATTATAATAATACATAAAGGAATGGTGATTTATATGCCAGAACTTCCAGAGGTTGAGGTTGTGCGTAGAGCACTAGAAAAAAACTTAGTTGGTAAAAAAATAGTAGATATCAATGTAGGGTATACTAATATTATTGATGGTGATGTGTCTGAGTTTATTAATAATGTTTGTGGGAAAAAAGTAGTTGGAATTAAAAGATTGGGAAAGTTTTTAATATTTAACTTGGATAAAGGAAATATTATCTCCCACTTAAGAATGGAGGGAAAGTATTTCTATATAAAAAAAGATTCAATAAATAACAAGCATATTCATGTAATATTTTTTTTAGATGATGGATATATGCTATGTTACCAAGATGTTCGTAAGTTTGGACGCATGTGGTATAAGGAAACTCTGAATTTATATAATACAGCACCATTAAATAAGGTGGGCATAGATTTAACAATTACAACCGCTTATTCAAAGAATGAATTATATAAAAAAATCATTAAATCTAAGAGTGCAATAAAGACAACCTTATTAGATCAATCTATTATTTCAGGACTTGGTAATATTTATGTTGATGAGGTGTTATTTCTATCAAAAATAAATCCTCATTTGCCGTCTAACAAAATCACATTATCTGATTTAGATAATATACTAAAATACACATTGGAATGTTTTAGAAAATCAATTGAATTTGGTGGAACCACAATACGTTCATATACATCAGAGTTAGGAGTGATTGGCCACAATCAAGATAATTTATATGTTCATACAAAGAATATATGCAGAATATGTGGTACAAAAATTATTAAAGATAAAACTAACGGAAGGGGAACATATTATTGTCCTAAATGTCAAAAGCAAGATTGATATTAAGATGATAAAATGATAGAATTAAACTACTATGAAAAAAGTAATCGCAATTACTGGAGGTATAGCTTCTGGGAAATCAATGGCTACAAATTATATAAGAGAAAAAGGCTTTATTGTAATAGATGCAGATAGTGTTGTTCATAGGATGTACTCTGAAAAAGTATTCGATGAGTTATTAAGAAATGAATTCGGAGATGAAATATTTTCAAATGGTATAGTAAATAGAAGAAAACTTGGTGAAATAATTTATAACGATTCTTCTAAAAGAGAAACTTTAAATAGTATTATGCATCCATTAATATATAAGCGTATTAAAAAAGAAATAGATATGTGTGTAGATAATATAGTATTTATTGATGTAGCCTTACTTTTTGAAACAGGCTTTGATTCTTTAGCGGATGTTATTGTGTGTATAAGTGCAGGCCAAGATATTAGAATAAAAAGGCTTATGAATCGAGATAATATTTCAAAAGAATATGCTTTAAAAAAAATAGAAAGCCAAATGGCTAATGAAGAAATATGTAGGAGATCAGATATTATCATTAATCATGATAATGATTGTCTTGAATCATTTTATAATGATTTAGATAAAATGCTTTTGGAGGTAAAATAATATGTCAAAAACATTTCAAACATCAGAGGGGGCAAAACGAGATATTTTAAAAACTCGTTGGTATAAAGGAAACTATAAAATGGTAAAGAATGCCGTTTTAAAGGTATTAGATGAATGTGGATTCACTCCTGAATCTACCGATGATAATTATGGAGAAATATTTATTGAAAATAATCAATTTGCGATGACTATTACTATTTTTGAATTTTCAATCGCAGAAACAGCTGTAGATATCTATTATGAATCAAAGAGATTATTTGAATTTGGTGCTTGGAAAAAAGATATTATATATTTTTATTCTAGATTAAATGATTTAATACAGTTTAAAGGATTAGGATTACATCCATAAAGGAGGATTAGTATGGCGTCAATAGATAGCACAAGCAAACTTAATATTTATGCATCCTCATTATTATCTATTGATGATTATGCTTCTTTAACGCTTCTATATACACCTATTGTAGGCCCTAGGACTATAAGTATTTATGAAACAATGTTTTCACTAATAGATAGACAAAAACTTATTTCAAATGAGATTAAATATTGTGATATTTTAAAACTTTTAGGAATTGATGATGATACATTTAATGAGGGAAGACTTAAACTAGAAGCTTTAGGGCTTCTTGAGACATTAAAGAAGGATTCTAGTTATATATTTTTAATAAAAATGCCTCTTACTCCAAAATTATTCCTTCAGGATTCGGTATTTAGAATATATCTTGGAGAAGCGGTTGGTGAGGAATTGTTCCAACGAATTGCTGATCAATTTAGTATAGCTGTGGTTGATAGATTGTTATATAAAAATGTTACTACATCATTTGAAAAAGTATTTAAACCTACAGATGGTGATGATAAATTTAATGTAGATGGATTTATTATGGGACGTAAGCCTAATGTATCTATCGCTATTAAGAATCACTCATTTGATTTTGATACATTTATCGCTTTAGTGGATGATAGATTAATATCAAATGTCGCAGAAGCAAGAAAGGTTATTACAAATTTATCATATGTTTACGGATATGATACAAATACTTTAATAACTTTATTTAATCAATCTCTTAATAGCGCAGGCATGTTTGATGTGAAGATATTTAATAGAAAAGCTAATTTATTAAATAAAAAGATTAACCAAGGTGACATTAAACTTATTACAAAGCCTGATATGTCTGAGGAAGAAAGAGAGGCAATGAATAGTGTATGTAATGCCTCTGTTAAAGATATGCTTGAGGAATTATTCCCTTCATATGATCAAATAAATCTTAAAAATGTAAATGATATTTATAATAACCCAAATATTGATTTGGGACGTGATGTTTTAAATATAATGATTTTTTATGTTTTAAAGAAAAAAGATGGAAAACTTCCAACCGCTCTTTATTTTGAAAAAGTAGCTGATGAATGGAAGGCAAATGGGTATATTACAAGAGAAGCAGCCTGGAAATTTATTAGGGGAATTAAGGAAGATAATATAGAGAGTCATCCTAAAAAAGTATATAATAAACCTGTTACAAAGAAAACTAATGAATATACAGAAAAGTATATAGAAAATATAAGTGAGGGATTTGAAAAGCTATGAGTAGTCTAGATAAATATATTAAAGAGCTTAAAAATAATCCACGTTTTAAAGATTATGATATTACGACTGATAATTATAATAATTTTTTGCTTATGTCGATTGAGGACAAAAGTGTGGGTGAGAAAAATCCTATTAAAGGATATTATCATAAAGCTTTTAAAAATAATAAAGGCGGATATGATTTTTTACTTTGTCCTTGTGATGAAACTAAAATTAAACTTAATAAGGTATCAAAAAGTGAACATTTAGATACTACATTCTCAACAGATGGTTATCTTGATGCTACACTTAAAGATTTTAGAGAAACTACAGAAGCGAGAATTAAAGCTAAAAATTATGCTTATAAATTTATTAAAGAATATGATAGGCAAAACTTTATGAAGGGATTATTCCTTCATGGCACATATGGCTCTGGTAAAACATATTTACTTTCAGCATTATCAAATGAATTATGCAAAAATGGATTTGATGTATCAATTGTATTTTTCCCAGACTTATGTAGAGAACTTAAAAGAACTATGTTTAAAGATGATTCTTCTGATGTTATTAATAGGCTTAAGAATGTAGATATTTTAGTGCTTGATGATTTAGGTGCTGAGAATTTAACTGGCTATATTAGAGATGATGTGCTAGGACCTATTCTAAATTATAGATGGTCCATGAAAAAGCCGTTCTTTATTGCCTCAAATCTTAATGTTGGTGGACTTATATCCCATTTATCACAGACAAAAGAAGATATGTATAATAAATCTGTTGATGATATTAAAGCCGCACGTATAATGGAACGTATACGTCAATCTACAATCGAATGTGAATTTAAGGATTAACTTGTTGACAAAAGTTTTTTATAAGACTATAATTATTTCCGTAAATCGTTGATGAAGACATGATTATTTAATAAAACTATTTAGAGAGTAGGATATAGTGGTGGAAGTCCTTATAGTGGTTTAAATAATTACTACTTTTAAGTGGATATTAATACTATCCCGTAGGCTAGACGTTACCTAGTTAATGAGTGCGAACATTGTTCGAACTAAGGTGGTACCACGGTTATTAATCGTCCTTTGATTTAAGGACGATTTTTTTATATATTTTTTTAGGAGGATAATTTATGATTAAAATTACATTAAAAGATGGAACTGTAAAGGAATTTTTGGATAGTGTTTATGCGATTGAGGTCGCAAAAGCAATTTCACCAAGCTTTGCCAAGAAATGTGTTGTAGCATTAGTTGATGGAGTTCTTACTGATCTTGGAGATAAGATTGATAGGGATTGCCAGGTTGAGTTTATTACAAGTGATTCTAAGGAAGCATTTGAGGTATTAAATCACTCAACAGCTCACCTATTAGCTCAAGCTATGGGAAGATTATATCCTGGAGTTTATTTTTCAATTGGACCTGCTATAGAAGAAGGATTCTATTATGACTTTGATTTGGGAGATAGAAAGATTACAAATGATGATCTTCCAAAAATTGAAGAGGAAATGAGAAAACTTTCTAAAGAAAATATTAAGATTACTCATAAAATGATTAAAAAATCTGAAGCATTAGAACTTATGAAAAATGATCCTTATAAGACTGATATTGTTTCAAATATTAATGATGATATGGTTGGATTCTATGAACAAGCAGAACATATTGAAATATGTCGTGGACCTCATGTTATGTCAACTGGTTGTATCAAAAACTTTAAGCTTTTAAATGTTGCGGGAGCTTATTTCCATGGAGATTCTAAGAATAAGATGCTTACTCGTATTTATGGTACATCTTGGTTTTCTAAAGAAGAGTTAGAGGCATATCTAAAATTACTTCTTGAAAGAAAAGAAAGAGATCACCGTAAGATTGGTAAGGAAATGGAAATATTCATGTTTGATGATCTAGTTGGACGTGGACTTCCAATGTGGCTTCCAAAGGGATTTATGGTTCGTCGTGCATTATGCGATTATATTATGGATAAGGAATTAGCTTTAGGATATAAGCATGTTATGACTCCATCTTTAGGAAATGTTAACTTATATAAGACATCAGGACACTGGGCTCACTATAAGGATGATATGTTCCCTGCAATGGAACTTGACGATGATGAGTCTTATGTATTAAGACCAATGAACTGTCCTCACCATATGGTTATGTTTAAATCTAAATTACATTCATATCGTGACCTTCCTGTTCGTATTGCAGAAATCGCTAATGATTTCCGTTATGAATCATCAGGATCATTAACTGGAATTGAGCGTACACGTGCATTCACTCAAAATGATTCACATATTTTCTGCCGTGAAGATCAAATTGGCCAAGAGTTTAAGGGTGTCGCTAAGTTAATTCTTGATGTATATAATGATTTTGGATTTAAGAATTATCAATTCCGTCTTTCTCTTCGTGATCCTAAAAATACAGATAAGTATTTTGGAAATGATGAACTATGGGAAAAGTCAGAAAATGAATTAAGACAAGTTTTAAATGAAATGGGTGTTGATTATTATGAGGCTGAAGGAGAAGCTGCATTCTATGGACCAAAGCTTGATGTACAAGTTAAGTCAGCTGTAGGACATGATGTAACATTATCTACAATTCAGTTAGATTATCAATTACCTGAACGTTTTGATTTAACTTATGTTGATCAATTTGGACAAAAGGTTCGTCCTGTTGTAATTCATAGAGCTATCCTAGGATCTCTTGATAGATTTATTGCCTTCTTAATTGAAGAGACTAAGGGAGTATTCCCATTATGGTTAGCTCCAACACAAGTAAAGGTAATACCAGTATCACTAGAACATCATAAAGAGTATTGCGATAAAATTTGTGACATATTAACAAAGAATAATATTCGTTTTGAAACAGATTATAGAGATGAAAAACTTGGATATAAGATTAGAGAAGCTCAAATGTCTAAGGCATCATATGCATTAGTTATTGGAGATAATGAGGTAGCAAACAATACTGTTACATATCGTCCTTATGGTTCTAAGGAACAAGTTACAATAGACTTGAATGAATTTGTATCAATGTTAAATGAACATATTGAAAATCGTAAGTAAAAACTTTATAATAGGTTAAAAGAAAGGAGCTGTGATAATATGATACTTGCTGCTAGCGGAACCGTAATAATTGGTTCAATAATTTTATGCCTTGTAATTATTTTAGGATTAGTTCAAGCAAAGATTTATAATATTATTCATGGCGTCATTTCCATTTTCGGTATGTCTACAATACTTAGCTTTGTATCGTTTATTGCGAAAAAAGCTGGAAAAAGTTTAGGGGATTATGATGAATGTATTAAATATACAAAAAGTGCTTTTGTAGATTCGATGAGTGATTTATTTAGCACTCTTAATTTAAAATTTATGTCTGATACATCAATCGCAACTTTCTATTTAATACCAATTGCTATATTTATAGTAAGCTTTATTTTAGCTTCACTATTAAAGCGCATTATAGGACATCATGATTAAGCATTTTAGGGTGAATTTATATTCACCCTTTTTGTTTACAAAAATTATTAATTTTGATATAATATTTTTTGGTGATATATGTGGAATATAGTAACATGGAATTATTCTATGATGTAATGGATGAATCAATACAAACATTATATGAAGCTCAGTCAAGACCTTATTTTGAATTGTATTTTGAAACTGTTAAAAATATAATAGATTCAGATTTGTCTAAAAATTATGATGAAGAAACTGATGCGAAATTACTTCGTATATATAGCCGTCTTAGCGATAAGGATTTTGCTCCTGAAGATATTCGTAAGGCATTACAAACGTTAATCATTAAAGGATTAAATGAGGAACACGAGGTTCAGGATGTAACTCCTGATACGTTAGGATTTTTAATGGCTTATTTAATATCTAGGCTTACAGATAAGAAAGAGATATCAATACTTGATCCACTTGCAGGATCTGGTAATATGCTTTTATCTATTGAATCTCATTTAAATCTTAACGTATCTTTGTTCGCAATTGAAAATTCAAAATTAAAGACCCAAATTCTTAAAAGTATGGCGGATTTAATGAATACCTTGGTTGAAATATATTTCCAAGATACATTAAATATTAAAATGAAGGATATGGATTTTGTTGTGTTTGATAACCCAACATCATATACTATTAATCCTTATTTTCCATATTATTTAGTATTACATCATATGGAATCACTAAAAGATGGTGGCTATATGATAGGTCTATTACCTAATGATTTCTTTATGCATGATAATGATAAAGTGTTTAAAAAAGAAATAGGTAAGCTTGGAAGAGTGTATGGAGTATTAGAACTTCCAGAATCATTCTTCAAATCTAGTCCAAAGAGTATTATTATCTTCAAAAAAGAGGTATCAGAGGACAAGAATTGTTTAATGGTCAAATTACCATCCTTCGATGATGTTAAGGCATTTAACGATGTTTTAGAACAAATCGAGAATTGGTTTTTGAATAATAAAAAAAATAATTAAAATCAGGAAGGAAAATATAACTATGAAAATCATGGCAGTAAACGCAGGATCATCATCTATTAAGTTCCAATTATTAGAAATGCCTGCAGAGACAGTTATCGCTTCAGGAACTGTTGAAAAAATTGGTTCAGTTGATGGAGAAGGAAAGGCTCTTAACGGAATCGTTACTCTTAAGTATAATGGTAAGAAAGAGGAGACAAATCCTTTAATTCCTACTCATGCTGAAGGAGTTCAATTAGTATTAGACGCACTAATTGAGAAAGGAATTTTAAAATCATTATCTGAAATTGAAGGTGTTGGACACAGAGTTGTTCAAGGAGGAGAATATTTTAAGGATTCTTGCCTAGTTGATGGACCTGATGGAACTGTAGTTAAGAAGATTGCAGAGCTTGCTGACTTAGCACCACTTCATAACCCAGCTCACCTTATTGGAATTAAGGCTTTCTATAAGGCATTACCAAATGTTCCAGAAGTAGTAGTATTTGATACAACATTCCACCAAACTATGCCAGAGGAAGCATATATGTATGCAACTCCTTATGAATGGTATACAAAGTATGGAATTCGTAAGTATGGAGCTCATGGAACATCTCATAAGTTTGTTTCACAAAGAGCTGCAGAATTAATTGGAAAGCCTCTAAATGAGACTAACACAATCGTTTGCCATTTAGGAAATGGAGCTTCAATTTCTGCTGTTGAAGGTGGAAAGTGTAAAGATACTTCAATGGGACTTACTCCACTTGAGGGAATTCCTATGGGAACAAGAACAGGTAATATTGATCCAACTGTAGTTTCATATATTTGCGCTAAAGAAGGAAAGACTGCAGCTGAAGTAGTAAATATTTTAAATAAGAAGTCTGGATATCTAGGAATGTCAGGACGTTCTAATGACGCTCGTGACGTTACTGCAGGAATGAATGACGGAGACCATAGATGTAAGCTTACATTTGATGTTCAAGCTAAAAGAATTGCTGATTATGTAGCTTCATATTGGTTATATCTTGGTGGTAAGGTTGATGTTATCGCATTTACAGCTGGAATGGGAGAAAACCTAAAGCACTTAAGAAAGAATGTTTGTGATAGATTAGCTCCTCTTGGAGTTAAACTTGATGAGAAGTTAAATGATACTTTCTCTGATGAAAGAATAATTTCTACAAAAGATTCAAAGATTCAAGTATGGATTATTCCAACTAACGAAGAGGTTATGATTGCTCGTGACACTGTTCGTGTTGCTAAACTTGCTTAATTAATTTAAAAACCATCTTTTGATGGTTTTTATTTTGCCTTATGCATGTTAAAATTAACTAGAATTGTGTCTTTAACTAAAAGGGTGGAAGACTAATGTATAGTAAACTTATCTTTACAAGATAATGGTTTTATGCTACTATTTTAAAAGGGAAAAGGGGAAAATAAATAATATAAGGAGTATTTATGGAAACGAATACTTTAGATAAAAAGATTAATAAATCAAAAAAAGGTTTAGTTATAAAAATATGTATTATATCTGTTGTAGCGATACTTATTGTATCCCTTGTACTTACAATGATATTTAAAAATAAAAATAGTAAGCATTTGTCAAAAACTAAGCAAGAACTTTTTAATGAAGTGGTAATGCTTTATGATGAGGCTAAGTCTTCAAATTATACTGTGGTAGATAGCAATGATTCATACGAAGCTATTGTTGAACAAACATCAGAGCATCTTATGATGATTGAAAATAGAATAAACTCTTCTACATTTTTATATAAAAAAATAGATGCCACTAATC
>CAVAQB010000039.1:0-8509 GCA_963590725.1 Anaeroplasmataceae bacterium | reverse complement strand
AAATAATATATAATATTATTTATGAGGGTGATAAAAATGTTACTTGCTAAAATAGGAATATTTAGAATTACATTTGGTAACATTTATACATTCATTTTTGGTATTGCGATTGGTATTGCCATAATGACTATTATTTACCTTTTGTATGTGTTAAAACAAATGAATTCTAAGAAATTTAAGGATATGAGTAAGATAAATCTAGATGAATTTAATTCAAGTGGTCTAGAGAAGGAAAGGGTTTCTAATATCATTTCGGAGTATTGCGTAATATTTAATGATAAAAACCTTAGAAAAGGTTACACTTCACTTGAATATACTAAATATCTTTCGTGGTCTTTAATAAAAAATATTGCAGAGATTTATTATCCTAAATCTAAAAGACCATATTTAGATATTACGATTAGTGATGCTTCAAAATTGTTAAAATATGCTAGTAAAAAATTAGATCAACTACTCGATTTTAATGGACTTAGAATTGTTAGAAAAATAAATATTAATACCGCTCTTGGGACAGTTAATATTTATAAAAGAGTGAATGATACTAGATTTGTAAAACTTTTAAATAAATTTAAAATCAATAAGATTTTATTTGGATTTAAGGTTTTAATTAATTTAATAAACCCAATTTATTGGGTTAGAAAACTAATAGTTAATAAATCGTTTAAAGTAATTAGCGATAAAATATGTGTAAATGTTATTCAAATAGTTGGAGAAGAAGCATATAACATTTATTCAAAGAGTGTATTTAGTGAGGGGGCTTGGCAACTTGAAAATTAATAGGAAAAGAGATAGATCAAGAGTAAATGGCTATACTATTCCACAAAAGGAATTTGATGTTGTAGGTTTAAGAGATGCTAAAGATAATTTTGTTCCATCAACAGCCGCAACTCCTTTTTTTGGAAGTAATGTAAAAGATCAATTTAGTGTTAATGATATATCTGAAAATGTAGTAATTGATGTAAGACGTAATTATGATTTTGCTCGTGAACATAAAACTATTTCACGTCAAGAGCTTATTGAAAAATATGGAACTGAATATCCTGAATTTCAAACTATTACTGCTGATGTAAGACGTAGCGTTTATGGAGAAGATATTACAATTAACAATAAGCCTAAAAAAGATGAGGCAGAGAGCGTTAAAGAGGAGCCAAAGAAAGAATTTGACTTTATCAAGAGTGCTGATGAAGTGCTAGGAAATGAAAAGAAAAATTCTAAAGAATTAGATTCATTTAACTTTGATCAATTTAAAACTGAAAAAGAGCCAACCTCAGATGATGATTCTTTTGATTTAGATTTATCTTTTGGCTCATTTAAACCTAAGTATCAAAATATCCCTGATAATAGAGAGTCACATACAACTATTATAAGAGGTGGAAATAGTAATCAATTTAAATATCGTGATGAAGTGAATGTTGAATCATTAAAGCCAGAGGTTAATCAAGAAGCGCAATCAAGAAGCGAGGCACAATATCAAACATATAACGATATGATTAGACCAAAGAGTGGAATGGTTGAGCCAAATGAGCCAAAAGGACAAAAGCTTTATGACTTTAATGGTCCAGCTCCAAGTTTTGAGCATAATCCAAATTATATGGAAGGACAAGCACCAAAGACTGCGACTACTGCTCAAGATTTTTCAAATTTTAAAGCACCAAAGGCAATTGATCCATATAGGGATTATAAGCTTCCACCACGTGATATGTTTAAAAAAGGCCCAGCATCTACTAAAGAAGAACCAGAATGGCTATTTACTAAGCGTGATATAATTGACCAAACACTTTTAGATTTTGGTATTGATGGTAAAGTTATTAAATGGACTAAAGGTCCTACATTCTCACGCTATGAAGTAGCCCTTGAACCAGGAGTTTCAGTAAGAAAGATAAATTCAATTTACGATAATCTTCAAATGAACCTTGGAGCTAAAACATTACGAATTCAAGCACCAATTCCTGGTAAGACTACTGTAGGTATTGAGGTACCAAACGATAAGGCTGAAACAGTATTCTTTGGAGATATTATTAATGATGAATTTTATGACGGAGATGATCCACTTAAGGTAGCTCTTGGTAAAGATATTGATAATAATTCTATTTATACAAGAATTGATAAGTGGCCACATGGACTTATTGCAGGATCTACTGGTTCAGGAAAATCAGTATGTATGAACACAATCCTTATTTCAATTCTATTAAAGAATAAGCCAGATGAGGTAAAATTATTACTTGTTGACCCTAAGACAGTAGAACTTGTATCATATAATGACCTACCTCACCTTGTAACACCAGTTATAAATGACCCAATGCTTGCCTCAGAAGGATTAAAGTGGGCTTGTGAGGAAATGGATAGACGTTATAAAGTTCTTGCGGATAATAAGGTAAGAAATATTAAAGATTATAATGAGAAAGCAAAGACTGATAAATCTATGCCTAAAATGTGCTATATTGTAGTAGTTATAGATGAGCTTGCTGACTTAATGATTACATGTGCGAACGAAATTGAAGATTCAATTAAACGTATTACCGCTAAAGCACGTGCTGCAGGTATTCATTTACTAGTCGCAACCCAACGTCCTACAGTAGACGTTATTAAAGGTACAATTAAGGCAAATATTTCAACACGTGTTGCTTTCCACACTGTTTCTCAAGTTGACTCTCAAACAATTCTTGAAGAAGGTGGAGCGGAGTCTCTACTTGGAAAAGGAGATATGCTTCTTAAGGAAGGGGATATTCCATCACGTCTACAAGGCGCATACATTCCAGACTCTGAGATTGACGCTGTAACTGACTTCATTCGTGCTGAAGCGGAGCCAGACTATCTATTTACACATGAAGATTTAAAGAAGAAGATGGTATCATCTGATGCAGGAGGTACAGGTTCAACTTCTGAATCTCCGGAAGTATTATATAATGCAGCATTATATTGTATTGAACAAAATATGTGCTCAATTAATTCTATTCAACAACAGTTCCAATTTGGATTTAATAGAGCTAATAAGATTGTCCAAGCTCTTGAACAATTAGGAGTTGTTTCTGGTAAGAATGGAACTAAAGGTCGTGAGGTGCTAGTAGAGGTCTCTGATCTTGAAAGAATATTTAATAACGGAGATCAAGAATAATGAATGATAAGGGAATAGAAAAGCAAATATGCCTAGATGATATGGAAGCCAAAAGGAAAGATATCAAAATATTATATGATGTAGCGCTATATTGTATCAAACAAAATATGTGCTCAATTAATTTAATTCAACAACAATTCCAATTTGGATTTAATAGAGCTAATAAGATTATTCAAACTCTTGAACAATTAGGAATAGTTTCTAATAAAGTTGGAACTAAAGATCGCGAAATATTAGTAGATGCATCTCTTCTTGAAAAAATATTTAATGATAAATTGAGCGACAAGGAATTTAATGGAATAGAAGACAAAATTGATTTAGATGTTAGGCAGGAAGTTCAAAAAGAAGACAAGCAAACATTATATGATGTAGCGCTATATTGTATCAAACAAAATATGTGCTCAATTAATTCAATCCAAAAACAATTTCAATTTGGATTTGATAGATCTTATAAGATTGTCCAAGCTCTTGAACAATTAGGAATAGTTTCTAATAAAAATGGGACTAAAGGTCGCGAGGTGCTAGTAGATGCATCTCTTCTTGAAAGAATATTTAATAATGGAGATTAAGAATAATGAAGGATAAGGAATATAAGGAAATAGAAAACCAAATACTTCTTAGTGATGATATGGACGCAAAGATGAAATTATATAAGTCTATGAAAAAATCATCTATTGTAGGATTATCTATACTTTTATGCTGCTTAGTCATATCATTTTTCCTTATATCTAAGGTATCATTGTTATCAATGATATCTCCAGTATTCTTTTATTTATTAATAATAGTAGGAATATTATATAGCACTATCACATTGTTATTCTCGACAGTATGCAAAAGTGTATTACATAAATCAAATTTATTAATATATTATAAAATTTATGATCTTGTAGCGTTTATTATATCAATCGCAACAATTTTTATTTTCGTAGTAATGTTTGTAATGACACCTACAACAGTTGTTGGAAATTCAATGAATGACACGCTTGCCTCAGGAGATAGAGTACTTGTTTGGCATATGGGATATAGTCCAAAAAGAGATGATGTAGTGATACTTCATGTATCAAAAAAGTATGGTGAAGAGGATTCACTATATATTAAAAGAGTTGTGGCAAAAGAGGGAGATACTGTCTCTTATGATGAATTAACAAATGAATTTATGGTTAATGGCAATGTTTGTGAGAACAATTATGGTGCTATGTCGTATAACAAATATATTAAAATGATTAATACATATTCAAGTGTAGAAAATACAAGTCTTACATTTAAAATCCCTAAGGGGTATAGTATAGTTTTAGGGGACCATAGAACTAATTCAACAGATTCAAGAATTATAGGATTAATAAATAATGATGATATTTTAGGAAAAGCATTCTATACATTCATGCCATTTAGTAATATGGGTTCAATTGATAAAAAAATATCGTATAAATAAAAGGAGGAATTTTTATGCCAATTCAATGGTATCCAGGTCATATGGCCAAGGCTAAAAGAGAAATAAGTGAAGCGCTAAATCTTGTTGATATAGTAATAGAACTTAGGGACGCAAGAATTCCTCTTGCCTCAAAAAACCCAATGGTTGATGAAATTATTGGTAAAAAGCCTAGATTAATTTTATTAAATAAAGCTCATATGGCAGATAGAAGAGAAAATCTAAATTGGATAAAATATTATAAAAACAATGGCATTACAGCCTTAGATTGTGATTCTATTGATAAATATAATATAGATAAAATTTATCCAGCAGTAAGAGAAGTTCTTAAAGATTATATAAAAAAACAAGAAGAGCGTGGTATCGCAAATGTGAATATACGTGCTTTAATAATAGGAATTCCTAATGTAGGAAAATCTACATTTATAAATATTATGGCAGGACGTAAGATTGCCGTAACTGGTGATAAGCCTGGTGTAACTAAGGCTAATTTATGGATAAATGTAAATCCTAATTTTAAGATAATGGATACGCCTGGTATTTTATGGCCTAAGTTTGAAGACCAAGAAATCGGATATAAATTAGCTATTTGTGGTTCAATTAAAGATGAAATACTTGAACTTGAAGGAATTGCGTTTAAGGCAGTAGAATATATGGATAAATTATATCCAGAATTATTGGCTAAAAGATATTCTCTTGATATGGATGATATAAAAGATAAAGAAACAATAGAGGTATTAAATAGTATAGCTATTAAAAGAGGATGCCTTATGAAAAAGGGACAAATTGATTATAATAGAGTATGCAAATTAATACTTGATGATGTAAGATCAATGAAGATCGGAGCGATGACATTTGAGCGAGCAGAAAATTAAAGAAGAAATTAATAAATATAAATATGAAGATGAATTAATAGACATGGGAATAGATTATATTGCAGGATGTGATGAGGTAGGACGTGGTCCAATCGCAGGACCTTTAGTAGTATCAGCTGTAATATTACCTAATGATTTTAGAATTAAAGGCATTGATGATTCTAAAAAACTTACCGAGCATAAAAGAATGGAATTATATAAAGAAATAGTTAAAAAAGCTGTTGCCATAAATACAATTTTCATTTTTGAATCTGAAATAGATGAATCAAATATATATGCATGCACACAGAAAGCAATGCGCGAAGCAATTTTAGGATTAAAGGTAACTCCAGGACATGCACTTATTGATGCGATGCCTCTTCCAGGGCTTGAAATTCCTCATACATCTATTATAAAAGGAGATTTACTTTCCGCATCTATTGGAGCGGCATCTATTGTCGCTAAAGTTACAAGAGACGAATATATGAAAAAGATGGATATTAAATATCCTAATTATGGATTTGCTCGCCACAAGGGTTATTGTACTAAGGAACACGTTTCGGCCTTAGAAAAATATGGACCTTGCGAAATACATAGAAAAACATTTGCGCCAGTTGATAAATTCTTTAATAGACAAATGCAATTTGATTTTAAAAAATAATTTTTAATGTTCCTTATTATTAATAATAAGGGGCTTTTTTTATGACTTTTTTGTCTTGACACGGTAATAAATAAAGTATAATATAGCGTATGAAAATTCAAATGAAAGGGTTGATAACATGCAAAAAATTATAATTGTAGAGTCTCCATCAAAGTCTAAAACAATTGAATCATACCTTGGCTCTGATTATAAAGTAATCGCATCCATTGGACATATAAGAGATCTTGCGACATCAGGAAAAGATGGTTTAGGAATTGATGTATCAAATAATTTCACCCCTTCATATAAAATAATAAAAGGTAAGGAAAAACTTGTTGAACAAATTAAGAAAACATGCAAGGGTAAGGAAGTATTACTAGCGACCGACCCTGACCGTGAAGGAGAAGCTATTTCATACCATCTAGCGTATGTTTTAGGCCTTGATTTAGATGGTTTAAATCGTATTGAATTCCATGAGGTTACAAAGCCAGCAGTACTTGAGGCAATTAATAACCCTAGAAAAATTGATATGAATCTTGTTTCAAGCCAAGAAACACGTCGTATGCTTGACCGTATTATTGGATTTAAAGTATCAAAATTACTTCAATCTAAAATTAAATCTCAATCAGCAGGAAGAGTACAATCAGTTGCCTTAAAATTAATTGTTGATTTAGAAAATGAAATTAATTCGTTCACCCCAAAAGCTTTTTATGAAGCAATTGCGCATTTTGATAACTTTGATTTAAATCTTATTATAGAAGGAACTCTTGATGACAAAAATGAAGCTAAAAAGATATTAGATTCCTTAAACGAAGAATTTAGGGTATCTAATATTGAATCAAAAATTATTAAAAGGGAATCTAAGCCACCTTATACAACTTCAACATTACAACAAGATGCGTCTAATAAATTAAACTTTCAATCATCTCGTACAATGCGTGTAGCACAAGCATTATATGAAGGAAAAGAAGTTTCGGGAGAACATGTAGGACTTATTACCTATATGCGTACTGATTCGACTCATTTATCAAATATATTTGTAGGTGAGGCATATAACTACATAATATCTAATTTTGGAGATGAATATAAAGGAATTAGAAAAGAGAAAAAACAAATGCTTTCTCAAGATGCTCATGAGGCAATTAGACCTACATCTATTTATAGAACACCATCCTCTGTTAAAGATTATTTATCACAAGATGAGTATAGATTATATTCACTAATTTATAAAAGAACTCTTGCATCTTTAATGTCTGCGTCTAAGTTTAGACAAACTAAGGTTATATTTGACAATAATAATACATCATGGAGTATTGGTGGAAGAGTACTTGAATTTGATGGATATACTAAGGCTTATGGCCTTGAAGAAGATGATTTAAATGTTATAATCCCAGATTTTAAGGTAGGAGATACATATAAGCCTTTAAATGTTGAACTTATAGAAAAATATACAAAGCCTAAGTCAAGATATACTGAAGCTACTTTGATAAAGGATATGGAAAAGCTTGGTATAGGAAGACCATCTACATATGCTCAAACTATGTCGACTTTAAAAGAAAGAAAGTATATTGATATTGAGAAGAAATCTCTTATCCCAACTGAACAAGGAATTCTTACAACTAAAACCCTAGATCAACATTTTGATTCTATATTTAATGTAGCGTATACTGCAAATATGGAGGAAGACCTTGATAAAATAGCTAAAGGTGAAGAGAAGGAAATTAATGAAATGAATTCTTTCTATTCTAAGTTTGAACCTGTATTTGAAAACGCAAAAGCCTCTATGGATAAAATTTATCCAAAACCTACAGATTTAATATGCCCAGTATGTTCTAATCCTCTTGTAATACGTAAAGGAAAATATGGAGAGTTTATTGCGTGTTCTACATATCCAAAATGTAAATATGTAAAGCCACAAGATTCAAGTGATGATGAAGCAGTTAACGAGGTAATAACAATAAATAATTCTTCGCTTGGTACCGTTAAGTTTGTAAAGAAACTTGCGAAAAGAGGCGCTAATGCAGGAAATTATTTCTATGTATCAAATACACCAAAACTTATTTACAATGACCTTCCTACATCAAATGAATGTCCTAATTGTAAATCTATTATGTTACAAAATAAAGATATGGAATTATATTGCGCAAATAAGTGTCAAACAAAGGAAGAAGCAAAAATCACATGTCCTACATGTAATAAAGGATATTTAATTAAAAGAGTTGCGGGACGTGGTAAGAATAGGGGATCTATATTCTTTGGATGTTCAAATTTCCCTAAGTGCAAAGCAATTTATACAATATCTGGTAATAAATGTAGCCTTTGTGGGAATGATATGATAAAATCAAACGATAAAGAAATATGTTCGAATAGTGATTGCACAAGTAATAAACAAGTCATATAATGTGGCTTGTTTTTTCATTGTAAAATAATAGATAGTATGATATAATTTTTTTGATTGGAGTGAATAAATA
>CAVAQB010000038.1:3120-11760 GCA_963590725.1 Anaeroplasmataceae bacterium | reverse complement strand
TCTTTAACCTTAAATTTTTTAGAATCAATAACGGCATCTAAAAAAAGCTTCCAGCCGTCAGACATTACAACAGTTGGTAATACCTCAATTTGATTATAAGCAGGCTTAATTGCGTTTTGATATACACTATTAAGCAATCTATCTACTTTTAAATTAGATTCATAAGATTTGATAAGTTCTTTATTTTCAAGCATTTCATATACTCTATCTCGAAGTTCAAAATAAAGACAAATTTCATGTTTGCATAGCCCATGTTCCATACAACTACAGTTACCATGAGTATTGTTATCACCAACATATAAAACAACCTTACCAACATCTTTAAATTCCCCCTCTATTACAAAAAGGAAATTTAGCGTTGAATCATGTAGTAGATTGATATTTTGCGCTTCATGTGATTGATATAGGCGATATCCATCATTAAGCGTAAGCAGTGATGAAGCACTTTCTCTAATTGTGGAAATATCAATTTTCTGCATTATAATTCCTCCATTCACGAAAACTTATTATACCACAAAATACCCCTACTTTCTATAAGTTTCTAATAAATTTCTAATATGTCATTAAATTTAATAAGGCTTTTAGCTATCTTAATTGACTTTGAATCCTTATTTATTTTCATAACCTCTCCAGTCATATGATAAATACCACCCTTTTTATAGTATTTAAAAGATATAATATCCCCTACCTTTATAGATATAAGTCTTAAATTTATATCTTCTTCCATATCAGTAGATAATATTGGCTTATCTATATATATTGCATTTCTTTTTTCAATTTCTGCCATATATCCATCTAAGGCATCAAATGGCATATACTGCTTACCTTTTATATTATTCACGATTATGACCCCCTAATAATTTATTTCTTTTAAGTGCTGTTCCTTCTTTATAAAGATTCATTCCTTTGAATATAGAATCTTTTCCATATAAGTCTTTTATACGTGCAATAGTCTCGTATAACTTCTCTTCTTTTTTTTCCTTAATAGTATCTGTGAAAAGATTTATATCATTAAAGTTTTTAAAATCATAAAATGATATTCCAATTCTTCTTATTGGAATATTTTTAATTGTCGTTTTCAAAAACAAATCTAAAAGTTCTTCTTTTAAACTATTAAAAAGATTTGTAGCGATATCCATCTTTTTACTACCTCCTGTTGGTGTAGTCATATATTTACCATCATACGCAATATATAAGCTTATACCTTTTGGTGACAGACTGTTTTTTATAAGTTCAATACATTTATTATCAAGCATTTCAAGCAATACAGTTCTTGCCTCATAAAACGTATAATTATGTGTTAATATTTGACTTTCAGATATTGATTTTGACATTGGTCTATAAGCTTTTATATCGCTTATTTCTGTAGGATCTATTCCTTTTGAATGATTGATTAAATATTCTGCATTAACACCAAATTTTTTATAAAGAATTTGTTCATCACACTTTCTAATTCCTTCCATATCAAATATCCCCATTTGCGCTAAGCGTCTCTCTATTCCCATACCTATTTGCCAAAAATCAGATAAAGGTCTATGATTAGAAAGAGTTTTAATATATAGTTCTTTATTTAAATAGCCTATATTGTTTTTATTATGTTTAGCTATGATATCCATAGCGATTTTGGCTAAATACATATTTTCACCAATACCTGCTGTCGCAGTAAGAGATAAGGTTATATATATATCATCTATAACCATTTTAGCTATATCTATAGGGCTTTTGTTATAAAGGTTTAAATACGGAGATATATTTATAAACGCTTCATCAATTGAATAAACATGTATATCTTCTGGTGAAAAATATTTTTTATATATATCATATACAAAAAGCGAATATTTCACATATAAGTCCATTCTAGGTTTTTGACATATATATTCTATATTTTTAGGTATTTCATATAATCTTCCACGACTTTTTACACCAAACTGTTTAATATATGGAGTTGCAGCTAAAGTTATAGCTCCATCGCCATGGCTTTTATCCGCTACAACTAGCGCAACTTTAAATGGATCCAAGTTATGAACCACACATTCAACAGATGCATAAAAACTTTTCAGATCAATACATATATACATTTATAAATACCCCCTTTCATACATATTTTATTACTTATAAAAATAAAAGGTGTCCTCAGAATGGACACCATAAAATTTAATTACTAAAATCCTAGAATAAGGCATAAAACATATCCTACACTAAGAGATGTTATAACCATTATTCCAAATATTGTAATAGTTTTTTTCCACATACTTTTCTTTCTTAAAAGCACAACCATTCCAAGTCCTGCATTCATTATAAGTCCTGAAACAGAAGCTCCAATAGATAATCCGCCGGAAAGATATAGGGAAGTAATTACAACAGATGAAGCACAATTTGGAATTGTGCCTACTATGCTTGATATAATTGGCGCAATATATCTATTAGTTTTAAGAAAGTCTGTAATGGAATCTTCTCCTACAAAATATACAATAAAGCCAAATAATAGATTAACAGCTAAAACATATAAAAATATTTTCAAACTATGAAGAAGTGGATGTAGTAAATGCTTATGCCATCTACTTTCTTTATTATCTTCTATGTGATGATGGCAGCATCCTACATGAATTTGTGCCTCATCATATGTATCTTCTTCTATATGATTATGCAATACATCGTGACTTTCTTTATGTTCTTTATGCTCATGATAAATAAGATCTAAAACAAATCCTACTATAAACCCTACCACAAGTTTAATTGCCAAAATTAGTAATACCATTAAAACATCTTTAAATGATTTTGACCCTGATAATAAAATAGGAATTGCTTCATCAGAACAAGCGATAAATGAGGCAACTATAGTACCCATTGAAATATGGGATGCGATATACATATCAGCTGCCACAACGCTCATTCCACATTGAGGTACAAGTCCTAAAGAGGCCCCTATTAATGGAGCTAGTTTATTTTCTTTAGATAATTTTTTAGACTTTGCGATTTTATCTTCTACAAAGCTTAATATTATATATATTACAATCACTAACGCAAGCACTTTTAAAGAATCTAGTAGTGCATCAAGTATTACTTCCATTATTTCCTTCATCAATTATTACCTCTACATTTTGGACATAATCCATAAATTGTTGACAAAAAATTATCAATTAAAAATCCATGTTCTAAGGATATATGTGATAAATATTCATCTGTCTTTGAACAAGATAGATGAATAACAAATCCACAATTTTTACATTTCAAATGTAAATGTTTAGAACAATCTTCTTGTGCTAGTTGATACTCAAATCTATTATTTTTCTGGTTATAGCATTTTCTTACCTCTTTTGTAAGCACTAAATTATCAAGAAATCTATAAAGAGTTGCTTTACTACAAACCTCATCACCCTCTTTTAATAAATCAAGGATATCTTCAGGTGATAAAAGCTTATCTTTATTATTTTTTAATATTTGCATAACATAAGATTTTTGTTTTGTTGAATACATAAAATCCTCCAATTTGAAAATGAGTCTCAATTTCATTGTCAACCAATTATATCATTTACTTCTAATATGTCAATTATAAAAGAAAAAAGAGTACCAAAAAGGTACTCATTAGTAATTGTTAATTAATGTATTTATCCATATAAACAATTATAAAATTTTTAAAATTTTTAAATGCTTCTATTTCATCACTAACAAATGTGTGCTTACTGCCACACATTTCAAAAGAAATAAATCCTTTGAAATTATCATCCTCATCAACTATTCTATACATATCAAAGGCAAGTATTCCAAAATCTATTAAGAGTTGTTTAAACGCTTTATTTTTATGACTTAATATGTTTGTATTATTTTCTTTTAGTTCCCCATTAACAAAATAATCCTTATAATTATTTATAGCCTCACAAGTATATCCTTCTTTTATTGGGTATCTATCATCCCCATATATAAATTCAAATCCCTTATATCTTACAATGATTCTATCAAGTCTTAATAATGTTGCGTATTCAGATAATGCCATTTTAATAGACTCTTCTATATTTGGGTTAATAATCATATTGAATAATATTGAAGCCGCACCATTTGCGTTTTTTGTAGAAACTTTTAACTTCTCTTGAATATCACTTAAATTTATGGCAGAGCCTGTTGGGTCAATATTGCCACATTTCATCTCATCATAGATTACATAACAATCTCTTCCCTTCATCTTTCCTCTATATAACGCTTTATCAGCCTTTTTAATAAGTTCTTCAAAATTCTTTCCATCTAGTGGATATCTTGCGATACCTTGAGATATAGTTACACTAAATGATTTTATTTCATCATAATATATTTTAATAACTTCCTGTCTTATCTTTGCAGCCAAATCTTTAATTTCTACATATGATGTTACATTAGGAATAAATATTAAAAACTCATCCCCTCCATATCTTCCAATTTGGGCACCAGGATATAAATCTAGCTGTCCTTTAATTACATCTACTATTTGTTTTAAAATAGTATCTCCAAATGAATGACCATATGTGTCATTTATTTGCTTAAAATAATCTACATCCAAAATAATTAACGCTGACTGCGTATCATTATATATTGATATATAATCATTTACATATTGAATAATAGAATCCTTAGGTAATGTATTTGTTAAAGGATCTTTAAATGATTTTTTTATAATAGGTATTTGCGATTCAATATGATCTGTAATATCTGAAATTACAAAATATAAAATATGATTTGATGTTGAAGATTTTGTAAAAAATATTAAAGAAACCCACCTAAGTTTTCCATTCACATACATTTGAAAATATCTTTCATATTCATTTTGTATATTTCTTGCGAAAGATATAAATGAAATTACATGTTCTGGATAAATTACTAAATTATATTTATTAGGTTTTGTAAAAAAATCTATAGGTTCCATTAGTCTTTCATTTTTTCCATCTATTTCTGTCGACAAAATAAATGAATTTTTATAGTCGAGTTCAACAAATCCAATTGGATTTTTAAGATATCCTGTAAGTCCAACTTTAAAAAAAGTTATTATAATATGATCTTCTATTCCCTTTGCGCTTGCGATAACAGGAATTTCTATTTCATCATACAACACAGTATTAAAATCTTCTTCATCCCCATCATTAAGTATAGCTATTCTATTTAAAAAGTCATACTTAAACATAGGTGCTATATAAGAAGAAAAATCACCTATTATATTATCCTTACTTTCAATTATTTCACCTTTTTTATTAATTGTAATAGTAAACAAATTAGAATTTGGGAGTAGCATAGAAACGCCTCCTAATTATTCAATAACATTATTATAATCTTTTTATGTAAAAAAGTAAAATAGGTTGAAAATTATTACCTATTAAATTATAATCATATTAAGGTTTGGTGGATTTATGGAAAAGAAAATAATTTATTATAGTGATCCGTTAAATGATGATTTCGCAATAAAAAAACAAGTAGGTTATACTACTCCTACTAATTTTAAATACAAAAAGAATTTTTTATTTAGGCTATGGGCAAATATTGTTTATTATTTAATCGCAGTACCACTTGCCTTCATAATAAGTGAATGGATTCACCATTTAAAAATTTATGGTAAAAAGAATATAAAAGGATTAAAGGGCTATTATATGTATTCCAATCATACAACATCTATTGACCCTTTCTATGCTGTACTAGTATCTTACCCAAGAAAATGCTATACAGTTGCGAACCCGGTTATATCAAGATATATCGGCATGAAAAATATAATAAGAACAGTTGGAGGAATCCCACTTCCTACATCTATTTCGCAAATGAAAGATTTTCTCGAATTTCAGGAAACAACAATCAAGAAAAAGGACAATATTTTAATTTATCCTGAAGCTCATATTTGGGAATATTATAACGGAATAAGACCATTTAAAAGTGCTTCTTTCAAATACCCCGCAAGAATTAATTGTCCAATTGTTATTCTTACAACTGTATTTAGAAAACCAAAAAAAGAAGGTAGAAAGCCAAAGGTTTCAGTTTATGTATCTAAGCCAATTTATCCTAACGAGCTTTTAGAAATGAAAAAGAGATATGAAGAGCTTAGAAACGAAGCTTATAAAATTATGTGCGATACGGTTACAAAGCACAATTCCTATGAATACATAAAATATGTATATAAGCCAAAAGATGAAAAAAATGATTAAGGTTATATCTTAATCATTTTATTTTATCTAAAATAAATTTTCTTCATTCATACCATATATTACAAGATAACCCTCATTTAATTCATCTGATATTATCTTATATGCTTCATATGATCTTCTTATATATGATGTTATATCTTCTTCTAAAAGTTCACTATATTCATCTAAAAAATTACCAATTAAATTAATTAAGGCATCACTTATTGGAAAAGTTATAATTTGAGGGTATATATTATATTCTCTTATTGCCTTAGAATTAAGTGACTTAAATCCAAATTCATAATAATAATTATTTTCTAGCAAATATAAATCATTTTTATCTGCATATTTTGTAATAAATCCCAAAAATGTCTCATTATCAACATAAGTGATTGTATCATTTTCATCTATTATGTTAAAATCATTTATTACATTTCCATTATCAAGAGTAATAGAATTAACATTTTCTTCTTTTAATATACTTAAAAGTCTATCCTTTAAAATACTAAGCATTATATATACTCCCCTATATCTCTTAAATCATCAAACGCATGAATATCATTACCTAATATATTCTTTACAATTTGATATACCATAGATGCATCAAGTAGATATGATGTACTATCCAATAGTCTTATTCTTTTTGCACATCCACTTGCTAAAAAAAGTGGTAATAATTTTTCATAGTTGCAAGATATGTGCGGACACTCTTTATTATAATGTCTTGGCATATGGAATTCTAATTTATTAAAATCTTTATCCATGGTATAAAAAGTGTAGATATGATCTGTAAACCTATTTTCTACATTCATTTCCTCTTCAATAGAATGAATGAATGTATTTTTTGAAAGAGGACATCCTATAAACAAAATTTTTCCACCATTCTTAAGCTTCCCAAAAGAACCATTTGGAGGTACTGGCGTTTTTGCATAATCATCATCTTTAATATATTCCCTTGCATTTTTACCATATGCCACAACTGAGTGCGTTGGATGATTACTTCTTATAAAATCCTTATCTTTTATCGCAAGATTAGTTAGATATCCAACACAAGAATTATCATCTTCTTTATTCATTACATCCATATCATCTTTAATAGTTGCCCAAGTATGTGTTGGAAGTAATAAAAGTCCATCTTTAAAATAATCTTTTAAAGCTTTAAGAATAGTCTTTCCTCCACCCTCTATATTTTTAATTGATTTAAAACTCGAATGAATCATTACAGTATCATAGCTTTTAAGTGTTGATTCTTTTAAATCTTTTATAAAATCATCATAAGTATACAATATATCACCTCTATTATATTAACATATTTTAATTAAAGTTTCTATCAATTCTATTCAAATCAGATTTTATTATGGTATAATATTATTAATATAGATTTCGGAGGTAATAACATGAAATATCAACAGTCTGAAGAAGATTATCTTGAAAAAATTTTAATGCTTAGTGAGGATAAACCCAATATACACTCTATTGATATTGCCAATGAAATGGGATTTTCAAAGCCATCAGTATCTATAGCTATGCATAAGCTTGCTGATAAAGGTCTTATTAATATGGAAAAGAATGGTATTATTACACTAACAGATGAAGGATATAAGAAAGCATCTGCTGTATATGAGCGTCATAAAGTGATATCAGAATTCTTTATAAGTATTGGTATTTCTAAAAAAACCGCATTAGAAGATGCATGTGAGATTGAGCATTTCATAAGTGAAGAAACATTTAACGCTATTAAAAATTTTAAAAAATAAGTAAAAGGCAGAGATACCTATTTCTCTGCCTTTTCTTCTTCTATATTATGATTTTTATTGTCAAAATAATGAATCAACTTTAATATTCCATCAAACATAATAGAACCAATTGCATTTCCTATAAACATTATAACAAAATATCCTACTACCTTTAGCCCAAATTCACCTGCATAAGTAAAATATACAACGTTAGCTACAACGTGTTCAAATGAGCATAATATAAATAATGATATAGGCAAGAATACAAATAATACTTTTCCAAGAGGATATTCGCACTTCTTATGTCCTACTACCGCAAGATAAATCATTACTCCACACATAATAGATAATATAAGAATTGAATACCATGTGTCATTCATTTTCGCATCAACTATTGATTTTGAAGCTTCAATAAGGCTATCTCCAATTCTTGTTTGTTTTAAAACAAGTGAAAGTAATAAACATCCAAGCACATTTCCAATAAAACAAACAATTAAATCTAATAAATATTTCGGTTTATTGTCTAATACAAATCCAACCTTACCAGTATATAGCCACAATTTGGCATGTATAATTGTAAATAGTCCTATTCCAAACATAAATGAACCAACTATTTTCATCGCAAATCCATTCAATTGGCATAAAAGATAAACCGAAGCCCCAAAACAAATACAAAGCCCTGATGTAAAGGCACTTATAAAAATCATTAAATACTTATTCATAATACAACCTCAAAACACACTTATTATACTAGAAAACATTTAAAAGTA
>CAVAQB010000038.1:0-3070 GCA_963590725.1 Anaeroplasmataceae bacterium | reverse complement strand
TTAAAAGTAAATCATTTTGCACAAGTTTTTATATAATAAAAATTTTATTTTTTATGCTTCAAAAATTTTTACATTATTATCTTTTATATACATAGTAAGAGGTTTGTCTATAAATTTAACATTTATAAGTTCAAGTCTATCTATATTAGATAATACAAATCCTAACCCCTTATATTTTGTAGGGTTTGGAGTCATGGCCATAATTCCTTCTTGGCTATCTTTATTATAGGTAACACTAACATCTTCAAGTACTACACTCTTTATATGAGATTCAGGAAGACCTTTAAAAAAGCCTAGTCCATATGATACATTATCGCATTTGATATTTTTAAATTTAAATGTATCAAATGCAGGCGTAGTATCATCAACTTTATGAATAAATTCATCAAATCTAGAATCTATAATATCATTTCCAGCTTTATAAAATGCATTTATTACAAAAGGGGTTTTAACAGAATTCATATAGATATTATCAAATGAAATATTACTAATAAGCGCATCTTTTCCTCTTCCTCTTTGACTTTTTACTCTAAGTCCTCTATCGGTTCCATTAAAATAGCATTGCGATACATAAACATTATTTATACCGCCACTATTTTCAGAACCAAGTGTAACTCCTGCATGTCCACTTGCCATTATATTATTTCTTATAATAATATTTGTAGATGGTTTATGGTAAATAGACGCTAATTCTATTTTTGATGATTTTATAGCTATACAATCATCACCTACAGAAAAATAGTTCCCAATAATGTTAACATTTTGGCAAGCTTCAGGATCACACCCATCTGTTGTAGGACTATCCATAGGATTTTCTACCCTTGTGTTTATTATATTAATATTAGATGAATAAAAAGGATGTATTGACCACGATGGCGTATTTTTTAAATTTATTCCTTCCACAAATACATTATCTGATGTGTGAATAAATATTCCTTTAGGTCTGCGTGCAACTCGCATTTCTCTATGGTTTATCCACCAATCAGAATTTCCTGCATTACAGTCTATTAAACCTGGTCCATATAAATTAATATTTTTAGCTGAAACTACAGTAATAGGAGAATAAAACGCCCTATCACTTCTTCCTTCCCATGTACCAAGTACAACATTATTTATAGAATCCGTTGGCTCAAATATTTTATATTTCTCTCTATTTGTTTCACATAAAATAGTAGAACGTGGAGAAAAATAAATTGATTTATTATTATCAAATATTTCAATAGAAGTTATATTAAAATGTCCCTCTAGCGATAATATCTCATCGGCTTTTAATTTTTTTATAGCATCATTAATATATGCTGTATCATCTACTAAATCTTTATTTTTCTTTAAAGTGATAATTTTTTTATCTAAAGTCCTAAATTCAATGGTTTCACCATTAATCGAAACACAATAATTTGTATTTGGAACAAGGTCATATATTGAAAAAACATTACTTATTTTCGATGCATAATATTTACCATTTAAATAAATATCATATGGGTCTGTGTAATAACAATCATTATTTATAAGTTCTATACTAATAGCATTACATTCTTTAAATATTATTCTCATGTTTTCCCTCTCTTCCTTTATAATCCCATAAATAAAATAGGTATGAAATTGCAGTAAAAATTATAATTATACCAATAAGCCATAAGCTAACTCCAAAGATTCCAAGACTATCTATATCTAGGAAAAAATATGGGAATCTAACATTATCGTAAAAATATTGATGCGCTCCACCCTTTAATATTGCTTGTCTTATAAAAATATATGGAATATAGATTGCGGCAACAAAAACCCAAATAAGTGGATGATACCATTTTAATGACCCTCTTTTATCAAAGAAAAAGAAATCAAGCACAAACATTATAGGAATTATATAATGTTTAAGCAAGTTTTGTGGATCATAATTACTTAATTTTGTATAGTCAGCTAAAAAGAACATATAAATTAATCCTGTAACTGTAATCATAAGTGTTGGCAAACCTTTTAAACGCAATAATGTAGTATTATACCCTATATTATCTCCTCTTAATATTTCTTTTAAAGTATATATCCAAATGATTAGGGTAAAAACAAATACTAATACATTAGATATGTTTGTAAAGTATCCAAGAGTATTAAAATCACCTTCCCAAATAAGATATACCATCGCGATAAATGATAAAGAAAGTAAAATTGTTTTATAAACTAAGGATACAATTTTATTATTAAACATATAAACACCTCGATTTATTATAGCATAAAATATAAAAAGCCCTTATTTAAATGCATAAGGGCCATAATTTTATTCGTTAAAGGCGTACTTTATTTTAGCGTTTATTGTTTGGCTTTTACCGTTTAAACTCTTTTTCTCACTTAAAGAAGAAAGATATCCATCACAGTCAAAGTAATAACTAACCACATCCATTAGGCTATCACTATATTTTGTAGTAATTTTGTATTTTAATTTTTCGCCATCCATATACCAAGCATATGAGGTTTCTCCTATAGTAATTTGTGATTTTGGATTTGTGTATGCATAATACGCTCCACAAGATATTATATATATTGAATCTATTATATTATCTCCAGAAGTATATTGCCATGACGAATAATCCCAAGAATCATTTATACGCCTATAATTTGCAGTGTATGTTTCATTATTATCTTTATATGAGATTGTGCATAAATCATATTTTTGAGTATGTGATAAATTGATTTTTTCTAAAAGCTTTTCATCACTAATTTCTATATAATTTTCTTTATCTTTACAAGATGTAAGTATTAAAACAAACATCATTAAATTTAATAAACAAAATAATATTTTTTTCATTGTCTATACCACCAAAACAGTCATATAAATAAAAATCAAGTTTATATTTTTAAGCTCCTAAAGCTTCATTTTTTATACCAGTTAAATCTTTTATAATCTCAGATGCAATAACAAGCCCCATAGTTGAAGGTACAAAAGCTGTAGAACCAGGAATGGAGCGTTTTTTACTACCTTCTCCACTTAAAACATTTCCCTTTGATTTTATAGGCTTTTCTAAAGAATAAACTACTTTTACATTCTTTATTCTTCTCTTTTTTAACTCTATACGCA
>CAVAQB010000037.1:0-11845 GCA_963590725.1 Anaeroplasmataceae bacterium | reverse complement strand
TTTACAGCGTGGTCTGCGATACGTTCAATATATTTAACAACCAAAGTTGTATAAACTGCGAATGCGTTAGAATAATCCTTATCATCTAAATGTTTGATTATTCTATCAACTGATTTATCATATAATGTGTCAATTTCATCGTCTCGAGCAATTACATTCTTAGCTAATTCAATATCATTATTTACAAATGAAGTAACTGCGTCCTCAACCATACTGAAAGTTTTTTTTGTTGATTCATTTAAAAGTAGGCAATTATGATGTTCTACGTTTTGAAGTTTTTTCGCAAAATCTCTTAAATCTTCTGCATGGTCTCCAAGTCTTTCTAGATCTGAGATAAGTTTTAATATTCCAGAAACTTTTCTTAAATCAGATGCATAAGGACGTTCTCTTAGCATAATTGTAAGGCACATTTCCTCAATTAATCTTTCATGTAAGTCAACTACATCATCATTAATAATTAGGGCTTTATTCTCATCATATTCATGATATAAATCTAGCGCAATTTTAAGATTATTTACTACGACCTCAGCCATTTTAATAATCATTTTTGTTAAATGCTCAATTTCATTATCTAATTTCATATTATCCAAACCTTCCTGTTATATAATCACTTGTCTTCTTTTGTTTTGGATTTTTGAATAATTCAACAGTTTTATCATATTCAACAATCTCACCTAGCATAAAGAAAGCCGTGTAATCGGAAACACGAGTTGCTTGTTGCATATTATGTGTAACAATTACAATTGTATATTCCTTCTTAAGTTCATCAATAAGCTCTTCTATCTTTAAAGTTGCGATGGGGTCTAATGCTGATGTGGGTTCATCCATTAATAGCACCTCAGGCTTTAAAGCTATTGCACGGGCAATACAAAGTCTTTGTTGTTGACCTCCAGATAATCCTAATCCAGAATCCTTAAGTCTATCTTTTACTTCTTCATATAAAGACGCTTTCTTTAAAGATTGAATAACTATCTCGTTTAACACGCTCTTATTCTTAATTCCTTGACATCTAAGTCCATATGCAACATTATCAAATATTGACATTGGAAATGGATTTGGGTTTTGGAATACCATTCCAACATTTGTTCTAAGTTCCATCGGAATAACACTATTTACATCCATATTCTTATAATTAAGAGTTCCTTGAATTTTACAATTTGGAATTAAATCATTCATTCTATTTAAGCATCTTAAGAATGTAGATTTACCACATCCTGATGGGCCAATAAAAGCAGTAACTTTATTTTTATAAATATCAATGTTTAAATCATGTAATACATGCTTCTCTCCATATGATAAATTAAGATTTTCTGCGTGGAATATTACTTCCTTTTCATCTTCTATATTTTCTAAAAAATCTTCCATTATTTCACCTCATAACGTCTAAACTTCTTACATAAAAGTTTAACTAAAATATTTAGTATTAATACAACAATCATAATGATTATTGATATTGCACAAGCTTGTGAATAGTTCGGATTCTCTCCACTCATTACAGACCAGATATGAACCGCAAGAGTTGTAGACGATCCAGTAAGTGATACCTTATCAGATATTACTGTACCTATCGCAAATATTAATGCTGCTGATTCTCCGATTATTCTTCCAATCGATAATAATACTGCAGTAAGAATTCCTGGTATTGCGCTTGGAAGTATAATTTTCAATATTGTTTGTGTTTCTGATGCACCAAGAGCTAGGGATGACATCTTATATCCCTTTGGAATGTTTTCAATCGCATCTTCTGTATTTTTAATTACAAGTGGCAATAACATAATTGCCATTGTAAGGGCACCAGATATTATTGATCCACCGGGAGTTTTAGTTATACTTGAGACAAAAGGTATAAAAATAATTACTCCAATAAATCCAAATATAATTGATGGAATACCAGATATCATATCAATTAAAGTCCTTATTATCTTAGTTAGCTTATTCTCTTTTGCATAATTAGATAAATAAATAGCTGCGATTACGCCTATTGGTAATACTATAACTAGTGTTAGTATTATTAAATATATTGTAGATATTAAAGATCCTCTAATACCTCCACCAATAGTGGCAAAATATAGTTCTTGAATAACATATCCACTATCTAGTGCCTCAGCCATCTTCTCGGCTTTAATTTTAGATGTGTAAATCTCAAGATTGTTTGTCTCATCAACTATTTGAACTCTTTTTATTGCTTGACCTTTTTTAACTGACAATCTATCACTTGTATTTTGCTTTGTCATATTTTTTAAAGGTGATAACTTATCAACATATACTATTTCTATAATCTCGTTTCCTTCTAAGTCAGTTGAATCTTTTAATCCTATTCCAAAATGATTTGAGTAATATATTCCGTCTTTATTTTCAAATGTGAAATTAGTCTCAGATGATGTTGTGCATTCTCCAAAATATACACTTTCGTTATAATTTGATACTATCATCTTAAAACTAAAATATGAGCTACCTTTTACAAATATAAAGATAATTATTGCAGCTAAAATAATAACTGATATTGATGCTGAAAGGTATGTAAATACATTTAAAGTTCCATCTTTTACCTTTCGTATAACTTTTGTTTTATTCATATTGCTATTTTCCATTAGATTTACCAATCCTATTCTTAACAATATTTAACAAAATATTTGTTGCTAAAATTATAATTATTAATAATATACCTACAGAGAAACGAATATCATAATCCATTCCGGTAGTTTCATGAATTCCAAGAAGCATTGTTGATGTAAGTGTTCTTGAAGTATCAAATATATTTAGTGTAGGTCCACTTCCTTTATTTCCAATTACCATCGAAACAGCAGTAGCTTCTCCAAGGGCTCTTCCGACTCCCAATATTATTCCTGAAAATATTCCACTCTTTGCAGCAGTAAGTACTACTTTGAAATTTGTTTCTGTTTTTGAAGCACCAAGGGCAAGAGAACCCAGTTCTAGATCTTTCTTTACCGCATTAAGTGCAGTTACCGCAACAATAGTGATTGTAGGAAGTATCATCATCGCAAGAACTATAGCGGCACTTAAAGTAGATAGTCCACCAGCAGACTGGAAACCTACTGCACTAGACATATTCTTAACTATTTTTGTTATAATACCGGCACCAAAAAGACCGTATATAATAGATGGAATACTCGCTAAAAGTTCAAGTATTGTGTTTAATGTTTTAGAAAGCCACAAAGGAGCTATTTTTGAAATGAATAAAGCTGTAAATATAGATATGGGGATAGAAAGTAATAGAGATAGTAGGGTAATATATATAGTGTTTATCACAACGAAACCTGCTCCATATATATTAGGAGCTTTAAACCATGTGTTTCCAAACAAGAATTTTTTAAGTCCAACTTTGTAATAGCTACCATTTATCTCATAACGTTTAATAAAGGGAGTGAATCCCTTTATTGATATGAATAATACTATAAAAACTATTACTAGTGAACAAATTACTGTAAATGAAAGGAAGATGTTTTTAACAATTTTATCAGTTTTATTTTTTCTTTTAATACTGTTAATATTAACATTCTCCATAATTATTTACTCCTTTACTTTAATTCTTGCCACTTAGTCATTGTTCCATTGTAAATATTCTTTAATTGATCCTTAGTAATTGAATCAATGCTATTTTTGTTGTTTACTACAGCAACAATAGCATCTACACACATTTTACCCTTTAATGACGCATCCATTTCCTCACTATCTTTAAACTCTCTTGAAGCGAAGGCAAGATCACAAGCATTAGCTCCATCTTTTTCACTACCATTAGTTCTCTTATATGCATCTCCTGAACCTGTTGGATTATATTTAATTTCAAAGTTTCCGCACTTAGCACTAAATTCTGTTAATAGATTTGAAACAATTGATTTAACTGATGTTGATCCGCCAACTTCAATTGTAAGTTTCGAGTTATCTTCATCATCGATTGTAAAACTTTCTTTAAGAGTTTGCCATGACATATCTTGTGATGATGTTTCTAAAATTCCACCATGTTCCTTAATCGTAGCCTTTCCTTCTTTTGTTGAAAGATATGCGATAAATGCATCTACAATTTGTCCTTCTTTTTCGTTTGTATAAGATTGTCTCTTACAATAGTTAAAGTTACGAGTTAACTTATATGTGCTGTTTAATACGTTTGTCTCATTTGGAGTAACACCTTCATATATTAGTCCTTTAACTCCTGATCCTTCTAAACTTGATAATGAAATGTATCCAATTGCATTTTCATCACCTTTAACAGATGAAATCATATCTCCGTTAGATGCAACCTCAATATAATCTTTTACTAGTACAGTGTTATCAGACTTTGCCTCTTCAAATCCTATTCCTGTAAAAAATCCATCACGAGTTCCTGATGTAGTATCTCTTGTATAAGCCTTAATTGATGCATCGCTTGCATTTTCACATGAAACAAGAGCTGCTATAGCAACTGCTCCTACAATGGATGTTTTTATTACTTTAATTTTAGTTCTTTTCATTTTAATTTCTCCTTCTAAAAGTAGCTCTTCTACTTTACAGCCTCATTATATAAAATTAAAAAAAACTAAAAAATCATATTGAAGTAAAAGAAATGTAAAGTATTTGTAATATTTAAAAATCACTTTATTTATACTAAATTACTAAAATTCAAATAAAAAAAGGATGTCAAAATAAAATTGACATCCTATATTATTACTTATTTTTCTTATCTTTTACCCATAAAATAAATACTATTATTTCATGAATAATTAGTGGGATAATAGAGAATAAAGCAAGCATTACCCACTCAAGTGCGCTAAGAGATACATTCGTATCAAATACTTTATTTACACCAGGCGTTAAGATTACAAATAATTGTAATAAAATACCAAGAACGAATGCCACAGCCATCATTATATTCTTATCTTTAAATACATGAACGAATGAATGTTTTACATCAGACATTCCAAGCATATGGAATAATTCAGCAAACGCTAATGTTGTAAATGCCATAACTCTTGACTCATGTAATAACTCTTGAGCCATATCATATGTATATATAGTGCCATTGGCATTATAAATAGCATTCTCTGTTAAATTATATATATTAAATATATCTTTAAAGTTATAAAGTCCATTACTCCAAGCGCCAAATAAATATGCAAGAACTACACAAATAGTAATTATAGCACCATAGCCTAATGTTATTAGAATGCCACCATTAGCAAATACTCCTTCATTAGGGTTTCTTGGTTTTTTCTTCATAATTCCTTTTTCTTTTGGTTGCATTCCAAGAGATATTGCAGGCAGAGAGTCAGTAATTAAATTAACCCAAAGTAAATGAATTGCGATAAGTGGAGCTGGAAGCCCTACAATTATTAATAATAGCATTGCAAGTACTTCGGCAATATTTGAAGATAACAAGAACAATACTGTTTTTTTAATGTTATCATAAATTCCTCTTCCTTCTTCGACAGCTTTTTCAATAGATGCGAAGTTATCATCGGTAAGTACCATATCAGCAGCACCTTTTGAAACATCAGTACCAGTAATTCCCATAGCGATTCCAATATCTGCTGCCTTTAATGATGGTGCATCATTAACACCATCTCCTGTCATTGCGCAAATATTACCATTAGCTTTAAACGCTTTTACTATCTCTACTTTGTTTTCAGGAGATACTCTTGCAAATACCCTTGTCTTAAGGCATGCTTCTTTTAATTCATCATCTGATAAATTATCTACCTCTGATCCAGTCATACATTCATCAATCGTTTCAACAATTCCTAAATTTTTAGCAATCGCAAATGCTGTATCCTTATGGTCTCCTGTGATCATTACAGTTGTAATTCCAGCTTCTTTAAACATAGAAACAGCACTTTTAGCCTCAGGACGCTCAGGGTCGATCATGGCTACAAGACCAACAAATATTAAATCTTCTTCTTTAATAGAATCATCAAATGACATTGCAAGTGCAAGTCCTCTTAAAGCCTTAGATGAATAAATTTTATTTTGTTCTAAAATCTTATTTATATCATCCTCTGTTATATCTCTTATAACGCCAGATACAATAATTTTTGTTGAACGCTTTAGAATTGAATCCAAAGCTCCTTTTGTATAAATTATAGTTTCATTATCTTTAATATGCTTAGTAGACATCATCTTTCTTACTGAATCAAAAGGAAGTTCATCTACTCTCTTATATAAAGCTTCAATATCTTTTTTATGCATATTAAACTTATTTGCCATATCAACTAAAGCAATCTCAGTTGGATCGCCGTATAATCCTTCATCAACTAAAGCATTGCTACATAAAGACATACCACGAGCTAATAGTTTTAAAGTTTCATCAGTTGAATTTTCACTAAATGATGAGGCATCATGATTTTTCAAATCAGAGAACGCTTCAAGTACTGTCATCTTATTTTGAGTAAGCGTTCCAGTCTTATCAGAACATACTACCGATACCGCTCCAAGAGTTTCTACAGATGGTAGTTTTCTTACAATAGTATTAGCTTTAACCATTCTTGAAACACCAATTGAAAGAACAATAGTAACAACTGCGGCCAATCCTTCAGGAACTGCGGCTACTGCAAGAGAAATTGCAGATAATACTGAATCTATCCATGCAGATACAGAACTTTGATCACCATGAATAAATATCCAAATAATTTCAATCAATAGCACAAGAATAACTATACCAAGAGTAATAAGTCCTAATACCTTAGATAGTTTAGAAAGTACCTTTTGTAGTGGAGTCAAGTCCTCATTCTCTTCATCTAGTGATTTAGCAATTTTTCCAATTTCAGTATCCATACCAGTACTAGTTACAATACCCAACCCTCTACCATAGGCAACAGTTGTTGACATATAAGCCATATTAACTCTATCACCTAAAGCTACATCTTCTGTAAATACTACATCACTTTTCTTTTCACTTGGAACTGATTCTCCTGTAAGAGATGCCTCAGTAATTTTTAAATTTATAGCCTCAATTAATCTAATATCAGCACCAACAGTATCTCCTTCTTCTATAACTACAAGATCTCCTGGGACTAGATTTTTAGCTTTTATTCTATATCTTTTACCCTCTCTTACAACAGTAGTTTCAGGGGATGACATCTTTTTTAGTGCTTCAAGAGATGTTGCGGCTTTAATTTCTTGTATTGTACCAATCAAAGCATTTAAAATAATAACTGCAAGTATAATAAAAACATCAGGCCAATCTCCAACATTAAGAAAATCAAATCCTTCTTTAATAGTTTCATAAATCGAAACAATTACAGTCACAATGATTGCCGCAAAAAGTACAAAAATCATTGGATCATTTAACTGAGATAAAAATATAAGAATTCCACTTTTCTTTTTCTTTTCCTTTAAAGCATTTTCTCCATATTTTTCTAATCTCTTTTTTGCCTCTTCTTCACTAATACCATTAGACTTATTAGTGTCTAAGAGTTCTAATGTATCGTTTATAGATGCATTAGAATAGTTGGTTTTATTGTTTTTTTCCATAATTTAACTCCTTTTTCCAAAAATAAAACCGGTCTACCACAATCAAAAAAAAGCATAGTAAACCTATGCTTAAGTCTTGATATTTAATGTAGTCCCGGAAATAATCGTGATGACGGTATACAACCCTATTGGGCCATCTACTCCCTTAAGTTAATTTAATTATAATCGATTTATATTATATTTTCAATATTGATTGTTTTTAAATTTAGTGTTTATATATGCCAAAGCCATTAGATAGCATACTTCTGTAATTAATATAGTTGTCGAAATACATTAACTATATATATCCCAGAGTTTTTTAATACACCGCTTAAGTTATTCTAGTCATACAAAAATAGCGTGTAGTTTTTATATTAGGCAGTCCTATTGCAATAAAACCTGCCCATATTTTTGAGCAGGTTTTGCAATTAATTTATATTATTAATATATGGGAGAATCGACAATTTTTATCTTGAAATTATAAGTGAATGAATCTGCAAAATAATCAGATAAATCAATTTGTTTTTCTATTTCTACATTTTCACCAAAAAGCATTTTTTCCTCAGACTTAGCAACTTCGATACAAATTAAATTATCATTTGAATCGTAAATTTCTATAGATATATTAGACGATTCAAAACCACCTGACATCTTATTTACATCTAAGACTAAGCACAATGTTTTTCCGTTAATAAATTTGTAATCGCTTAAACTTACAGTTAATTCAGAAATTGTTTTACCTTTTTCATATTCTCCTGAATTATTATTTTTTAAGCACTCATAGTCAACAATATTTGTAGTTTTATCATAAGTTAGTGAACAATCATATACATTCACTTTAAATTTTGAACTATCACCAGAACTATTTGTTGCTGTTATTATACAATTTCCTAACCCTATACAAGTTAACATGTTATTTGAAACATATACAATATTAGAGTCAGACGAGGAATATGTAACCTTAGTATTTGACTCTAATTGTATACTTTCACCTTTAGTACAATTAATATAGAGCGAATTTGAATAATTTTCTTTCGTGATGGCATCATAAATTATTGGTGAAACTCCATTAACTGTAATTGTACATGTTGCTGTACTACCATTTTCTAATTTAGCAATAATTGTACATGTTCCTTTATCTATAGCTTTTACAATACCTTCTTCTGAAACAATTGCAATAGAATTATCACTTGAAGTCCATGTTACATTTTTTCCTTTTTGTGCATTTGACGGAACAACTATATAAGTTAATGCAATCGATTGCGAAGGATTTAATGTCGCAGATGTTTTATTCAAAGTTATACTTTCAGCATATATATAATCCAAAACATTTACAATACATGTTTTTGTATAACCATTTTCTAATTTTGCTGTAATTATACATTCCCCTACTGATTTACCAGTGATTATTCCAGTTGCATCTACAGTCGCAATTGTATCATCACTACTAGTAAATATAATTTTTGTTCCAACATTAGCTGTAGCAGGTAAATAAGTTGTAGTAACAACCGATGTTGATTCTTTTGTTATAGATAAAGATGAGCTTGTTATAGTGATTGTTTCAGCATAGATATAATCATTTACAGTAACAGTACAATCCGCCTTTGCACCATTATTTAATTTTGCTGTAATTGTACATGTTCCAGGAGTTACTCCAATAATAATTCCATTCTCAATTTTTGCAATTGAAGTGTCACTTGAAGTCCATGTAATTTCTAAACCCGCATTAGCATTGCTTGGTGAAAGATTTACACCAACTGCTGTTTCTCTATTCGGATCAACAGAAATAGAAGTCGACGTTAACGAAACCGATGTTGCATACGTATATTCATTTACAGTAACATCGCACTCAGCAAAAATACCGTTTTCAGTTTGAACTATAACTTTACATGTACCAGGAGCTTTAGCGGTAATCACTCCTGCGTTAACTATTGCTACTTCTTCATTAGTGCTAGACCATGTTAATTTATTATCTTTATCAGTATCACTAGGATTGATAGTTGCTGTAATAGTTTGTGCTAACTTAGGATCAATATTTATCGATGTTTTTGAAAGAGTTATGGAACTAGGTCTTGTATAATCAAGTACTGTTACTTGGCAATAAGCCTTAATACCATTATCCAAAGAAACACATATATTAGCTGTACCTGGTGCAATTGCTTTTACTTTTCCGTTTGAAACTATTGCAACCGATGTATTACTAGAAGTCCATGTTTTTGATAAACAAACATTAGCATTTAAAGGTGATATGCTTGCTGTTAATGTAGATGTAGCATTAGGTTTAAGAGTCAAAGATGAATTTGATAGCGATATCGATGTAGGATAAACACTCTCAATTACAGTAACATTAATAGTTGTTTTGTATTCGTTTTCTAATGTTAATGTTATTTGACAAGTTCCTTCTCTTAAGCCTGTTACATTTCCTTCATTATCCACAAAAGCTATTTCTTCGTTATTTGAGTGATAAGTTATTTTTTTACCTACATTAGCATTACTTGGCGTATAAGATACTGAAATTTTCTTGGTTTCAGATGGAGCCACACTTAAATTATTACCAGTAATAGTTGTTGCATATTTTCCTGAAACCGTCACTGTAAAATGATAATATTGTTTTATAGTTTTACTATATGCCGTAATATCACACGTACCAATACTTTTTGCAGTTATTGTTCCATTTGCATCTACCTCAGCAATTGTATCATCGCTTGATGTATAAGTAAGAGGGCCTACATTAGCGTTAGATGGTGAATATGTTCCACTAATTGTTGTTGTATCACCTACATTTAAAGAGTATTGAGTTTTTGAAAAAGACCAACTAGTTACTTCGACAGCTTCACTGATTCCAATTTTAATCTCAATTTCCTTAGAACTGATAGGGCTATACAAAATAAGTTTTAATTTTGCAATTCCTTTTTTATCTTTGAATTGTATTTTTCCTGTTGTTTCATCCACTTCAAAATATGATGTATCTAGGGAATAAAATTTTAATTTATATGCATTCTTAGTTGTATCAGTATAATTTTTATAATAATAAAGTCTTCCAGAAATATTTTCTTCCTTATTGCCAATTAAATAGCCATAGGAATTAGTACATGCGCTGATATAGCCATTCAAGCTATCATTAGCAGATAATGTTAATACCATTTCTTCAATTACATATACATTAAATGTCGATTTTGTACCATCAGGACCATATCCAATTACCTTCGTTGTTCCACTAGAATTACCAATAATTGTAGTTCCATCAATGGTTACAATAGATGGGTCATAACTTTTGAATGTTATTGCGTCTGAATACTTACTAGGGTTAACTCTATAAGAAATTGTTGTAGAATCTCCAACAAAAAGATATACATCTTGCTGTGTAAAATTTATGCTAGATATTTCAATAGGATTTTCTTTAGAAGTATATGTTGCAGTATATGTTGCATCTTTTTCTACAGGTGTTATTGATGGGGTCCATCCAGAAAAAGTATAACTATAAGTTTCATCAGAAGGCTTTGTTGGGGGTTGCCCATCATATGATGGCTCGCTTCCTCTTGGGACATCAGTATCTATTTCCAATATATCGCCATTATAGTTTTTCCAAGTTACTGTAAATTCTTTACTCACATTATTGTATTGTGCTGTATAAGTCTTATTTGATGTTACTTTAGTAATAGAAGGCGACCATCCAGAAAAAGTATAATTATATCGTTGATCAGAAGGCTTTGTTGGTGTAGATCCTTTATAAGAAGGCATATCACCTTTCTTTGCGTTTTTGTCAGTATACAATATAGATCCATCATAGTTTTTCCATGTGATAACATAACACGTTGTGGTCTCATCGGAATAATTGTTTGATGAACCACCACTGTTACATGCACACAATATAAAGATAAAAGACAAAAATGCAAGGCATACCATTACTTTAATTGCTGTTTTTAAAAATTTCATAATACTCTCTCAATAATCTCCTTTTTTAATTATTATATTTATTTAAATAACATGATTTATTATAATTTTTACATAATATGAAATTTACCCTTACATAAAAATTATCACAATTAAAACCCGCATTAGTTTTTTATATTACTGTTTTAATATTCCAACAAATCTTCCATATTACAGCCCAAAACTCGTGCTAGTTTGTAAAGTGTTTCAGCTTGTGCTTTGTTTATATCATTTCTTCTTTGTTCATACATTTGAATAGAACGAAGTTCAACTTCTGCAAGCTCGGCTAATTTGTTTTGAGATAAGCCTCTTGCTTTCCTTATTTTTTTAAGGTTCGTGCTTAGAGATTTTTTGAAATATGTGTTTGCTACATCAAAAAATTTAGTTACATCAGCTTCATGTAAAGTTGGATACAGCCTTAATAGTTCTTATATTGGCAAAGAATTATTTATCTTATAGAATGAATATC
>CAVAQB010000036.1:0-11055 GCA_963590725.1 Anaeroplasmataceae bacterium | reverse complement strand
CTGTTTCTTGTTGCATAATTTATTCCTCCAATTAATTGTCTACAAAGATTATATCATAAACAAAAATCAAAATAAATATACTATAGTACAAAAAAGTATGTTTGAAAGTTTGTTGTAATTAAAGAGTAAAATGCATTTTATTTTTTTTATCCCATCATACTTTAAACAATCATTCATTATATATATCTTAGCTTTATTAAAAAAGTAAATCATAATCATAAAAAAAGAGCATCAATATGCTCTTTTACTTGTTTTTAGACGAAAATAAATCTTTAAATTTTTCCCAAGCGGATTTTTTCTCTTTATGTTCTAGAGTTCCAAGCTTTTCAAACATTTCTTTTTCTTCTTTAGAAAGGTTAGTTGGAGTTTCAACATTAACTACTACATATTGGTCTCCACGAGTTGAAGATCTTACACTCTTAACTCCCTTTCCTCTTAAGCGGAATTTTGTACCACTTTGAGTTCCAGCAGGTATTTTCATTGAAGAAGTACCATCAACTGTTGGAACCTCGATAGTATCTCCTAATGCTGCTTGTGTAAAACTAATAGGCACATTAAGCATTATATCTTGTCCATCACGCTTAAAGAATTCATGAGGTTGAATGTGAATTTGAATGAATAAGTCCCCATTCTCTCCACCTTCCTTACCACCTTGACCATATCCAGCCATGCGTAGTGTCATACCATCATCAATTCCTGCAGGAATTGTAAGTTCAACGTCTTTTGTACGTCTAACTCTTCCAGAACCTCCACAATTTGTGCACTTCTTTTCAATTTGTTGTCCACGACCTCCACAGTTAGGACATACAACTTGACTACGAGCAGTACCAAAGAATGTTCTTTGATTTACAAATACATATCCTTGTCCACTACATTTTGAACAAGTATGAATATCATTTTTAGAATAAGCGCCAGTTCCTCCACAGCTTGAGCAATCTTCATCAACAGTAACTCTTACTGTCTTCTTACATCCAAAAACAGCTTCCATGAATGTAATAGTCATTGATTTTTCTAAATCAGTTCCTCGATTATTTGATTGTCTTTGTGTTCTTGAACCACCGCCAAAAAATGATGAGAATATATCTTCAAATCCACCAAATCCTTCAAAGCCTTGACCGAATCCTTGGCCTCCAAAGCCTTGTGGACCATCAGCACTACCATATTGATCATAATTCTTACGCTTTGTTTCATCTGATAGAACAGAATAAGCTTCATTTATTTCCTTGAATTTTTCTTCTGCACCTGGTTCTTTATTTATATCTGGGTGATATTTTTTCGCAAGCGTTCTATAAGCTTTTTTAATTTCATCTGCACTTGCACTTTTAGAAACACCAAGTGTTTCATAGTAATCCTTTTTATCTGCCATATTAAGCACCCCTATTAAAATGTAAGGGTCTTTCGGCCCTTACATAATTTATTAATTAAAATTAGTTAACATCAGTAAAGTCAGCATCAACTGTATTATCATCCTTCTTAGATGAATCAGTAGTTGATTCTGCTCCACCTTGTGCTCCTTGAGCTTGTTGGTATGCACGTTGTGCAACACCTTGAGCTGCTTGTTCTAACACTGTCTTCTTAGCTTTGATTGCCTCAACATCTTTACTATCAATAGCCTTTTGAAGGTCTTCTTTTGCAGCATTAATCTTATTCTTCTCATCTTCTGTAACATCCTTTAAGTCATTTACAGTCTTTTCAACTTGGAAGATTAATTGAGAAGCTTCATTAATAGTGTCTGCCTCTTCCTTACGCTTCTTATCAGCCTCAGCATTAGCTTGAGCCTCTTGAACCATCTTATTAATTTCATCCTCAGAAAGTGATCCTGAGTTAGTAATAGTGATCTTTTGTTCTTTACCAGTTCCAAGATCCTTAGCTGAAACATTTACGATACCATTCGCATCAATATCAAATTTAACCTCGATTTGAGGAACTCCTCTTGGTGCAGCTGGAATATCTGTAAGTTGGAATCTTCCTAAAGTCTTATTATCAGCAGCCATTGGACGCTCACCTTGTAGAACATGAATATCTACAGCTGGTTGGTTATCAGCAGCAGTTGAGAATACTTGTGATTTTTGAGTTGGAATTGTAGTATTTCTATCAATAAGTTTAGTAAATACTCCTCCTAAAGTCTCGATTCCTAATGAAAGTGGTGTAACATCTAGTAATAATACATCCTTAACGTCTCCTGATAATACTCCACCTTGAATAGCAGCTCCCATAGCTACTGCTTCATCTGGGTTAACTGACTTATTAGGTTGTTTTCCAAGTTCATTTTTAACAAGATCTTGAACAGCAGGAATACGAGTTGATCCTCCTACTAGTAATACTTGATCAATATCATTTGCAGTAAGACCTGCATCAGACATTGCTCTCTTTACTGGTTGTAAGCATCTTTGAACTAAATCACGAGTTAAATCTTCGAATTTAGCACGAGTAAGTGTTTGATTTAAGTGAAGAGGTCCAGCAGCTCCCATTGAAATGAATGGTAATGAAATTTCAGTTGTTGTAACTCCTGAAAGATCCTTCTTTGCTTTCTCAGCTGCATCCTTTAATCTTTGAAGAGCCATCTTATCCTTAGATAAATCTACTCCATTTTCTTTCTTAAATGCTTCTACTAGATAATCAATAATCTTTTGGTCGAAGTCATCTCCTCCAAGATGAGTATCTCCTGCAGTTGACTTAACCTCAAATGTACCATCAGCAAGATCTAGAATTGAAACATCGAATGTTCCTCCTCCTAGGTCAAATACTAGAACTGTTTGTTCCTTATCTTGTTTATCAATACCATAAGCAAGTGCTGCAGCAGTTGGCTCATTTATAATTCTCTTTACCTCAAGTCCTGCAATCTTACCTGCATCTTTAGTTGCTTGACGTTGTGCATCATTAAAGTATGCTGGTACTGTAATAACAGCCTCAGATACCTTTTCACCAAGATATGCTTCTGCAGTTGCCTTCAAGTTTTGAAGAATCATCGCAGAAATTTGTTGTGGAGTATATTTTTTACCATTTACATCTACACGGTAACTATCTTCTCCCATGTGTCTCTTAATAGATAACACAGTATTAGGGTTAGTAATTGCTTGACGCTTTGCAGCCTCACCAACTATAATTTCTTCTCCTTTAAATGCTACTGCAGATGGAGTAGTACGAGCTCCTTCTGGGTTAGCGATAACCTTAGACTCATTTCCTTCCATAACGCATACGCATGAATTTGTTGTTCCTAAATCAATTCCAATAATTTTTGACATAATATCTATCTCCTTTTAATTTTATTCGCTTACTTTTACCATAGCTGGTCTTAATAATCTATCCTTATACATATAACCAGCTTGTTTTACTTCAAGAACCACATTTGGTTCAACTCCATCAACATGCTCTTTTTCAATAGCATGATGATAATTTGCATCAAATGCTTTTCCTTTAGCATCTATTTCTTTAAGGCCATCAGCCTCAAGAATATCTGTTAATTGTTTTGAAATCATCTTAAATCCAATAAGGAAGTTTGCAAGTTCTGGATTTGAAGCCTCCATATTACAAACCTTATCTAACATATCAACTGGAGTTACTAAGCTTTCAACTAAGCCTTGAGATGCATATTTCTTTTGTTTTAACACATCCTCGTTTAATCTTCTCTTAGTATTTTCCATATCTGCTAGAGCTCTTAAATAATCTTCACGAAGTTTAAGATTTTCGTTCTTGAGCTTAAGTATTTCATCATTAAGCTTTTGAATTTCATCCTTTTTTGCCTTCTTTTGCTCTTTCTTCGTATCCTTCTTAGAAGAATCATCTTTTACTTCTTCATTAGATTCTTCTTTTATCTCCTCACTAGGAGCATCAGTTGCATCTGTGGACTCATTCTTCAATTCTTCTTTTTCTTTTTCTAAAGTTTCATCCTTTTTTATTTCTTTATCTTCCACTTTAATACTCCTTTACTTATATAGTTTGCTCATGCTTTTCGCAACATATTCAAGAGTAGGAATTACAGTACGATACTTCATTCTTACTGGTCCTATAATTGCAAGTGATCCATAAGCTTGATCATTAATATAATACGGAATTGAAATGATTGAACATGCGCTAAGCGAATCATTATCATTATCATTTCCTATACGAATAGTAAGACCATTTCCTGTTTCTTTTAATACTTGAGGAAGAATATTAGAATCTAGCATATCCACAAATCGTTGCATATTGCCAAATTCATGAAATTCTGGTTGTTCAAGCATTCTTGATAATCCTGACATAACATAATCTGCGTTTTGGAATCTTGCGAAACATTTTATAATGAAGTTTAACGCATCATCTCTAAAATCTACCATTTGCCTAATTCTAGGTTTCATAGCTTCTTTTGTAAGTGTTTCTCTAATTTCAAATACCGGCTTATCATACATAGCATTATCAAACATATCAATAAGTCTTACAAGGTCATCCATTTTATAATACGCCGGAATGTCAATAAGTTGATTTTGAACTGAACCATTCGATGTTACGATTAATAGTAACGCTTTATTTCTTGCAAGTGGTACAATCTCCATTTTCTTGACTGTAGCGTAATTTGCAGATGAACCATTGAGAACAGCCATATATCCTGTTTTCTCGCTAAGTAAATCTACAATCTTCTTAAGTGATTCCTCTCTTGATAAAAACCTATCATCAAATGTCTCATCAAATTCACGAAAGAATTTTTCAATCGAATCATCACGGGTAATAAGATTTTCTACATAAAAGCTAAACCCTTTTTGTGAAGGAACTCTACCAGATGATGTGTGTGTCTTTTCTAAATAACCATTTTCTTCAAGTGACTGCATGTCATAGCGAAGTGTTGCGCTAGAAAACTTTAAAAATGGCTTATCAGTTAAAACTTTACTTCCGACCGGCTCATTTGTATCAATGTATTCTTCAATGATAGCTTTTAATATAAGTTTTTGTCTATCAGTTAGCATTCAAGAATCACCGTCCTTTTTTGCACTCATTATCCCTAAGTGCAAATATATTATATAATATCTTTTTTTCACTGTCAACACGTTAGTGCCAATTTAATAAAAATAAAAGAGAAACCTCTCGATTTCTCTTACTTGTTTTGGCTTTTTGCGTACGCATAATATTGATTATATTCTTTTTCAAAACCCACAGAAGTCTTTTCACCATGGCCTGGATATAATTCAACATTATCACCAAGATTATCTAGTATCTTAACAATAGATTTTAGTATCTCTTCCATGGATCCACCTCTAAAATCAGTACGTCCTATAGAACCTTTAAATAATGTGTCACCGGTAAAAGCCACATTTTCTTTATCAAGCAAATATATAAGTCCACCTTTAGTATGACCAGGTGTTTCAATTACTCTTATAGGTGTATCAATTACATTTATTATATCATTATCACTTAATAAATGAAATTTGATATCTAACGGATTAAATGGTAAATCTAATCCATATAATCCATAAAGAGTATATCCCAAGTCATTTAAATTAGAATAATCTATTTTAGAAATAAATATAGGTAAATCTTTAAAATATTTTATTCCATCTATATGATCTATATGAGCGTGGGTTATAAGCACACCAACTACATTATATTTAGATTTGATTTCTAAAGATATTTCTTCTAAATCAAGTGTAGGATCAATAACTAAAGATTTATTATTAAAAGTTATAACGTAAGTGTTAGTCTCAAAATCTCCGCTAACATATTTTATAATTTCCATATATACCTCCTAAGCAAAAAAAGAAAAAGCCCACTAAGGCTTACTTCTTTTCTTTATGAAGTGTATGCTTTTTGCACTTTGGGCAATACTTCTTAAACTCAATTCTTTCAGGATTAAGCTTCTTGTTCTTGTCAGTGTAATAGTTTTCGCTCTTACAATCTTCACATACTAATTTAACTAAATCACGCATCAATATCCCTCCAGACATTAAATCATAATCTAAACGATTTTTAGTAAATAATACCTTAAAATCTATTCCTATATGATTATATCAAATGTAATTTTAGTTTGCAATATCAAATTTAAAAAAAGTTAAAGGTAATAAGTTGTAAATTTTAAATTGGGGGTAATAAATGATAGTATAAAGAATAAACAATTTTATATAGTAAAATTAAAACATACCATTCAAGCGCAGTAAATGTGATATAATTATTTTGGTGATTAGATTGAAAAGAGAAAAAACATTACAAATAAAATTAAAAAACATTACACTTGGTGGAAATAATCATATATATATACAATCTATGTGTAATATAAAAACATCAAAAATTAATGAGGTTATAAATCAAATAAAGGAATTAGAAGCATCAGGCTGTGAAATAATAAGAGTATCAGTTTTAGATATGGATGATGCCAAAGCTATTAAAGATATAGTTAACAATATTAATATTCCATTAGTAGCCGACATTCATTTTGATCCAAAGCTTGCCATTGAATCAATTAAAGCTGGCGTAAACGCCATAAGATTAAATCCTGGAAATATCAGAAACGAGCATGATATAAAAGAAATAATTGATTTATGTAAAGAAAAAAATATTCCAATAAGAATCGGTGTTAATGGTGGTTCATTGCCTAATAGGGCTAAGGCTACACCAGAAGCCATGATTGAAGCCGCATCATATCACATTGGAATACTTGAAAAATATGATTTTAAAAATATTGTTTTATCTTTAAAATCTTCTGATATAGATATTGCTATAAAAGCTTATGAGCTTGCATCAAATAAGTGGCCTTATCCATTGCACGTTGGTATAACAGAAGCTGGAACACTTTTTAGTGGAAGCATAAAATCAGCTATCGGTATTTCTAAGATTCTAAGCTTAGGAATTGGAAATACTATAAGAGTATCTCTTACAGATGATCCTATATATGAAATAAGAGCCGCAAAAGAAATATTAAATAACCTAGGATTAATTGATAACGTTCCAACTCTTACATCATGTCCTACTTGTGGACGTACACAATATAATATGATTCCAATCGCAAAGGAAATCGAAGAATTTTTATACACTTTAAAATCAGACATACATGTTGCAGTTATGGGATGTGTTGTAAATGGTCCTGGTGAAGCTAGAGGTGCTGATATTGGTGTAGCGGGCGGAATTGGAGAAGCACTTCTTTTTAAGCATGGTGAGCCAATAAGAAAAATAGCTGAACAAGATATTGTAAAAGAGCTTAAAAAAGAAATAATCAAAGCGATCAATGATAAAAATAATGCCAAAGATATTTAAAATATCCTTGGCATTTTTTATGCATAATTATATTTTTTTCTCATTCCTATAAAAAAGCTTATAGAAACAATTAGTGAAAATACCTCAGCTAAAGGCATCGCAACCCAAAGTCCGTTAGAATCAAATATAAGTGGCAATATAAATATTGTTGCCAATTGGAAGACAAGCATTCTTCCAAACGAAATAATGGCCGAAACCAGTCCATTATTAAGACCCGTAAAGAATGCACTACCAAATATATTTACCCATGATACAGTATATCCAATTGCGTATAATCTTATCGCATGTTTTGTAAGACTTAATAATTCTTTATTACCGCTAAAGAAAACATAGCCTAGTGGTTTTGATAAAAGTTCAGCCGAGGCTGTTAAAAATATCGCCATAACCGCTAAAATCACTAATGACTTTTTAAAAACATTCTTCAACTCTTCATTATTTGATGCGCCATAATTGTATCCTACAACCGGTGCTACTGCTTGCGATACTCCCATATAACATCCACTAAAAATGAATCCAACATACATTATAACACCGTACGCAGATACACCATTTTCACCATAATATTTCATAAGCTGTGCGTTATAAAGCATATTCACAAAAGACATAGAAATATTTGTAACCATTTCTGATGAACCATTAGACATTGTTCTGCCTAATACTTTCCAATCAAACTTTGTTAACACTAAACTAAATTTCAAATCTTTTTTATATATAAAATAAAATATAGCTGGTACTGAACCTACTACCATTGAAGCACCAGATGCTACTGCGGCTCCTTTTATCCCAAGACTAAATACTACAATTAATAAATAATCTAAAATCGCGTTTGTAAGTCCTGCACAAACTGTTATTATAAGACCTACTTGCGGCTTTTCCGCTACTGCAAAAAATGATTGAAACATATATTGTAACATCATAAATGGTAAAAATAAGAACAATACTCTTCCATAATCTATACAATATTTCTCCATTTTTTCTGATGCCCCTAAAAGTGATGATATTTGTTTAGTTAAAAGACATCCTAAAGTCGCAAAAATTGTTCCTACAATAATTAGAAAATAGACAATCATAGAAAAATATTTTGAGGCTTTTTCTTTTTTCCCCTCACCTAATGTTTTAGATACAATAGCCGCACCACCAGATCCCATCATAAACCCAACAGATGCGAAAGCCATTACGCCCGGTAATATTAAATTTACTGCACTAAACGCAATATCACCTTCAACATTCGAGATAAAAAGTCCATCAACAACTCCATATATAGATGTTAGAATTAAAACCCCTATCATCGGAATAGCGTATCTTATTAATTTTTTATATGTAAAATGATCACTAAGTTCTATCTTCGACATATTTGCACCTCTTAAAATAAAAAAGCTCAGTTATTTATATAACCGAGCTCACTCGTCATCTTTTCAACTTAATCGCTTATCGATATGGCTACGGCCACAAGTTCTCCGATGATTTTATTCAACTTATTTATATTATATTATATAAGAATGATTGTCAATACTTTAATTCATAGTCTACAAGTCCATCATAAAAATTATCCTCATGAGATACAAGAATTACTGAACCTGGGAATTCCTTCAACGCTTTATATAAGGCTTCCTTAGTATTTAAATCTAAATGATTTGTAGGTTCATCTAGGATTAAAATATTACTTTTCTTCATAAGCATTAGCGCAAGTCTTACACGTGTTTGTTCTCCTCCAGATAATTCCTTCATAGATTTAATAGCTAAATCTCCTTTAATACCTGTTTTTGCGAGAATACTTCTTAAATCTAAATCCGTTTTAAGTGGATAAAATCCTCTTAAATAATTAACAGGGGTAATATTTGGATATTCTTCTTCTTGTGAAAAATAATTAATATCTGCAGAATTATTAAACTTATATTCTCCATCTAGTGGTTTAATAATATCAAGTATTGTTTTAAGTAATGTGGATTTTCCTATACCATTTTTACCAATAATCGCAACTTTTTCATTTTGTTTAATCAAAATATTAAGTGGTTCTAAAAGTGGCTTATTATACCCTATTACTAAATTCTTAGTTTTTAATACCTCTTGTCCAAGTCCTCTAGAATACGGAAAACTAAATTTAATATTTTGTGTTGCCTCAGGGCGTTCAAGTCTATCTAAATGTTCAAGCATTTTAACTCTTGATTGCGCAGCTTTTGCAGATGTAGCTCTTACTCTATTTTTATCGATAAAAGCTTCAGTTTGTTTAATAAATTTTTGTTGATTATTATAGGCTCTTTCATAATTTTCATTACGAATCTCTGATTCTTTTAAATAAAAATTATAATCACCCTTATATCGTTCAAGTTTTTTATTTGAAAGTTCATAAACAACTCTTGCGATTTCTTTTATAAACATAGTGTCATGAGATATACATACAAATGCCTTAGGATAAGCATTAAGATATTTTATAAGCCAGTCAACATGTTCTTTATCAAGAAAGTTTGTAGGCTCATCAAGTAACAATACATCATGATTTTCCAAAAGCATTTTAGCTAAAAATACTTTTTCTCTTTGGCCACCAGACAAATTCTTTAAAGGTTGGTCCATCAAAACATTTTGTAACCCCAAGCCATTAATTACATTACCTATAGTAGAATTTATTGCGTAGAAATTCTTTTTTTCAAGTTCTTCTGAAATTTGTGAGGCAATGCTAAGCAATCTATCATAATCGTATTCAGGGGATGAGGCAAGAAGTTCATAATAATGATTCATTTCCTTCTCTTTATCAAATAAAGGCTTGAATACACCATATAAATATTCTCCTACACTTTGTTCCTTTTTAACCTCTAAATGTTGATCTAGATATGAAAAACTAACGCCTGGCATCCAAGTTATTTTTCCACTATCTGGAATAATATTTTTTGTAATAATATTCATAAATGTGGATTTTCCACATCCATTCTTACCAACAATTACTATATGTTCGCCCTCATTTACTCTAAATGAGGCTTCATTATATAATTCATTATCAGTATATTTAAATTTAATTCCTTCTACTTCAAGTAAGCTCATATTTATACTCCAAACCAAGGTTTAATTTCAAAATGCATTTCCTTATTATTAAATGGGTCAATAAAATCTAGCATATAAGATGTAAGATGTAAATCAAACCCATTACCATATAAAGCATCTCCAACTATTGGGTGTCCAATAGATGAAAGATGGACTCTTATTTGATGACATCTACCGCTTAAAAGTTTTAGCTTTAAAATAGTAGTAGTATCCCTTATAGATAAAACCTCATATTTTGTTATTGATTCTTTACCACTATCAGATACTACTCTTTTTATTCCTAAACCCTTTTTAATAGGCGCATCTATTATACCATTTTCTTTTATTATGCCATCACATTCAGCTATATAATATTTATTAATATTGCATAAATTTTTTGATAATATAGCGGCACTATATTTATCTTTAGCAACTATTAATAGCCCTTCTGTATCTTTATCAAGTCTATTTATAAAATGAATTGTTCCGTCTATTTTATTTTTTATAAAATAAGATAGAACTGCATTATATAGTGATTTAAAATCATTATACCCTGTAGGTATTGTTTTTAAACCTTTAGGCTTATTTAATACCATATAGTGGCTATCTTCATATAATATATTAAGAGGTATATCATATAGATGATTATCTTTAATATTATCCTCTTCATATTCTAATTTTAAAATATCATCTTTAGAAATTTTTACATAATTCTTTACAAGAACTCCATTAAGATAATATTTTACATTCATATTTTTTAAATGTCTTAAAAACTTTTTAGAAACATTTTCCCTTATATAATCTTTAACTATAGAATCATAT
>CAVAQB010000035.1:0-7046 GCA_963590725.1 Anaeroplasmataceae bacterium | reverse complement strand
CTTCTTTTATATCGCTTATACTAATATTAGAAACTAAGGTTCCTTTTCTAGGAATTATTGTAAGATATCCTTCAGCTTGTAGTTTTAAGACAGCTTCTCTTACAGGAGTTCTTGAAACATTTAATGCTTTTGCGACTAAACCTTCATCAAAAACTTCACCAGGTAGCTTGTTACATAATATTATTTCTTTTTTTATATATTCATATGGTGTCATATAATTCTCCTTATATTTTTGTGATATATCACTGATATATTAATACTTTAAATGATATAAATCAAGATTTTTTTATAGAAAAATAAAAAAAGCTTTATGAAAAAGCTTTTTAATAATTTATTTTGATTTAAAGTAATTATTCGCCTTCAAATTCACAAAGTGTTTGAACTTTGTAATCTTTTAATAAATCTTTTCCTTTAAGATCTACTAAATCAATTATGAATGAAAGTCCTGCAACAGAAGCACCACTTTTTTCAACAAGATGAGCAGTAGCTAATGCTGTACCACCTGTAGCTAAAAGGTCATCAACTATAAGCACTTTATCAAATGCAGTAAATGCATCTTCATGAATGCAAAGTGTATTTGATCCATATTCTAACTCATAGTTTTCAGTAATAACTTTACGAGGTAATTTTCCAGGCTTTCTTACAGGAACGAATCCTACACCCATTTTTGCCGCAACAGGAGCTCCAAATATAAATCCACGAGCTTCAGGTCCTGCAACCACTGTTGCCCCTATCATTTTTCCGAACTCAGCCATTTTATCAACCGCATAAGAAAAAGCTTCTGGGTTTTGAATAAGAGTAGTAATATCTCTAAACATTATTCCTTTCTTTGGCCAATCAGGTATAGTTGTAATATGTTCTTTTAAATTCATTTGAGTCACCTTCCATAAATAAGACAAATAGATTTTATCATAAAAGTGATATATATTGAATACCTATTTTTTGAAACGCTATATAAAAATAATTTAATAATAAAAAATGGCCAATTATTATTTTTAAAAATCACATGATTTCACATAATTATAAATGATTTTTTCACATAATTAAATGCTATACTTTAGGTGTTTATAAAAGAACCTGTAAGTAATCCCTAAGCTTACAGAAAAAATTTTTTCATAAACAAACTAACTCTCCCTATTTAGTACATTGAGGAAGCTCCATCGGGGCTTCCTCTTTGTATTTAATAATAAGATTTGATATAATTATTGTAAAGGAAGGCGATATTATGTTTAAAATAAATGTTGTTGAAGATGAAAAAAACTTAGCTAATTTATTAGAGGCATATCTTAAAAAAGAAGGATATGAATGTAAGATATTTAATAATGGTGAAGAGGCTATGGCTAATGTTTCAGATGATTGTCATTTATGGGTTTTAGATATAATGCTTCCGGGGTCAATTAATGGATATGATTTAATAAAGGAAATAAGAAAGTATAATCCTATAATGCCTGTTATTTTTACGTCAGCTCGTGATCAAGATATTGATAAAATAATGGGACTTGAACTTGGGTCTGATGATTATATTTCTAAGCCTTATTCACCACGTGAGGTTATGCTTAGAATAAAAAATCTTCTTAATAGAACATATAAGATGGATAACCAAAAGATGAATGATGTTATTAAATATGATATATATACAATAAATAAAGATAAAAGATCAGTATATATAGGAGAAGAACTAATAAATCTTACTTCAAAGGAATATGACTTATTGATATTTCTTCTTGAAAATAATGGTAAAGCGTTTGACAGAAATCAGCTTTTAGATAGTATTTGGGGTAGTGAATATTTTGGTTCTGATAGGGTCGTTGATGACTTAATGCGTAGATTAAGGTCTAAGATGCCAAATCTTAAAGTTGAAACTATCTATGGATATGGCTATAGATTAAAATAATGAAGAAATTTTCACTTTCTACGCAATTATTAATTTTAACTATAGCTATAATTATAGTAACATCTGCCCTCTTTGGAATTTTAATGTTTACAAAACTTGATGGTATGGCAGATACTCAAGCTTTAAGAAATTTAATTACAGTTGTAACTACATCTAAGGATAAATGGAGTGATAGTAGTATCACTAATGATTTCACTATAACTAAGGATACAGAAATGAACATTGGCTTTATAAGACTTGTTCCAACTAATAATGTAAATAATTCTGGTTCTAAAGAAATTAGTAGTGGAAATGCAGGTATAATTGATGAAAATGGTGATGGGATTCCTGATAATATTGGTATAGGTGGTGGAACAGCTGGCTTTTTAGGCCAATATACAGAATATTTATCTGATAATTATGCAGAAATTGTTGGGGATAGTCTAGAACACGGGGTTATGCAAATAGTATCATCTGCACAGCGTGAACCATATAGTCAAGGTAGTGCTACTAAAATGGTTAATGGAAAAACTATTTATCTTGCATATGAAGTTTCTAATAGTGGAATAATATTTATTGCGATTACTAATTCAGAATATGCGCATTCATTAAGAAGCGGATGGATGCTAGATATATCAATAATATTTATTGTAGTAATTCTTCTAGCAGGTATTGCGATATATATATGGTCTAAATATTACACAACAAGATTATTTAGATTAAATTCGCATATTAATTCTTTAGATAAAACAAACTATGAAAAATCATATATTGATAATGGTTGTGATGAACTTGCGGTATTATCAAAGTCTGTTGATAATATGAGACAAACTATTGTAGATAATGAGGGTGAAAAGAGAGAAATGCTTCAAAATGTATCCCATGATTTTAAAACACCAATATCTGTAATAGTAGGGTATGCTGAGGCAATTAAAGATGGAGTAGAAAATCCATCTAAGGCTGATGTAATTATAGAACAAGCAGATATTTTAAAGAAAAAGGTATTAAAGTTATTACAATATAATAAGCTTGAATATCTAGAAAAAACTCGTGAATTTGAAAATGTTTCTATGAAAACAGTTATTGAACATGTTATATATAATTATAAATTCCTTGATGGAATTGAAGTTATAACAAAACTTGATGACACAGCTTATGTAGGTTATGAAGAGAATTTCTATACTGTTGTAGATAACATTATGGAAAATGCGAAGCGATATGCCAAATCTAAGATTGAAATAACATTGAATAATGGTATCCTTACATTTTATAATGATGGAGATCCTATAGATGAAAAATTTTTAAATGCAGCTTTTAAAGCATACGAAATGGGATCTAAAGGTCAATTTGGACTTGGTATGTCTATAGTTAAAAAAACACTTGATTTTTTTGACTATGAAATTAGTGTAGAAAATAAGAATCCTGGTGTAATGTTTACAATAAAGAAGAAGGAATTTATGGATCCTTCTAAATTATAGGGTTGACAGTATCTAAAAAAGAGATTATAATTTTTTCATAAATCGTTGACAGGAAGAAATCTTAGTTGATTCTTTATAAGAGAGCAGGCATTTGGTGAAAGCCTGTAGGATAGATTATGATTTTAACGACCTTAAGAGATGGAAGAACAAAGTAGAACCATACGTATTCCTGCGTTAAAGGATTGAGTGCAAGAATATTATTTTTCTTGAACTAAGGTGGTACCACGGTTATTTAATCGTCCTTATATTTTGAGGACGATTTTTTTATGGAAAGGATGAATTAATATGAAAAGAGATAGAATAAGAGTATTATTTTCAGAAAAACAAGCTAAGAAAGCCATTGTATATGGTTGGGTTAGAACTAATAGAGCTCAATCACAATTTGGTTTTTTAAATGTAAATGATGGATCAACCATTTTAAATTTACAAGTAGTATATTCAAAAGATAATATGGAAAACTTTGAAGAAGTATCAAAGTTTAGAGTTGGAATGTCTGTAATGGTAGAAGGCGATATCGTTCTTACACCAGATGCTAAACAACCATTAGAGATGCATGCGACTAAGGTTGTAATGCTTGGAGATTGTCCTGAGGATTATCCTATTCAACCAAAAAGACATACTCCTGAATTCTTACGTGAATATGCACATTTAAGACCTAGAACTAATAAGTTTAATGCAGTATTTAGAATAAGATCAGTTGCCGCAATGGCAGTACACTCATATTTCCAATCAAATGGATACTTATATGTACATACTCCATTAATTACATGCGCAGACTGTGAGGGTTCTGATCAAATGTTTAAGATTACAACATTTGATATGAATAATGTTCCAAAAACAGAAGATAAAAAAGCTGATTTTTCAAAAGATTTATTTGGAAAACAAGCATATATTACAGGATCTGGTCAATTACAAGGAGAAACATTTGCGATGGCATTCTCTGATATTTATACATTTGGTCCTACTTTTAGAACAGAAAATTCAAATACTAAAACTCACGCAAATGAGTTCTGGATGATTGAGCCAGAAATGGCATTCTGTGATCTTGAGGGATTAATGGATATAGAAGAAGAAATGCTTAAATACGTAGTTAAGTATGTTCTAGATAACGCAGCAGATGAAATTAATTTCTGCGATCAATTTATTGAAAAAGGATTGAAGGCAAAGCTTGAGACTTTACTTTCATCTCACTTCACAAGAATTACTCATCATGATGTAGTAGATTTATTATTATCATCAGGACAAAAGTGGGAGTTTAAGCCATCATATGAAGATGATATCGCAAAAGAACATGAAAAGTTCTTAACTGAGCATTTCAATGGTCCAGTATTTGTAACTGACTGGCCTAAGGATATTAAAGCTTGGTACATGAAGGTTAATAAAGACAATAAGACAGTTGCCGCTGTTGACTTACTTGTTCCAGGATCTGGAGAACTTATGGGTGGATCTCAAAGAGAAGAAAATCTTGAAGTATTAATAGATAAGATGGAGAAAATGAATATTGATCGTTCTCAAATCGAATGGTATCTAGATACAAGAAGATATGGTGGAAATATCCATTCTGGATTTGGAATGGGATTTGAAAGACTTATTATGTATCTTACAGGGGTAGATAATATTCGTGATGTAATTCCATATCCACGTACTCCTAAGAATTGTGAATATTAAAATAAGAGCTGTGAAGTTAATTCACAGCTTTTTTCTTATTATATCAACTACGTGGGAAGACGCTCCTAGAAGTTCTTGATTTTCACATATTGAAAGATTATATTCTAAAAATATCTTAAATTCCTCTTCGGATAATCTATTTAATATAGGACGTATATAATCAGATGGACCATCTGAGGCAAACATTAAATCTGATATCATTCCACATTCGGCGTCAAATGATTTAATATCAGATATTCTAACCATTGAATATAGGTCATCTTTTAAAGAGATTATATGGAAATCTTTACTAATCCTTCCCTCATCTAAAGATTGTTTAATATTACCTTTCATAAATCCATAATTTATTACGGCATAATCATTCATATAATATGATACAAATATTACTCCATCATCTTTAAGAACTCTTTTAGCTTCATTTAAAGCTTTGATTTTATCTGTGTCATTTAAAAGATGATACATTGGACCAAATAGAAGAATAAAATCAAATGATTTATCATTAAACCTAGAAAGGTCTAACGCATCTCCTTGACTAACAAAGACATTTGGATTGTTCGCTTTGAACCTTTCAATGTTTTTTTCTACAAGTTCAATTGCGGTAACATCATATCCCATTTCATATAATGGAATAGAATAAGCTCCTGTACCGGCACCTATATCTAATATTTTTTTATTTTTATTTTCACCTAAATATTTCAATATATAATGCATATTAGTGTTAAATTCTACTTGACCATGTCTTCTTTGAAGCCTTAGATCTTCATTAAAATGATTATAATAATCTACGATTAACGGGATTTTACTGTTAGTACCTTTAAAGTTCATAATAATTCTCCTAAATATAGTATTATTTTATCATAGGTAATGGATTTTTATAACATGAAAAATATGATATAATCTATTTGTTTAAAGGAGTGATTTGTATGAATATTATAAAAGAAATAATAAAAAAGATAAAAGCATATAATACTATTATTATTCATGGACACGAACATCCTGATGGTGATTGTCTTGGATCACAATTAGGATTAAAAGATATAATAAAAACCACATTTCCAAGTAAGGAAGTATATGTAGTAGGGGAAAATAGTGACTTATTACAATTTTTAGGTAGGGTTGATACAATAAGTGATGATAAATTTAATGGAGCGTTATCTATAATTGTAGATTTAGCGAATGCAGATAGAGCGTCTGATAAAAGATATACAATGGCTAAAGATACTATTCGTATTGATCATCATGTAAAAATTGAAACATTTGCAAATCTAGAATATGTTGATGATAAATGTTCATCATGTTGTGAAATTATTGCGTGGATTGCGTTTGAACATAAACTTAAAATGACACTAAATGGTGCATATGCATTATATACAGGTATGGTTACAGATAGTGGAAGATTTAAGTTTAATTCAATTACAAAAAGAACATTTGGTATTGCAGGAAGACTTCTTGATATGGGGATAGTACCACAAGATATAGATAATAATCTTGCGGCAGATACCCCTAATACTTTAAAATTAAAAGGATATGTATTATCTAACTTTGAAGTTGTTGAAGGTAAGTTTGCATACATAAAAATGACTCGTGATATTGTAGAACAATTTGGAGTTACCGATGAAGAGGCGGCTGCGAATGTGAATATGCTTTCAACTATTAAGGGTGTATTGTGTTGGGCATTATTTATTGAATATAAAGATGGTAAGAAGAAAATTAGAATTAGATCTAAGGGACCTGCTATAAATGAACTTGCCTCAAAATATAATGGTGGTGGACATAAGATGGCATCTGGCGCATCAATTGCTTCATGGGATGATGTAGAACCATTTATTAAAGATATGATGGAAGTTATTAATAATTATAAAAAATAACTTTTATGTCTATAAAATATACACAAAGTAATAAGCATGTCAAATTCATTGCATATTTGTTATGAATTGATATGCTTTTTTATTTGTTATTTTACTTTTAATTGCTTTTAAATATTAAATAGAATATAATTGTTTTGCGTTTGTAAAGGAGTTATTATG
>CAVAQB010000034.1:0-10288 GCA_963590725.1 Anaeroplasmataceae bacterium | reverse complement strand
TTATATAACTAGTCAAATTATTAAATATAGTTTATGAATATTTTTTAGAGAAAAATTCATATTATTTTTTTATAAAATAGATAAGATTATTATCTTTTTAGATTAAGTTTCAATATCAATTTATAAAAATGATTAAAGGAATAAAATAGTTCAAATTTTATAGAGAAAAAGAGGCTTGTTTATGATATAATGGGTATGGTGATTTTAATGTACGAATATATCATTGGTGAAATTACAAAAATAACTCCTAAATATATTGTTATTGAAAATAATGGCATTGGATACATACTTATTGTTTCTAATCCGTATAATTTTAAAATAGGTGAGAAACTTAAAGTTTATACTTACCAATACATTAGAGAGCAAATTAATGATTTGTATGGGTTTAAAGAAGAAGCTGAAAAGGTTTTGTTTATCAAACTTATTTCTGTTTCAGGAATAGGTCCTAAGAGTGCGTTATCGATTCTTGCGTCTGGAAATGTTGATAAAATTGCTGAAGCAATTGATGCAAGAGATGATCAATATTTAAGAAAATTCCCAGGCATTGGACCTAAAGCTGCACAACAAATTATATTAGATCTTAAAGGTAAAATTTCATTTGATGATGTAAGTGTTGTATCAAATGCTTCTCAAAAGATGAATGATGTAGAGGAAGCTTTATTATCTTTAGGATATGCTAAAAAGGATATTCAAAAGACTCTAGGACATCTTGATTCATCTAAAGAAGTTGCAGATATTATTAAGGACGCATTAAAAATATTAACTAAGTAAGGAGGAGCTTTTATATGATGGATGATAAAATTTTAGATCCAAATGAATATACAAATGAAGATGAATATAAAAGCTTAAGGCCAGATAGACTAAAAGATTATATAGGTCAACATGATGCGAAAGAAATGCTTGAGGTATATATTAAAGCGGCATTAGCACGAAATGAAGTTTTAGACCATACACTATTATATGGACCTCCAGGACTTGGAAAGACCACACTTGCAAAGATTATCGCTAATGAGATGGGTGGAAATATTAAAATTATTGCCGGACCTTCAATTGAAAAAACTGGTGACCTTGCGGCAATACTTACTCAACTTGAACCAGGTGATGTGCTATTTATAGATGAAATTCATAGAATGCCTCGTTTTATTGAGGAAGTATTATATAGTGCAATGGAGGATTTTACACTAGATATTATGGTAGGTTCTGAAAATAACGCAAGATCTATTAGGGTTGATTTATCTCCATTTACACTTGTTGGTGCTACAACTCGTTATGGGGACTTATCATCACCATTAAGAGATCGTTTTGGAGTTGTTTTAAGGCTTGATTATTATTCTATTGATGAACTTATGGATATAGCTAAACGTACTGCGAAGGTATATGAAACAAATATAGATTTAGATGCTGCACGTGAACTTGCACTAAGATCTCGTGGTACTCCACGTATTGTAAATAGACTTTTTAGACGTGTAAGAGATTTCGCATTAGTCTTAGGAGATGGGACTATTACACTTGATATTACACGTCATGCCTTGTCAAAACTTGATATAGATGATAAGGGATTAGATAAAACAGACCATAAATATCTTTCGGTATTAATGAAACAATTTAAGGGTGGACCTGCTGGTCTTGAGGCGATTGCCGCATCAATTGGTGAAGAGCCTCAAACTGTTGAAGATGTTTATGAACCATATCTTCTTCAAGAGGGATATATTTCAAGAACCTCTAGAGGAAGAGTCGCGAATAAAAAAGCGTATGATCAACTTGGTATACCTTATATGAAAGGACTTTTTGAATAAAATGAAAACAGATGATTTTGATTATTATCTTCCTGAAGAACTTATTGCCCAAGTTCCATTAAAGGATAGATCAGCCTCTAAGCTTATGGTTTTGAATAGATCAAATCAAACTATTGAAGATAAGAATTTTAAAGATATAGTTGATTATTTTGGACCTAATGATGTATTAGTGTTTAATAACTCAAGAGTAATTCCAGCACGTCTTTTTGGTGTTAAAGAAGGGACACTTGCGCATATTGAGGTATTGTTATTAAAAAATGAGGGTGATACATGGGAAACATTATGTAAGCCTGCAAGAAGAGTTAAGGTTGGGACAATAATAGACTTTGGTGAAGGATTATTAAAAGCTGAATGTGTTTCAGAAGGAATGGATGGAATAAGACATTTTAAGATGATTTATGAAGGAATATTCTATGAAATACTTGATAAACTTGGAGAAATGCCACTACCTCCTTATATACACGAACATTTAGAGGATAAGGAAAGATATCAAACTATATATTCTAAAACTCCAGGAAGTGCTGCTGCACCTACTGCAGGTCTTCATTTCACAAAAGAGGTAATGGATCAATTAAAAGCTAAGGGAGTACAATTATTATTTGTAACTCTTCATGTAGGACTTGGTACATTTAGACCTGTTGCGGTTGAGGATGTTACAAAACATACAATGCATAGTGAATTCTATACAATTGATAAAGATACAGCAGCTGCCCTAAACAAGGCAATAGAGGATGGAAAGAGAATAGTATCTGTTGGTACAACAACTACTAGAACCCTAGAAAGTGCTTATGATAATGGATTTAAGGAAACATCTGGTTGGACTCAAATATTTATTTATCCTGGATATAAGTTTAAAGTTGTTCAAGCACAATTTACTAATTTCCATTTACCAAAATCTACACTTATTATGTTAGTATCTGCTTTTGCAGATAAGAATTTTATTATGAAGGCATACAATCACGCAGTAGAAGAAAAATATAGATTTTTCTCATTTGGTGATGCGATGTTAATATTATAAATTAAGAGGTTTTTATATGAAAAATTTTACAGAATTTTTATCAAACGATAATCCAAGAGTTGAAATTATAATGGATAAAGGTGGAAGAATTGAATTAGAATTATTTCCACAAACTGCCCCTAAAACAGTTGAAAACTTTTTAAAACTTGTTTCTAGAGGTTTTTATGATGGATTAATATTTCATAGAGTAATAAAGAATTTTATGATTCAAGGCGGAGATCCTATGGGTACTGGTATGGGAGGATCTGATGAAAAAATTATAGGTGAATTCCCATCTAATGGTTTTAAAAATATGCTTTCGCATTCAAGAGGAGTAATCTCTATGGCTAGAACATCAGCACCTAATAGTGCTTCATCACAATTTTTTATTTGCGATACTGATGATACATTCCTTGATGGTGCTTATGCAGCGTTTGGAGTTGTAGTATCTGGTCTTGATACACTTGACGCCATAGCATCAGTAAAAACAGATGCATCTGATAGACCACTTGAAGAACAAGTTATAAAAACTATAAAAGTTATAAAATAAGGAGGTGTGGATATAATGAAATATCCTATAACCTATGAGTTAATACATGAAGACAAACAAACTGGTGCAAGATATGGAATTCTTCATACCCCACATGGAGATTTTGAAACACCAATATTTATGCCTGTTGGAACACAAGCGACAGTTAAAACATTAACTCCTCAAGAAATAAAAGAAGTATCAGATGGTTTGATACTTGGAAATACTTACCATCTTTGGCTAGAACCAGGGGATGATGTAATAAAAATGCATGGTGGAATTAGAGGATTCATGAAATGGAATGGTGCACTACTTACAGATTCTGGAGGATATCAAGTTTTTTCTTTATCAAAGACAAGAAAGATTACAGAAGAAGGAGTAGAGTTCCGTCATTTTAAATCAGGCGCTAAGTTATTTATGTCACCTGAGGATTCTATACACGTTCAAAATAATCTTGGAGCTGATATTATAATGTCTTTTGATGAATGCCCTCCATTTTATTCAAAATATGATTATTTGAAAAAATCAGTTGATAGGACAATAAGATGGGCAAAAAGAAGTAAGGATGCAAACCAAAACCCAGATACTCAAGCTTTGTTTGGTATAGTACAAGGTGGACCTTATAAAGAACTTCGTAAGCATTGCTTAGATGAACTTGTAAAAATAGATTTTCCAGGTTATTCTATTGGAGGTTTATCTGTTGGTGAAACAAAAGATGAAATGTATGAAATGCTTGAATATTTAAAAACTATAATGCCTAAAGATAAACCACGTTATCTAATGGGAGTTGGTTCTCCTGATGATTTAATAATTGGCGCAATAAATGGTATTGATATGTTTGATTGTGTTTTACCTACTCGTTTAGCACGTCACGGAAGTGCTCTTACACATAGTGGACGTATTATTATAAGAAATGCATGTTATAAATATGACATGTCTCCACTAGATAATCTGTGTGATTGTTATTGCTGCAAAAATTATACTAAGAGTTATTTATCACATTTAATACGTACTGATGAAATACTTGGACAAAGATTATTAAGCTATCACAATCTATATTTTTTAAAGTCCTTAATGAAAGATATTAGAGAAGCTATAAAAGAAGATAGACTTCTTGATTTCAAAAATGACTTTTTTGTAAAATATGGTTATACAAAGAAAGAAGGAAATCTATAATGGATACAAATTCAAATTTATTTAATACATTAAAAAAAGAAAATATGCTTGCTTTGAAAAATAAAGATACAATGAAAAGAGGAATTCTTCCTGTAGTAATTAATAAGGCAATGCAAGCGCAAATTGAGCTAAAGGCGCAAGGAAAAGAACTAGAAGATGAAGATTTATTTCAAATAATATCTAAAACTCAAAAAGAGCTTCAGGATGAAGCTGATTTATTCCTTAAAGCTGGAAGACAAGAAAAATATGATGAACTTATTCAACAAAAGAATTACATCGGAGAATTCTTACCAGCTCAAATGAGTGAAGAAGAAATCAAAGAAGTAATAAACAAACTAGATGATAAGTCAATTCCTGCCGTAATGAAGTATTTTAAAGCTAATTACAATGGAAAATGCGATATGAAACTTGTAAATCAAATCGCTAAAAATTTATAATATATTAAAAAATGTTAACGTTATTATAGCGTTAACTTTTTTTTATTTAGTATTATTTTCTTAATAATTATACTTAAAAATCAGTAAGTATATCAAGCATATTTTGCGATAATAATTTCTTTGTAAGTAATGCCATATCTTTTGGACTTTCTCTTTTGTTATTTTTACTCCATGTACATAAAAGAGATGTCATTATAGATATTTTTAGCATAATTAAATATTCATTTGAATAACCATAGACTTTTTCTACTACATGTTTTAAGATGTATTCGTTTTGAGTCGCAATTATATATATTAAATCAGAATGCAAATTAAAATATTCATAAAAGAATAAAATCTTATCACTCTTTTTTTCTTTTAGATTTATATATTCTTTTATAAAAATTTCTAACTGATATTCTAAAACATCAATTACATTATCAAATAAACGATAAAATGTTGTCCTAGCAATACCAGATTCTTTATAAATATCTACAACAGTGATATCAGATAAACTTTTATTTAATAAGTTATGTCTTAAACTTTGATATATCTTAAACGCTGATTTTTTTGATCTAAAATCATTTCCTACGTGATACATATGAATTCCTTTCACTACAACTACACTACATGATGTAGCGTATTTATTTTTAAGTATTGTATCATATTCTTATTATAATTAAAATATTTGTGAGGTGAAATTATGATAAAAGAAAATGGAGCGCTATATGGCAAAAGATATAGAATTATTGTCACAACAGATATTGGAGGTAGTGATTATGATGATTTTCAATCAATGGTTCATTATCTACTTTACTCAAATCTTTTCGATACTGAGGGGTTAATATCATCTGCTTGGGGAAATGGTAGAAAAGAAGACATTCTTGAAGTTATTGATTGTTATGAGAAAGATTATCCAAAATTATTAAAATATTCTAAAGATTATCCTACACCAGATTATTTAAGAAGCATTACAAAACAAGGAGAAATAAACTTTGCGCCATTTAAAGGTTATAGAAACCCTACTGAGGCATCAGAACTAATTATTAGATGTGCTAAAAAGGATGATGAAAGACCATTATATATTTTAGGATGGGGTTTACTTGAAGATATTGCACAAGCATTACATGATGCGCCTGAAATCGAATCAAAGATAAGAGTTAACTATGTCGCTGGTCCTAATAAAAAATGGGGACTTAATGCTTATCAATATATTAGAAACAATTTCCCAAATCTTTGGATTATAGAGGATAATTCTACATATAGAGGTTGGTTTAATGGAGGATACATGGATAATGATTACTCTAACCAAACATTTGTTGAAAAATATATAAAAGGTCATGGTGCGCTTGGTGATTATTTTTATAGAAAAGGTCCTATAATCAAAATGGGTGATACACCAACAGTTGCCTATTTTTTAAAAGGAACACCTGAAGATCCAACAGAAGAATCATGGGGTGGAACATTTGTTCCTGTATTTAATAGGCCAGAGGCATATTTTAATCGAGACACAACAACCCTTGATGAAGTAGAAATATTTACCGTTATAGAATATACTTTTGAGGGTCCGATTTTAAATATTATAGATTATGATACCCCTGTGTTTATGATGAAGGTAAGAGGGCAAATGTTTGAAGGCTTTTACGCTGGCGATGGACGATATAAGATTCGTTTTATGCCAAAATCTATGGGTATATTTGAATATGAAATAATAAGTGATATTAAAGCATTAGAAATTCATAGAGGAGCCTTTACATCCACTTGGGAGAATAAGGATAATAGATTAGAACAGGGACAACATCTTACAAATTGGTATTCTGATTCATTAGATTTAAAATATAGAGATGGATTTATTTACGGAGCTAAAAGTATCTCTAATTATAGAAAAGAATATTTAGATAGTTTTAAAAAATTATTTGAAATTATTAAGTAAATAATAAAAATCACCAATATATAGATTAAATTGGTGATTTTTTTAATAATATATTTAATTAAAATCTTAAGTATTTATAATTCCATACTCCCTTTATGCGCAGTATATTCATAAACTTCACCTATTAAATCACCATCAAGTTGGATATATTCAGGAGTATCAAACATAACTTTTATGTCATGTCCTTCTAATAATAAAACGTTTTTGGGATAATTTATGTGTAATCCCTTTTTTGTTTTTCTAAAAATTTTTATAGTAGTAATTAAATTTGATGAAAACATAATAAGCACACCCAACTTATTATTATTTCTATCTAGATTAGGGTAGGCTTTAATACCACCACCATAAAATTTTGAATTTAATACAGAAGCTATATAGACGTTTTTATATTGATATGTTAGGCCATCAATAATTAAAGTGACATTCTTTTTCTTATATTTAAAAAGAGCTTTTCTTGAAAGGCTTGGATATGTAAAATCTATATGAGTTTTCATTTTTTCAGCTGCCATCTGACAAACCTTACCATCAAGACCGAAACCAACATTATTTATAAAATAAATTTTTTCATTATCAACTATAGAATAAGGAAGGTTTTTTATATAATCAGTTATATTATAAAGCTTAAATGATAGTGCATTTATATCAATTAGAAAATCAGAATATTCTCTAATACCATAGATAAATAGAGAACAATTATATTCATACTTATAATAAACATTTATAATTTTGTGAAGAATTTCATCTCCACCAATTATAATAATTCTGTCATTATCTTGTAATGATTTTTTAAGTTCTAAAAAATCTAAAGTTAGGTAATTGTAATAAGATATTTCGTTGATTTCTTTTGAATAATCAATTTTAAATCGATTTAAAAGCTCTATTCCTTTTCCATTAATCGCAAGTGGATTATAAATTGCGTAAAACATAAATATCACATCCTATAATTAAATTTTATCACATATTTTATATTTTTACTTACTTGCTTGCGTTTGATTGAAATATATTATAAAATATTACATGGAAATTGAGGAATATTATGAAGGTTATTAGTACTAAAGAAGAACTTGAAAAAATATTGGATAAATATTATTGTTACGCGACCGATTATGATGGAACAATTATTGATTCTATGCCACTTTGGCATCATTTCGCTTCAGAATATTTAAAGAGTAAGGGAATTGTGGCGGAAAGTGATTTAGATACTAAGATGAAATACATTTCCAATCTTGATGCCGCAAGAATTATTTATAATAAATACCATATTTTAAATAATTCGGCAGAAGTATGTGATGATATAAATAGATTTATGCAAAATAAATATAAGACTGTTCCTTTAAAGAGTGGCGCTAAAGAATTTTTAGAGCTTCTTTCTAGAAGTGGAAGAAACTTACTTTCTAGTGCGACTCCACAGTCTCTTTTACTACTATCTACAAGAGCGTTAGGGATATTAGGATATTATAAGGACATATATTCATCATCAGACTTAGACAAGTCTAAAGAAAGTGGAGAGCTTTTTAAATATATTATTAAGGAAGAAAATATTAATAAAAATAATATGTTAGTTATAGAAGATTCTATTCTTGCGATGAAAAGATGCAAGAAGATGAAAATTGATACTTTAATTGTTAAGGATTATTCTAATAGAAATAATTTAGATGACATTAAAAAATATGCGACATATTATATTGATATTGGTGAGGTTTTTTTAAATGATTAGAGTTATAGTAGATAGTTCTTCATCTATTAAGAGTAGTGAAATGTTAGAATATAAGATTGATTATATATTGCCAGTAAGAGTTACTTTAAACGAAGAAGATTATCTTGATGGCGTAAATCTTGATAATGATGTTTTTTATGACAAACTTATAAATGATAAAATATTTCCAAAAACATCACTACCACCACTTAATGATTGTATAGATGTTGTTGAAAAATTTAGTGATGCAGGAGATGATGTGATAATATTATCAATGTCATCTGGTATTAGTGGTACATATAATGCATTAAGACTTGCGTTTGAAGATAATCCACATGTTCATGTATTTGATACTATGTCTTGTGTTGGTGGAATAAGAATTCTTGTGTATGAGATAAATAAACATAGAGATAAACCAGTAGAAGAGATATTAAAAATTATTGAAGATTTAAAGAAAAGAATTAAAATATACGCAATCCCAGAATCATTATTATATCTACACCGCGGTGGAAGATTAACAAAGTCTGAATACCTACTTGGATCAATAATTGGAATAAAACCAATTGTAGGTATTGAGGATGGTAAGGTTAAGATGGTTGGTAAGGGTATTGGAATTGCTCGTACAATGAAAAAAATATCAGAAGATGTTGTTAATGAGTTTGATTCTTCATATCCTGTTGTTGCTGAATATACATTTAAGGATGATAATTTAGAAAAACTTATAAAGAAAACTAATGATTGTTTCACAAAAAATATTATTGCCCATGATAATCTATCATACGCAATATCTGCACATTGGGGACCTAATGCATTTGGTTTCGTTTTTGTAAAGAAGGCTTAAAACCCTTCTTTTTTTGAATTATTATTGAATAATCACCATTTTTTGTATATAATAAAATTAAATGGTGGTGATTTTATGGACAATGTAGAATCATTAATTATCGTTACTAATAAAGAAAATATTATTCAAGAATTGAACAATAATGCGTTAGCTTTATATGGAGATGCATATATTGGTAAATCAATTTATGAAATAATACCAAAGGATTCTATAAATAATTTTAATTCAAATGAGCCTCAAAGGTATTTTTATTGTGATTTAACAAAAAAATTCTACGAATATTCAGTTGGATTTATTAGCAATAGAATTATTTACACTTTTTATGATTTAAATAAATCACTTGCCATGACTCATTTAGTTTCGTCTAATTTAAACCAAATAGTAGAACTTTATATGCTTACAATTAATCCAGATAGATGCCAACTTTTATACAGTAATAAAGTGTTATCTGATCCTTCAAAATGTAGGGAGGATTATAGTGATTTTCTTGATTTTATTAATGTTAATATTCATAGAGATGATAGAGAAGTTTTAAAAACATTTTTATCGAATAAAACTATCATAAAAGTTAGAAATGAAAATAAGGTAGAATCTATAATTGTAAGAAGAAAGGATAATTTTGGAAAATTTATCGAAGTGAGATATATTTTATCATTTGTTTCTGAAAAATATTCTTCTACTCAAAGATGGCTTTTAACTTTAGAATTGGTTAATTTAGATTATCCTTTGTTTGACGATTTTTCTCACCTTTATACACTAAATAGATTTAATTTAATGTCTGAATCATTACAACTATCATTAAATAACCAAATGGGTGTATTAATTAATATAAATAATTTCCAAAAAATAGGAAATATTTATGGTGATTATGTTAAAAAAGAAATAATTGATGATTTTTATGGAA
>CAVAQB010000033.1:0-5110 GCA_963590725.1 Anaeroplasmataceae bacterium | reverse complement strand
CAATATACATATGATTTGATACAAGAGTAAAAATATCGTATCTAAAAGAAATGAAGCCAAGAGGTAGGTTGTTGTTATAAATTATTATGGCATTCTTATCTTCATTTTTTTCATAGAAAGATTTATTTAATTCATATGATGAATCAGCATTCATTTCTTTGATATATTTTAAATATAAAGTTTTGTAATCTTCTTCGGATGTTTTTACAATTTTTAATTCCATATTTTTAATCCTTTATACAGTATAAATACATTTTAACATATTCTTTGACAATAATGGCTAAAAATTGTAAAATGTTTCTATGCGAAATGGAGTGGTATTATGGTATACAATCAAATACTTGTAAGATTTGGAGATTTAACATTAAAAGGAAGAAATCAAAAAGATTTTTATAACAGATTAATTAGATTGATTCATTTAAAGTTAAAGGGATTAAATGTAAAAATAAATGCTTTTCATGATAGAGTATATATTGATATTTTAAATGAGGATTACCATAAGGTAATAGAAGGACTTGATAAAGTATCAGGCCTATATTCGTATTCATTATGCGTTGAATGTGATAAAGATATTGAGAATATTAAAAAATGCGCAATTGAATTATGTCAAAATGAAATTAATGGTGAAAATGTTAAATTTAAAGTTTCTTGTAAGCGTGCTGACAAGAAATATAATCTTACATCTCCAGAATTAAACCAAACTATTGCAGGCGCTGTATTATCGTCTTGCCATAATTTAAAGGTTGATGTTCATAACCCAGAAAAAACATTATATGTTGAGGTAAGAGTAGAAGGATGTTTCATGTATCTTAATGAAATAAGAGGTATGGGAGGATTCCCAGTTGGTGTTGCAGGCAAAGGACTTGTAATGCTTTCAGGTGGTATTGATTCCCCAGTATGTGGAATTCAAGCTATGAAACAAGGAATTCAAATTGAATGTATTCATTTTGAATCAACGCCTCTTACATCTATTGAATCAGCACAAAAAGTAGTAGACCTTGTTAAAATAATGTCTGATTATGCTCCAGAAGGTAAAATTACACTACATATGATTCCGTTTAAAGAAATGCATATGGCATTACTTGATAATGTCCCAGAACAATATAATATTACAATTATGAGACGTATGATGTATAGAATTGCAACTAAACTTGCACAAAAAAGAGATTGCCTTGTATTAATTAATGGTGAATCTGTAGGACAAGTTGCATCTCAAACTCTTTATTCAATGAATGTTATAAACAGTGTTACAAATATGCCAGTTCTTCGTCCTCTTGTGACATATGATAAGGTTGATATTATTAAACTTGCGAACAAGTATAAAACATTTACTACATCTATTAAACCTTTTGAGGATTGCTGTACTGTATATGTACCAAAAAATCCAGCAACTCACCCTCATTTAGATAAATGCTTAGAATATGAGGCATTATTTGATTACAATACACTTGTTGATGAGGCTGTAGATAATGTTAAGAGTATTGAATTATCTATTAGCTCAGATCTTGATCTTGCATCTATGGGGCTTGAGGTACGTAAAGTTCTATGATAGAATCACTTCAAAATAAGAGGGTAAAAGAACTAACTCTTTTAAAAACTGCAAAAGGTAGAAAAGAGTCAGGACTGTTTATAGTTGAGGGAAGACATCTAGTAGAAGAAGCTAAAAAACTAGGAATACTAGTTATGGCATATACAATAGATGATACTTTAGAAGGAGAAATGGTATCACGTGATGTGATGAAGAAACTTTGTAACACAGATACCATAGTAAATCAAATCGGAGTATGCAAAAAACTTCAGGCAAAGGAATTATCTAATAATGTATTAATACTTGATGGCGTACAAGATCCAGGTAATTTAGGTGCTTTAATGCGTTCGGCAAAAGCATTTGATTTTAATACGATTTTTTTAGGAAATGGTACAGTAGACCCATATAATGATAAAGTAATAAGGGCATCACAAGGCGCTATATTTAAACTAAATATTATTGAAGGCAATATAATAGATTTTATCAAATCTCTTAAAGAATATGATATATATTCTACAAATGTAGTTAATGGTATATCTGTTGATACTATAAAAAAATCAACACACCAAGCTTTAATACTTGGTAATGAAGGTAATGGCGTATCAAAAGAAGTACAAGCTTTAAACTTAAAAAATTTATATATTAAAATGAATAATATGGAATCACTTAACGTTTCTGTTGCGGGATCTATTTTAATGTATGAAATGACAAAATAAATTGAATACCTATTAATAATTATTTTATTACAATAAAAATACCCTATAGAGTATAATTTTTTAAAATTACTACTTTATAGGGTTTATTTCATTTTTTTATTAAAATAGAGTAGATATTGCGAATACGATAATTGTAAGCATAATAAGCGCAATTATAATCTTTATAACTAAGGTAAGCCAGTTTTTATTGTTGTAATTTACAACATAGCCTTCGTTGGCGATAAGTATATTATTTCCTGTAATTGAACTTTGGAAAATAATTACCATTTCATCAATAATAAAACCATATGTAGCTTTAGGGAGTGGTTTTGGATTTTTAATCATTGGTCCTTCTAAAACTTCACCAGGTTTTTTAGCACTATAAACATTATCATTATACTTTATAGTGGGATTTTCTTTCTTATCTCTTATAAGAACCATTTGTAATTCTTTTTTATCCTTAGCTACAACTGTAAAGTTTATATCCTTCATATATTATTCCTCATCTATTGTGTATAATGGTGGGATATCTAATTGTTTAAACATCTTAGATGTAAATAATATACCATCTAAGTGATCATATTCATGTTGGAATACAATAGCTGGATATCCTTCGAGTGTGCCAGATTTAGGCTTACATGTGTTTGTTCTAAAATCATATACATAGCATTTATATGAAATTTTATAATTTCTTGGAGTTATAAGCCCATCGGTAGGCCTATCAACTGATAAGCATCCCTCTCCTCCTGGAAGATATGTCATTTCTTTAGATCTCCAAGTAATAACAGGATTTATTACAGCCATACAATATCTTTTATTATTGTTAAGAAAATCTTCGAAATTTAGGGCAAACATTCTTTTTAAAACACCAACCTGAGGCGCTGCGATTCCAACTCCGGGTCTAATACCATATTTTTTTACAAGTTCATCAATAGAAGAATCAACTACGTATTCTAATAAACCTTTTAATACATTTAAATCTTCTGAAGAAATAGGAAGCTTTACTAATTCACAAGGCATATTTAATACAGGGTTACCTTCTCTTGTTATATCTTTCATTAAATACATAAAAAATCACCAAAAATATTATATCATATTTTTAAAAATTATGTCTAATTATATGGTATAATAAATTCGGGTGATTTTATGGATTCTCTTATTTTAGATAAGACTTATAATCTTGCATATTCTATTAAGAATTTAGAACTTTATAAAGAAATAGTATGCTTAAGCGATAGAATAGATAGAGAACTTAAAGATGAATTAAAATCATTTGATGACGCAAAAGAATTATACAATGAGGCTTTAAAGTATGGAAAATATCATCCATCCTTGAAAGAATATGAAAGAAATTTAAGCGAAGCAAAAGCTAAACTTTATTCTAATAATCTTGTAATAGAATACAATAAGAAATATAGAGAACTTAATGAAATACTTGATTCTATGTTTGATAGTATTAAAATATCTATTTCAAATAAGTTTGAATTATCAAATACTAAAAAGAAATGTGGGTGTGCGAAGTGAGAATAGAAAGATCAAGAATTATTGTTGAATTTGATAATAATGATTATAAAATTCAACTACAAAGATTTAAAAATATTGATATAATTTATGAATCAAAAGAGAAATATTCTTTAATATATTGTGATAAAAAGGATGAAGAGGCAATAGTTAACTTATTAAAAAAGACTACAAGAAATGCTTATGTATCTAATGAGAAGGTAGAATCATATAATTTCAGTCTGTCAAGAAAAAATGCTTGACACATCAAAATAATATGGTAAAATGTATATGTTGATTTATAACAAAAGGAGTGAATTATAAATGGTAAAACTAAGATTACAAAGATATGGTGCTAATAAGAGCCCATTCTATCGTATCGTTGCTGCTGACTCAAGAAGCCCTCGTGATGGAAAGTTCTTAGAGATCGTTGGTACATATAACCCTCTTACTAACCCAGCTACAGTTGTTGTAGATGCTGAGAAGGTTAACAAGTGGTTATCAAACGGAGCTCAACCAACAGTTACTGTTAAGAATATTCTTAAGGCTCAAAATATCGTTAAGTAAGTGGAGGTGTAGGAATGGTAAATTTTGAAGAGCTGATTAAAAGCTTAATATTACCTCTCGTTTCATTTCCAGAAGAAGTTGAAGTTGCCTACGTTGGTGAAGAAGACGGAGTAGAGTCTTATGAAGTCAAGGTAGCCAAATTTGACCTTGGACGAGTTATCGGTAAGGGTGGACATATTGCGCAAGCAATTAGAACTATTCTTTACGCTAAGGCGTCTAAAGAAGGAGTTAGGGTTCACCTAAATATTATAGAAAAGTAAGAGATAATTATTTATCTCTTTTTTCTAATTAAGGAGGAAAAGATTTTGATTTTAACTTATGATGAGGCACTTGATCGTGCAGAAAACAAGGAATGGTTCAAACAGTTTTATAAAAAAGAGGAAATAATCTCTGATGAAGATGTTAAAGAAATTAATGCCCTTGTCGCAAAAACTGGCGAGAAAGCTTTAAATGATTATTTTGAAACAAATGATGATATTTTCTTACAAAAAGAATACAAAGAGGATTTAATTGAATATCTTCTTGATGTACTTAATGGTGTAGCTGAGCTTTAGGCTGCACCATTTATCATTTAAATTAAAATATTATTGAAATTCTATTTGCTTATGGACAATAAAAATAAGGAATATGGTATAATAAATTTAAATGCTAAACTTATTAGATATTATCTATTATCATTACTTAATAAAGATGTAAGAGAGGTTAAAAAATGGAATATCTTAACGTAGGAACAATTCAAAATACCCATGGCCTAAAAGGTGAGTTAAAGGTAAGAAATACATCTGATTTTAATCGCTTTGTTGTAGGCAATACTCTATAT
>CAVAQB010000032.1:0-6289 GCA_963590725.1 Anaeroplasmataceae bacterium | reverse complement strand
ATATAATTACAAATATTAGCATGGCTTTATATAATCCAACGCTTTCTTTATCATTTGATGACTTAATTAAATTAAGAAGACCTTTTATCCCTATAATTGCAATATAAATAAATATGCCAAATGCAAATATTCCACCATTATATAGAATAGAAATATAGCCGGATTCAGTTACCCTTTTTTTAGGTATAATTCCTAAAAAATTAACTATACTATAATCTTTTAAATTATAGCTATTAAAATGATCTAGCATACTACCTAATTTATTTTTAATTAGCATTTGCCCCATTGGCGTGCTAAAGACTATTATTATAACTATTCCTGAGAATAAAATTAGCCCTAAAAAATTTAATTTATTATTAAACAAACTATAAAGCCAAATTATAAAAACAATACCAAAACAAAAATAGGCTGTAAAAGACCAAGTTAATATTAGCATGAATAAAAGAATAGTAATTAATATATTTCTTTTATGCCCGCTTTTTGTTAAATAAACATATGGTATTAAGAACGACAGTAATACACCAAAGCCATTGGGATCATCCCAAGGACCACCAAACCTAACATCCGATATAACACCTGTAGAATAAGCAAGTGCTGGAAGTCTACCAGTAAAGATATATAGTAAAATTTGAATACTTTCATATAAAATAGAAAAAATAATAAACACATCAACTAATTTCATAATACTTTTTATATTTAATTTTGCTTTTGAAAAATAAATTATGATAAATATTGTTAATATAGAAATTGATACAATTATATTAGAATCTTTTGTTATTATAAAATCATAGAATAGCATTACTAAATAAATTAACAATATTGGTGTAATTTTAATCTTATGATTCTTAATGAATAGTAATAATAATGTATAGAGGCAAGATAGCGCAAGTAATATATATTTGGCTAGTTGTAAAGAAGTCGGAGTATCTGAATAACTTGGTGAAGTGTTTGTAGAGTTATACTTAAAAATATATCTATATGAATAATAAAACAAAAATATAGCAAAACAAAACAAGAATGTAAAATTTAATATTTTATTGATCTTACAATTTTTATCCATATTCTATCCTCCATTCTTTCATTAATTATTATAAGAAAAAGAGAGGCTAAATCCTCTCTTTAAAATATAGCCTTTTTTAATCTTTCTTTTATATTACAAAAATATAAGATAATACTACTTATTATTTAGCTCCCTTGTGTCCTAATACAGCCGGAATTGTTTTGAATATCAATCCAAAATCGTAGAATAATCCTCTTTTAGTAAAATATGCTAATTCAATAGATTGTCTTTCACCATGAGAGTATTCACTTTCTCCTCTACCATATACTTGCCAGTACCCTGTTAAACCAGGTTTACCTGAAAGTAGTATTTTTTGTTCACCAGGAAAATAATTATTTAATTCATTTTCTGCAATTGGTCTCCAACCAATTACAGACATTGAACCAAATAGTATATTAAATAGTTGTGGTAATTCATCAAGCGATGTTTTACGTAAGAATTTGCCAAACTTAGTAATTCTTGGATCATTATCTAATTTTCTTTCTCTTAACCATATCTCTTTTTGTTCTTTTGTAAAATATTTATCCACATTATTAGCATCAACATACATTGATCTAAATTTGTAAACTTTTATTTTCTTACCCTTGTAACCTATTCTTTCATCCTTATAAATTGGATGACCCTTAGTAACAAATAAATTTATTATCCACAAAATCAAAAGCAACCAAGATATTAATAATATTACTATTAAGGAAGAAAAGAAATCGAATACTCTTTTCCAAAAGAAATACCACCAATTTCCTTTAACCTTAGAAAGTTTTATTTCGCTACGATTTAATGATGGATTTATATCATTTACTATTTTTTCCATATAACAAATTCCTATAATTAATTATTACTTTCTGTTTTATTTTCCTCAACCATATTCATACTATAATTTTTATAGCCATAATATTGATAATCTCTACGAGACTCGGCTTTATATTTTGTAATATCAATACCCAAAATATTGGCATTAACTTCTTTTAAAGACTTGATACATTCATTAATATCTTTTTTCTTATATTGATTCATAGCAACATTAAACACAATACCATCAACCATCTTAGAGATAATAAGTGAATCTGTACAAGCCATTAGAGGAGCTGTATCAATAAACACATAATCATATTCTTGTTTTAATTCATCTATAAGACTATTAAGTTTAGTTGATTCAAGAATTACTGTAGGATTTGATATTTTCTTACCCATTGTAATAACATCAATTCCTTTATCAGTGTGCTTGATTAATTCTTCTTTATTAATTTCACCATCAAGATATTCAACTATACCATTATCCTTATTAAGATTAAATATTTGATGTAATCTAGCTTTTCTTACATCAAGATCAATTAAAATTACCTTCTTGTTATTTAATCCTGCAGTATAAGCAAGATTAGCTACTACACTACTTTTAAGTTCAGACTGTCCTGAAGATGTAACCATTATTACCTTTATTTGCTTATTAAAATCAGAATATTTAATTCCATTTAATATTCTATTATATGGATCCATTGCTGTAATTGTTCCATCTATAAGTTCATGTCCAGGATTCTTTTCTTTACTTTTATCATCACGTTGAACACCAATTACAGGATATCCCATTGATTCTACTTCTTCTTTAGTTTTAAACTTAGATGATGCGAATTCTTTAATAAATGCAAAAGCACACGCAACAACTGCACCTACAAGGAATGATATTATTACATATAGCAACACATTAGGTCCTACATATGAAACATCAGCAATTTCTTGTGGCATATAAGCAATAGTGATATAGCAAATTAAATCATCTGTTGTAGCTTCATTAGAATCATTTTCCATTGATTTAATAGCCTTTGTTACAGCCTTAACCACCGCAACTGCTCTTTCCTTATCAGTATCTACTACTTTTATTTTTACATATAATGAGTTTGTATCAGCTGATGCAGAAACCTTAGAACAAATAAGCGATTCAGTAATCTTTGTATCATGTGTTTCATTATATTGAACAACACTAGAATTTACAGCCTCATCATTAATTTTATCTGTACACTCCATTGCCTTCTTCGCAATAGATTCATCTGTAATAAGATTTGTTACAGTATATACATATCTAATCGAATTAGAAACATCTACATTATTTGATGAACTACTAGTTGGTACTTGAACAACTATAGAAGAGTGTGCGCTATATGTTGGTGTTACTCCAAGCTTAACATATAAACTACCTATTAAAGTAATCGCAACAACAATTATCGCCATGACTATCCAGTTCTTCTTTACTGCGCCAATTAAATCTCCAAGAGTTATTCCTTTACTTTCTTCAATATCATCTTTTATATTCTCATCCATAATTTTACCCACCTTTAATTACATATTAATTAATACTTACTTATTTTATACAACAAAATCAGATTTCATTATATCTATAATACTATGAAATTATACCATACTTATTAACAAAATGAAATACGAACTATAATTTGGTATCACTTTATAATTCAAGAATCTAAAAGTAAAAGAGTTACACAAAAACAGACATGTAGCTCTTTAATTTGAATTTTCAAAACGTAGATGTAAACTTTGATTTCAAAAGTTTAAAATAAAATATAAGTGTAAGTATTATAAATACCAAGGCATATAAAGCACAACCGATAAATACATTATCTATAAAATAGGCAATTAGATAAAAGGAAGATGACACAACTACAATATAAATAAAATTCTTTATATTTGTTATATTCCACTTCTTAACAAAATAAATTTCTGCAATTATATACCACATAATTTGTGTTATAACAGATGCTATACTCATACATATCATATTTTTAAAAATAAGATATCCTACTAAATTAAATAATGCTGATAACGCAAGTATTATGCATGATATTATAAAATACATAAATGATTTATTTAATGCTTTATAATAATTAAACATAATCATTGATACACAAGATGAAAATATAAGGGACGGTAAGAGTACCTTAAAATAATCAAGGGACGAATTATATTTATCAAGCCAATGATTTACTATAAATTCTAGTGGGAAATATGATATTAAACAAAATGATACAAATATTGCGATAATGGCTATTAAGCGTCTATAATCATTTTTTAATCTTTCTTGCGAATATGTTTTAATAGTTGGAAATAACACAGTCGAAATAGCTGATATTGCAGTTGTAATTAAAGTTACCATATTGTACGCAAAAGCGTATATTGCATATTCTTCTTTACTAAATAAAACTGATACAAATTGTCGGTCTAGTGCTAATATCAAATTAGACACCATAGTGGCAATTACTAATGGAAATCCTATTTTAATAAATCTTAAGATTTCACTTTTCTCTTCTTTAAAGCTTGTAGCCTTACCAAATGTAATATCTCTATATCTTATCAAATACCATAAAGCTTCAACAAATGATATTGCCGCAATACTTACAATATACATTCTATAACTAAGTGTAGTGATTACATTAAACTTATATAAGGAAACAAATATTAAAATACTTGCAAATGTTAATCCTGTTCTCCAAAAATTAACAATTGTAATTTCTTTAAAAGCGCCAACAGCTTGGCTTAAATTTTGATAAAAATTAAACACATTCATCGCAAACGCAATTGCGCCCAAGAAAAATACAATATAGCCATAAGGAGTATCAAAGAACAGTAAAGATATTCCACAAATAATTAGAGCTATTATAAGTTGAAAATAAAATAATATTCTAAAATACCGTCTTAATTTTTCCTTGTTTAAAGAATCATATTTTCTTCCGCCAAATACTAGATTAATACCTTCACCAAAACCTAGTTGAATTATTCCAACATATGATAAATACAAGGTATATATTTTATAATAACCATAATCTGTTTGGCTCATTATTTTAGGTACTACAAATCCTACTAACACTCCAGAAAGGACAGTAAAAATATTTCCTATTAAAACCATGAAAATATTTTTTACAACTTTTTTACCTGAATCATTAATTTTATTTTCATTAGATTCTTCTAAATTAAGAGTGCTTTCCCTTACCTCATTATTAAGTTGTTCCTCTTCTGCTAAATCTTTTATATACATAATACCTCTTTTATTATTCTTTAACTATAAAATCACATTCACCTATTACATTTAGATCACACTTTTCTTTTAATTCGCTATAATTTATAAGCATATTTTCTTTTGTAATAGCGCTATAATTTAATATTTTTTCTTTTATATCATCTATATTATAAGGGTCAAAAAATAAAGCCTTAGGGTAGAATTCAGTAAGGCACGGAATATTCGAGCATATTACTCTTGTCCCAAATTTCATTGCCTCAAGTGGTGGCATTCCAAATCCCTCCGCAAGGGTTGGGAATATTAAAGCCTCTGCATTTTTATAAAGATAATCTAAATCAGAGTTAGATACATAATTTAAAGATATTATTTTATCTTTATGTTTTATCATATTTAACACCTTGTTAGGCAATTTTCCAACAGAAATAGCTTTTGAGAAATTAGGATTTTCATCCCAAATTTTATCTAGTGCAAGTAAACCAGACATTGTATTTTTATTATATCTAGATGATGAAACGAACAAAAAATAATCATTATAAGTTAGATTAGATGAAGCATCAACTACATTTTCCTTAATTGGTGATAAAAATTTAATTAATTTGTTTTTATCAATACTATATGTATTAATCACATCGTTTTTAGTCGCATCACTTATTACAATTATTTTGTTGGCGCGCTTAATGTTTGCCCCTAATTGATTTTTAATTTTTCTATGCCAAATACCAGTAATTCTTAAGAATTGCTTAAGCATATATTTTAAATTAGCGGATAAACCTTCCATATAATATTTTTCATATTTATTTATCTTGGTATTTTTAGCTAACGCAAGTTGACATAAATCATGTATAGTAAAATAAAATTCTACATTTTTATCAAACCTATATTTGTGATTAGTTGGTTGATATGGCAAATATATTCTATCATAATTATTACCAATACTCTCAATTTGCTTAAAATATTTTTTTGTATTTAATAACGCATCTATATATTCAACTTTTTTAGCTAATTTTAATACATAATCATCCATTTTACCATTTTTTAAAAGTAATAACGTTACATCAGCATCAGGATGATTTTTCATTATTTCAACAAATATCTTTTTGCCATGCTCATATAATCCGGAATAAAATTTAGGGTTTTGTGAATATGATAGGTCGTATAAAATTTTCATAATTTATATACCTCTTTAATATTATTATATTATGCTTAAC
>CAVAQB010000031.1:0-52482 GCA_963590725.1 Anaeroplasmataceae bacterium | reverse complement strand
TTTATTGCTAATTGGGAAGGTAATAAATATAATGTAACACTTGATACAACAGGTTGTACATATAATGGTAAAACAAGTTATACTGTTTACTATGGTGAATCTTATACATTTGATATAATTAGTGGTACATTTGGCTGGGCTTATAATAATATTGCAGTTACAAATAATAATGGATTTATATCTTCTTGGAATATTGATAGCGATGTAACATTAACTCCATTATTATATACTTATACTGACTCAACAAAAACAAGTCTATATTTTGGGTCATACCCTCAAACAAAAGTGACAGATGCAACTACAATTTCAACCCTAAATACAACTGCAGGAACACTTCCTACATCAAGTAATACATATAAATGGACTGACTATGGATATTATGTAGCAGGTATGGTATCAAGCTATATGTATTATATAGATATAGATCAAGATAATAATGGTGAATATGACTATAGAGGAGTATATTTCACACAATATAGACTAGACTATACAAGAGATTCAAGTTCATCTTATCAATCAACAAATGGTTATATAACTAATACAGTTTATTGGTTTAAATATGAACCAATAAAATGGAACATATTAAAGAGTGAGAATAATAAAGCACTAATAATAAGTGATTTAATCTTAGATTCACAAGATTATAATTATACTACAAGTTCTAGAACTAATGTATCTGATTATCAAGGTAATACAGCGACATCTACTGTTTATGCAAATAACTATATGTATTCACATATAAGAAGTTGGTTAAATGAAACATTCTATAGTACAGCATTTAGCACTTTAGAAAAACAAATAATAGAGACAACATTAGTTGATAATAGTGCTTCAAGCACACGGGATAGTTCAACCCCTTATGCATGTAGTAATACAAATGATAAGATATTCTTACTATCTTATAAAGAAGCAACTACTTACTATAGTTCAAGTAGTGAAAGACAGGCACAAGGATCAGATTATGCAAAGAGCCAAGGACTTTGTGTAAGTACTTATTCAAGTTATAGTGGTAAGTCTTATTATTGGCTTCGCTCGCCTTACTACCAATATAATGGCACCGCTGAGCTTGATGGTATCGGCGACTACTACAACTACGTTTATAATACTAGTCGCGGTGTTCGTGCAGCTTGTTGGATTAAATTATAAATGGATTTTTAAAATTTGAAAATTTATTACTAAACAATTAATAATATAATTGACTTATAAGATTTAAGGATTATTTTGATTTTTGTAAAAATATAAAATGAAATTTACTTGCTTTATTTTTTCATAGTGATAAAATACTTTTAAAAGAAGCCTTGCAAGCGTTAAATGCTTGCAAGGATTTGTTTTTTAATATTTGTAGACAATAAATGTCATTTCGCTACCATCGGAAAGGGCATTTATTTTTTTGTGAGGTTATATTGATGTGATCTAGTATTTGATTTGAATTTAAAAAAATAACAAAAAATGCCTAAAACAAATAATTAAATAAAAGGGCGCATCAGGTTATTAATATGTCCTCTAAGTCAAGGGCACATATAAATAAAGCGTAATTATTTGCCAATTGTCCCCCAAAGTTATACTTTTGGGGGGGGGTAATTTTTAAAATTGCTTAAAAAATAAAAAAAGTTCGTAATGAACTTTTAATTTTAAATGGCAGGGGCAATAGGATTCGAACCCATACTAAAGGTTTTGGAGACCCGCGTGCTACCGTTGACACCATGCCCCTAACTACCGACGTCTTATAATATAGCATAAAGATTTATTTTTTTCAAGATTTTTATTAAATTAATATAATAATAGTTTATGGACTTTAAAAATAAAAAAAAGAACCTAGTGGTTCATCTATTAGATAAAGCTTTAATGGGGCGTACGACAGGAATCGAACCTGCACGTGCTGGTGCCACAAACCAGAGTGTTAACCATTTCACCACGTACGCCATATTCAAGCAATTAAGATTATACTTGAAGATCATGAGTTTGTAAAGTGATTTTTTCAAAAACATCAAAAAATAATTTCTTGATATATTATTAATATATAGTATAATAAATATTGTATTTTTAAAGAAAGGAATACATAAAAGTTATGTGGAAAAAAATAACATATTATGCATTAATGATAATATTTGGAATCCTTTTTATGATGATGATTATGTTCTCTGTATTTTCAGGAGAAGAACAATCATTTATTGAGGATAGTATAAAAAGTGGAGATTACACTAACGCATTAAAAGAATATTCATCATTTTCAAATACAAACCCAGTATATGAAAATCTTGAAATGTCTGATAAGAGTGAACTTAGGGTATTTGAGGTTGCATATACAAATATAGTATCCCCAAAAACTGAAAAATATAATTATATTGATATTGAATATGCAATAGCGCTTGAAAATAGCACGATTAATAAAAATAATCCAGCCGCATCTGATGATAAAGGAACAGTTAAAAATCAATTTGGATATATTGTAACAAACTCTAAAGGTGAGGAATTTCATGTATATGCAAATGGATATGTAGATGGAAATGCCACTTCAAAAGAGAATGCTTACCTTGTGAAAGATGAGAATGGTTTTACAGTAAACGAAGATGGAGAGGAATATGGTTCAATTGGTGTTGCGAATAATTATTATGAACCTATTTACATGTTGTATATTTCATCTAAACTTTTAAATGAATATAGTGGATTTTCAACAATCGATATAAAAACAATTAAAATTGTTGATAATTGTGGTAATACATATCAAGAAATTAATTTTGATACTGCATTATCTTACACATCATCATTCTTTAACAAAATTAATGAAATGCTTCCAACTTATAATAAGTGCGTAGATGCAAATAATTTTGAAGAATATAATAATATGTATAACGATTGGGAAAAGGGATTTTTAGAACTTGATGGAGCTAATATATATTTAAAGCCTAAAGATTATACAAATGGTTGGACTTGGTTTAAGATAGTTATATCGGCAATACTTTATATATTATTTGTATTAGTTTTAGGTGATGTTCTTGTTGGAAAGAAGCGAATTATTAAATTCTTCCAAAACATTGGAAAGAATAAAAATAGTGGTGGTTCATTCCAACAACCACAAGGAATTAAAAAAGCACAAGATGCACCAGATTTAATGGATAATAGTAAAAAAGGGGAATAAATAAAGATGCAAAAGATTAGAAAGGCAGTTATACCTGCCGCAGGATATGGGACAAGATTTTTACCAGTAACAAAAGCTGTAGCTAAGGAAATGCTACCTATTATTGATACACCAACTATTGAATTTATAGTACGTGAGGCAATGGAGTCAGGAATTGAAGATATATTAATTATTGTATCTGGTAATAAGAATTCAATTATTGATTATTTTGATTCGAATTTTGAACTTGAATCTCAATTAAAAGCCAAAGGAAAGATGAAAGAGTTAGAATTAGTTCAAGATCTTCCATCTAAGATTAACATTCATTTCGTTCGTCAACATGAACAATCAGGACTTGGAAATGCAGTATTATATGCCAAAACATTTGTTGGAAATGAACCATTCGCAGTTCTTTTGGGTGATGATGTATATGTTGGAAATAAAAAGCCAGCTTTAGCCCAACTAATTGATGCTTATAATAAAACAGGCGCTTCAATTCTTGGAACACTTGAAGTATCTGATGAAAATGTATCTAAGTATGGTATATGTGATCCAGCAGTTGTTGTTGAGAAAGGACTTTCTAAGCTTAAGGGAGTAGTTGAAAAACCTGCCCTTAAAGATGCTCCATCACATTCAGCAATCGGTGGACGTTATATTTTAGATTCTAAAATATTTGATTACCTTGAGGTTCAAGGACGTGGTGCTGGAAATGAGATTCAGTTAACTGATGCAATTCTTAATATGATGCAAGAAAAAGATGTATATTCTCTTGATATTGATGGAAGAAGATATGATATAGGTTCAAAACTTGGATTTATTGAGGCAACTATTGATTTTGCATTAAAGAGAGAAGATTTAAAAGATCAAGTATCAGAAATGCTTAAAAATAAGATAAAGTAAAAATATAAGGATTCACATTAAGAAAGTGAATCCTTTATTATTTCTATAAGTTTTTTAATACCTGGCTCAATTAAATCGATTGTTATTCCAGAATATCCTATTATAATTCTATCGTCATCTCTTTTATCCATATAATAATCTATCATTAATGATATATCAATTTTATTTTGTTTAATGAGATATTTGAATTTATCTTTATTGAGGTTTTTGACCTCCACAATTAAAGAAAGATAAGAATTATTGTAATCGATATTAATGAAATCATAATCACATAATAATTTTATTATTAATTCTCTCTTTTCTTTATATAATGATTTATTCTTATTAATATTTCTAGAATAAGCTCCGCTTTCAATAAACTTTTTTAGTATTAGTTGATCGATGGTTGATACAGTAGATGAATAGAAACTGAATTTGTCTTTATAAACGTTAATTAGGCTATCTGGTAATATCATATAGGCAATTCTAAATGATGGAGATAGTGAGCGTGAATATGTTTGAAGAATAATAGTATGCTCTTTGGCTAAATCATATAAAGATAATGATTTATTAGATAAATATTTGAACTCAGAATCAAAATCATCCTCGATTATATATTTAGAGCCGTTTGCCCATTTAGCTATCTCGCTTTTTCTTTTCATACTCATTTTAATTCCTGTAGGGAATTGATTTGAAGGAGTTATATATATAATATCACTTTTAATATTATCAATTGTAATACCTTCACTATCTAATTCTCTTAACTCTACTATTCTATGATTATTTATAATGAGCTTTTTAATTTTATCATATCCGGGATTTTCAATCGCAATTGAAGATATGGGAAGAATATCTATTAAATTTGTTAAAAGATATTCAATACCTGAGCCTATAATAATATTATTAGGATTTACAATAATACCTTTAGTTTCATAAAGATATTTTTTTATTGTGTTCCTTAAAGAAACATTACCAAACGATGGTGAACGCACAAGAATATCTTCATTATATATTACATCTTTAGATATTTTATTAAATGTATAATATGGAAAAATATTAGAATCAATATTCTTTGTTGAAAAATCATATACTATATCATTCTTAACGGAAATATCTTCTATAACATCGCCTTTATTAGATACTTTTAAATTGTATGGTACAGTATAATATCCCTTTTTTGGAATGGATATTATAAATCCTTCATCAATAAGGATATTATAGGCATCCATTACTGTATTAATTGATACTTGTAGATGTTCTGCCATTACTCTTTTTGATGGCAATTTTTCATTTGGTCTCATTACCCCATCTGTAATAGCATTTTTAATATAGTTGTATATTGTAATATATTTTGCTTCCTTATTATTAAAGCTTATACTTAATAATCTCATAAAATCACCTGGTACTAAAAAATATTTGTAAACTGAAACTATAAAAGGTATCAGAATAAGAGTATTATATCATATGTATAGGAAATGAGGTATGATATTATGAATAATAAAAATAAAAAAATATTTAATAAAACAATAATAATTGCGATGTTTACAGCTTTGTGCTGCGCCGCAACATTTGTACAAATAAGAATGCCTGCAGGGGACTTTGTACACTTAGGCAATTTTGTTATGATAGTTTCAGCATTATTACTAGGAGGCATTGCGGGTGGTATTGTGGGATCTTTAGGAATGGGAATTTATGATTTGATATTTTATATAAACAAACCAACTACTATCCTACGTACTTTCATTCTTAAGTTTTTAATTGGATTTTTAGTTGGATTTATTTTTAGATTGTTAATTAAAAAAGATATTAATACTAAAAAAATATTATATTTACTTTTTAGTTTGTTTATTATATTATCAATCGGTTCTATAATTTTGTTTGCGCTATCAGACAAGCAAGGATTTAGCTTTAGTAATGGATTTAGTGGAAAGTATAATAATATATTTGGAAGTAAGAATACTTTAAAGATTTCTTTATATGTTCCAATATTTAGTGTTATATTTACAATAGCGACATTATTATCAATAATAGGTGCAAATAAGCTTTCGAAAAGAAGCATGGCAGCTCTTGTCTCAGTCCTTATTGCGATATTTGTAAATGTTTTAGGTGAATTTTTATTAAGATTTTTGTTAGAAGGATTATTCCTATCTTCGTTTAAAACATCAATTATAGTTGCGACATCAAAGATTCCAGGTTCACTTATTACAGGATTTATTACAGTACTACTTTCAACTCTCGTATATGAACCTGTATATAGGGCTCTTTCGAATAATGAGCTATTCCGTGAATCTGAAGATATTTATAATGATGATATAAGGGAGGCAGAACATGAATAAGAATTTTAAATATATCGTTTTAGTATTGGGATTATTAACTACAATATTACTTACAGTAGGTCTTATTGTATTTAATAAGGGAATTAGCGATAAAAGTATTATAATATCTGCAAATAAAAAAATACTTATTAATGATTTGATTGGATTTGGTGAAATAATTGTAGTTTTAAATACATTTATTACGTTTCTACGCTTAAACGATCTAGATACTAATAATAAATAAAAATATGCTATAATATTATCTAAGGATGGTGATATTATGCACGTTTTATATAAAGAAGATTTTACTGATTTTGAGCTTGTAGAGTTTCCATACGACAATAATCATTCAGCTTTAGGTGAATATCATACGATCACTTATCCGGGGTATACTGGAGATTTTTATGACCCTATTCAAAACCATCAATGGAGATCACAAGGTGGATCTTGGATAATTTCAAATATTGATGGTAAAAGATATCTAAGACAAAATAGAGGAGATTATACTAAAGGGCATTACTCTGATGTATTTAGTATGTTAATATTAAAAAATGATATATATGGGCCATATACATTAAATGGTGTAATTAGATTATTAAATACAGACCTTGGTGGAGGATTTGCGTTTAATTACATAACATCAAGACATTATGATTCAATCTTATTTTTTGAAAATAGTATAAAATTGATACATAAAGACCAAAACATTGAAACGATACTAAAAGAAGTACCTTTTAAGCTAGATGAATATAGATACTATGATGTGAAGATAGAGGTAGGAAAAAATGTAAAGGTATATATAGATGGCTTATTTATAATGGAGATGAATATAGATTTTCATGAAATAGGAAGATGTGGGGTATTGTCTAAGGTATCTGCATTATATACTGATATTTTAGTATCTGTTTCTGATTATAGTGCTTATTTATCTCTAAAAGCTCAATATGAAAATAAGATTTTAAAGAAAAGAGAAAAATATTCACCTCTAGAATTAAAAAACATAATAGATATATCAAATGGTGGTAGCGCACGACAAATAAGGTTTGGCCATAAAAAAGACGGCAGTATGTTTTTTGTATTAGCTCAACATCAAAAACTTATTATGAGAGATTCGTTTGCGCAAATATCATGCCTTACAGCATATGATTTCAAAGGGAATTTAATGTGGCAAAAGGGAGAAAATAATAATTCAGACGATAATACATTAATATCCTGTGACTTACCATTTCAAATCGCAGATATTAATAATGATGGAATTGACGAACTTATTTATTCGTATGATTTTTATATCATAGTTTGTGTTGCGGAAACTGGGGAAGAGATAAAAAGAATAAAAACTCCTCTTACAGATAACCTTATGAAGGATAGGCCTTATAAAAGATTAAATGTAGATGCGATAAGGGTGGCTGATTTTGAAGGATTAGGATATAAGGGAGATATGATTATTAAAGATAGATATGAAAATGTATTTGCCTTAGACCATAATATGAATATTATGTTTAGATATCATTTAAAAAATACCGGACATTTCCCATATATTTATGATTTTAACTGTGATTCATATGATGAAATGTTTGTAGGATATTCATATCTAGACCATAATGGAAATATATTATGGAGTATGCCTATTGAATCAGATCATACTGATGAAATAATATATGCTTCTCTTAAAAAAGGAGAAAAAAAGCGATTATATCTTGCTTCAGGTAATGAAGGGTTTAATGTAGTGAATTTAGATGGAACTATCTATAAACATAACGAGGTAGGGCATGCACAACGTATAGCTATTGCGGATTTTAATAATGATTTAGATAATGAAGTTTGCCTTACATCATTTTGGGGCGCTAACAATATATGTTATATGTTTGATTCTAATCTAGAGAAAGTGAAGGAATATGAATTTGAAACAAACGGCATAGTAATAAGCCCGGTTGCATATGATGGAGAAAATATTTTACTCATTGGAAATTCTATAGAAGGTCTTCTAGATTACGATTTAGATAGAGTAGTAGTATTTCCAAATGATAATCATCCAAATTTATGTCAAGAGGCAATAGATATAGATAATGACGGGGTAAGCGAAATATTATGCTGGGACCAATATAAAATGTATATTTATAAAGCGAGCGATTATAAAACTTGTAAAAATAAATATGAGGCATATCCTCTAAACAGTATGTCAAATTATAGAGGAGAGTTTTTAATTAAAAAAGAATAGAAAACGTTTACTTTAAAAAATGAGTTGAAAAAAGCATTTTAAAGTATATAATAGCAATGTATTCATATTTTGAATCATTCCTACAATCTTTTCTTTTTTCTATGCCAACGATAGTTGGCATTTTCTTTTTTCTATGGAGGTGTATTTGATGTTTGAAGAAGTTAAATTTAATGAAACCGAAAAAATAATTGTATCAAATCCTAAAACACCTGATTATAAAAAGGTAATTGTTCATAAAGTTATTATAAAAGATAAAATAATGCTTAAGCATGAACTTTTAACTAAAACCCAAAGTTTTGTAAAGAATTATCGATTTGAAGAAATTAAGAATGCGTTAGAAGAGGATATGCATAATTTTAATCAGATAGAAATATGGACAACTACATACTACTATGCATATAAAATAACGTCTAAGGGAAAAATATTATCTAATAAAAAGAGAGTGCTAACATCTTTAGAAACTAAAAATATTAATAAAGAGAAGAACTATATTATTAAAGAAGGTATGGTTATACCAGCTTTAATAGATTTAGGTGTTATGAATAATGATGGTAAAATTATAAAATCCCATTATGATAAATATCGTCAAATTAATAAATATCTAGAAATACTTGATAAAACAATAGGATATGAAGACCATTTGAATATTGTTGATTTTGGATGCGGAAAATCATATCTTACATTTGTTGTCTATTATTATTTGGTAAATATTAAACATATAGATGTAAATATTATAGGTCTCGATTTAAAAACAAATGTTATTGATACATGTAATAAGATAAGAGATAAATATGGCTATAAAAATTTAAATTTCATAAATAAAGATATTGCCTTATTTAATGAATTTGACCATATAGATCTTATTATGACACTTCATGCGTGCGATACTGCAACAGATTTTGCACTGTATCATGCGATAAGATTAAAATGTAAATATATATTATCTGTTCCTTGTTGCCAAAAAGAGATTAATAAGCAACTTTCTAAAACAAGTTTTAATATAATGAATAAGTATGGACTTTTAAAAGAAAGATTCTCATCTCTTTTAACTGATTCTATAAGAGCTAATATTTTAGAATATTATGGATATAGAGTAAATGTAGGAGAATTTATCGACTTTGATGCATCACCTAAGAATGTGTTGATTAAGGCAGTAAAAACAAGCGCTAATGTTAACCCAGAAATAAAAGAAGAAATAGATGATACTTTAAAAAAATACAATATTAAGCAAACTTTATATGAATTATGTTTTAACAAAAAAGAAGCCAACTAGTTACCTAGCTGGCTTTTTACATACTCTAAATATTTGTTTGCCTCATCATGACTTAATTCAGAAGCCCATTTGACAAATGTATTTGTATTGATTCCTATGTTGTAATATTCAAACCTTGCGGTTTTATCACGATTTGTGTCATTCCATTTATTGAAGCCTTCGGCTTTAATGATTCCATCTTCGATATCGGAATTAATGATAGTTACTTTACCATAGTCTCTCCAAGGACGAGCGAGAATCATAGAATCTTTATGCTTAGCAGTGAATTTAGAATCTATTACAGTAAATCCATATGGAAACTCTTTATTATGCGATGGAGCAAAATAATATCCATTGTTAATTGAGTGAAAATGACAATTTTTAAATATTGCGTCAGCACCACCGAATATAAAATCAATACCACCTTCAATATAACAATTTATAAACTGCATATGGTTATATCTTGGGTTAAGCTCATCAGGATATAGGAAACCTATATATTTTGTTTGGAGATTTGTAGGAAGCGGTGACATGAATAATGTGTCTTGATCACTATGAAGCTTTGAGTTAGTAAGTTTAAAATGATCTCCTATTACATGTAGCGCAACAGCTTGACCATAATTTATAGCTGGAATGGATAAATTTTTAATAGTGATATTATCAATTGAAACATTATCTCCTGCGACCATCACAGTATATGTTCTAAATGTATTATATTCTTTATTATCTATATGAGTTTTAGAATAATAATCCATATTTTGAATTACTACATTTCCTTTTCCTACTATATTAATATTTGAAACTGTAATTTTTACTTTTTCATTATATACACCTTCGTTAATAATTACTGTGTCACCACTTTTTGCGCTATTAACTTTATTATATATAATATCTCCTGGATTGATTTCAATTATCATTTAAAAGCACCTCTTTTAAAATAATTATATCATAAGGCTGATAAAATGGTAAAAAAACATATAAAAACCTATTGATTTTTCATACTAAAAGTGATAATAAAAAACGTGTTATGAAAAGGCTTGCAAAAAAATGAAAAAGTTTTTATAACACTATTGACTGAGGTGGTTATAAATGATAAAATAAGTTGAAAAATGGCTACACATGGGGACATTGTCGCCTTTATATAGAGTAGAGTTAATCTTCAATTATTGAAAAAATAGGTTTTGGGGTGATTAAAATTTCTATTAAGAAATATATGATTATCGACATGTGCATGCTAGTGTTTGCAGGGTTGATACTCGAAGCAATAGCAATGTATTTATTCCCAAAAATGTTTGGAGAACAAATGGTCCCATTTTATATTGCATCACTATTTATTAGTGTAATTGCGATAGGAAGATGGAATCTAAAAGCTTGGCCTGTTATAGTTATTACATCACTGTTATCTGTATTGGCGGGGTATATAGTGAGAACGATAGCATCAATGGATGGGGCGAGCATTTATAATTGGAGAATGATTATAACTAACATTTTAAGTGTTTCAACAGCGTTGCTTGTGATTCCACTTAAGAAGCTAAATAAAAAAGCGTCTGAACGTAAGAATGGAGGCTTCACTGTGGCGATGGCACTAGTGATAGCTTTAGTAGCTTATATCGTTCAAGTGTTAGTGTATAGTTTGATAACTCTAACTAATCCAGCAGACTACATGATGAGTTTTGTGTTGGTTAATATACCAAGCTGGTTTTTCACAATTACGATTATGGCGGTACTAAGACGTCAAGGAATTTTTGTGGATGTAAAAAAAGATCTTGTTAACAAGAAAAAAGAGCGAGAACTTGAAAACGAGTATTATTCAAAGTATCGTAATGAAATCTTGGACAAGCCAATGGAAGATACAAAATCTTCTAATAACAAAGAAAGCGGTGGAAATTTGCAATGAGTTTATTAAAAGCAGATGAAAAAGAACTAGAAGCTTTAGAAAGAGCAAAATGGAAAAATGTTGCTAAAACATTAGTTAAGGACTGGAGATTATATCTATTATTAGTACCTATGCTAATATTCATTGTCCTATTTAAGTACATGCCAATTTATGGAGTTTTACAAGGATTTAAGGAGTATGACTCTGCTGAAAGCAATATTATGAATAGTGACTGGCAAGGACTATCAAACCTTCTTCAAATTTTTAGAGGAGGAACTGTTGAAACTGAAGAGTTCTGGAGAGCATTTAGAAATACATTTGTTAATAGTATGTATGGACTAATATTTGGATTCCCAATTCCTATTATTTTAGCTTTATTCTTTACAGAAATTAAAAATGGAGCAATAAGATCAGTTGTACAAGTTCTTACATATTTACCAAAGTTCATGTCAACTATTGTTACTGCTGCGATTATTATCGTATGGACTGGAGCTGCAACTAGTTCTGGACAAACAGTATACGAGGCAGGAATTATTACTAAATTCTGCGCAAAAGTTCATTTAATTGCGAATGATAGTGTAAATACTAAATTGGTACCAAGATTATTTAGACCAATATATCAAATATCTGGTATATGGGAAGCTGCAGGATATGGATCAATTGTATACTTTGCGGCAGCTTTAGGAGTATCTCCTACTAACTATGAGGCAGCTAAAGTTGATGGTGCATCAAAGATGCAACAAATTAGATATGTAACATTACCTGGAATGACTTCAACACTTGCTATTATGTTAATCCTTCGTATTGGTAAGATTTTAAGTGTAGGATATGAGAAGATTTTACTATTATATGATGGTTCTACTAAGGAAACTGCTGATGTTATTTCTACATGGGTATATGATAAGAAAGATACATATACATCAATGGCGGTAGTTGCTGGATTACTTGAATCTATAATTGCAATGATTTTAGTAATTGGTGCTAACACAATTTCAAAACGTGTATCTCAAACATCATTATTCTAAAAGAAAGAGGTAAATAAAATGAAAAGATTAGACACATCAGAATTAATATTTAAAATAATTGCATACGTAATTCTAATTTTATTTGCACTAGCTTGCGTTTATCCTCTAATATATGTTGTATCTGTTTCAATATCTGGACAATATGACGTACTTTATGGAAAAGTAAAACTTTGGCCTGTTGGAATTCAATTTGAAGCATATAAAGAAGCTTTTAGAGATAAGGTTTTCTGGATGTCTTATTGTAATACAATATTCTATTCGTTCTATGGAACAATTGTATCTATGATTGTGGCTATTTCAGGAGCTTACGCGTTAAGTAAATCAAGACTTATGTTTAGACGTGGATTTAATTTCATGTTAGTATTCACAATGTGGTTCAATGCTGGATTAATTCCAACATATAAGAACTTCGTTAAATTTAATATTGATAATAAATACGGATATATATTTGGACTTGGATTTAATGCCTTCAATATAGTATTATTACGTAACTTCTTCGAAACAATTCCAACTGAAATTGAAGAAGCAGCAACTATTGATGGAGCTACTGAATTCCAATTATTAACTAAAATATATATGCCAATGTCAAAAACATCTATTGTTACAGTAACAATGTTCTATGCTTTGTCTAGATGGAATGGATGGTTCTGGGCTGAGTGGTTATTAAACACTGAGCGCGATTACCCACTTCAAGTATATCTAAGACGTAGAGTTAAAGCATTGGATGACACTGATTCAAACTTAGATTCGAAGTACGCACCACAAACAGGAATGTTTGCATTAATTATTTGTTCTATCATACCTATCATTATATTATATCCACAAATGCAAAAATATTTTGCTGCTGGTGTTAATGTTGGTGGAGTAAAAGAATAGAAAAAAAAGAAAGGAAAAAAGGTGAAATTAATATGAATTTCAAAAAAGTATTATCAATTGCAAGTGTCGCAAGTCTTGCAGTTGTAGGATTAGTATCTTGCGGTAAGAAGGAAAATAAATATAAAAACAATAATCCAGATGATGGTTCTCAAATGGATATTGTAGCTGCAGTTGACTACAACAATAAAGGATATATGACTTATGGTCGTGGATCAAATGCTTCAAAAATGGAAGATTCTTATAAAACTGTTGATGGACGTACATTAATTAAGAATTCTAGTATTACTCCTATTTGGCAAGATATAGGAACAAACACTAATACTACATTCTCAGACGGTGCTCCTACTGGAGATAACACTAAGAAAGTTATGGCTGATTTAATTACAAAGAATTTCGTTGGATACGGTGACAAAAGGGTTCAATTACTTCAAGTTACTGCAAATACTGATTTTACAGATGCGGTTGACAAAGGATATTTTGTAAATCTATCAGAATATATTGATAAGGGTTATATGCCATACTTAAAGAAATGGTTAGATAACCATGAGTCTATCAATGAGCAATTAACATTAAATAAGTATGCTGATTCAGAAGGTATTTATTATACTCCATATTTTGATGGACTTGATACAGTAGAGTGCGGATTCAATATGAATATTGATATGTGCCGTGCATTACTTGATGATAATGCTAAGACAAATACTTATGAGTCAGATGCTTTAGTTGCTAATTATTGCAATGCTGATGATTATGATACAACAACAACTATTGCAACAAAATATACAACTCCATATATTGCTAAGCTTGATAAGCAAGAGATTGCTGTTGCAACTGAAAGCGGAAAAGCTACAACAATTAAGGTTACTATAGCTGAAGGACAAGATATCATTTCGAGAATGGAAAGACTTACTACAAAAAATGGTAAAACTCTTACTGACTGCTTAAAGCAATATATTGATGATGTTTACGGAGAATATATTGGAGAAGGAAAGATTTATAAAAATCGTTCTGAATTATTTACATCAGTATCAGCTGCTTATAACGCTGATGAATTAGTTGCACTATTGCGTTGCGTTAAGGCAAATCCAAACTATTTAACTGGAAACGCAAATACTGTTATGACACCATTCTTCCCACGTACTGGAGAGGCTAACCGTGTTGCTTCATTCTGGAAATTAGCTCAAATTTGGGGATTACGTGGAGTTGCTGGTGAGCAATCTGCTTTCTCAATTAATGCTGATGGAAAATTAGTAGATGGTCATACTCAAGAATATTCTCTATATTGTTTAAATCTTTTACGTCAACTTCAAGTTGAAGGATTATTCCCAACTTCAGATAAATGGTTCCAAGATGGAAAAACTGCTGGTAACGACTATCGTAAATTAAACATGCAAGAAGGTAATGCATTTATGTGTTATGACTATAATAACGTAGCTGCATTTAACAAGGATGTTTCAAATACTGCCACTAACAAGTGCTCAAACATGGTAGGAGTTTTATCTCCAGTTGCTAAGTGGGGATTTAATACAGAAAATGGAACATTAAGCAAAAAGAATAAAATTGTTGGAGCTGATTCATCTAATACTTTCTCATATACTAGATTCTCTGAAGATAACCGTTCTCTTAAGGATGGCGGATGGGCTATCGTTGCTAATAATGTAACACAACAAGAATTATATAGATGCTTAACTATTATGGATTATCTATATTCTGATGAAGGTTCTGTTCTTGAGTGCTTTGGATATAATGCTAAAGCTACTGAAGAAGTACAATCATCAGCATGGGTTAAGGGATCTGATGGAAACTATATTCAACATGATGGAAGTGGAAATCCATATGTTACTTTAAAACAAAATTTCAAAGATGAAATGTATAGATTAACATCTGGTACTTGGCATGATTATATGACACAATATTGGGGATCTTGCTTAGGTGTTGGAAATATTCGTTCTAATATGCTTGAGGCACAATTAACTGGTGCTAAGCAAACTGTAGCTTCTGAAAAGTATCAAAAAGCTGATGAACAAGGAGCATTCTTCTTAGCTAAGACTTCTGGATCTAACTTCTTACAATGTGTTAATACAAGTACAAAGACTACATCTGATGATAATGCTACAATTAAGGAAGGAAGCTCTTCATTAACTACATGGTGGTCATGTGAAAAGGTTAATGGATGGACTTCTCCATATCTAATGGTAGTTTATAGTGGATGGGAAACATCTACTATTACTTCTCCAGCTGGAGTTAGAGAATTATTTGCTAAATCAAATGATTCATTCTTAAAGCTTAATGCTAATGCATGGGAAATTAAGTATACACCAGATGATCAATATTCATTCCTTGGATTAACAGGAAATTATGCTGATTCTAATAAGTAGGCTAAATTAAAAAAAAGATTTGTTAATATCTTAAAAATTAACATTTAATAATTATATCTCTCTAGGGTTTTATGCCCTAGAGAAGATATTAATTCTTTGGAGGTTATCTAAAATATGAAAAACCTAATACTAAACAACAAAGTTCAAAAAATTGTTTTATGGTTATTTTTACTTGCATCAGCTGCAGTAATTATAGGTGGACTTATTTATTCTACTAACTTTTATTATTATTCAACTAAGCAAGCTACAAATGGATCTATAACTAAAATGTTCATTTCAGATGGAGAAAAATTCCCTGAGCTATATGCAATTTGGGGAAGCCCAAGAAGTGCTGGTGAAAAGCAACTTATTAATGGATATTCTGCATTTACATCAAGTTATCAATCAACTAATACATTAATTTTTATATCTGGAGTAGTTTGCGTTGCAATATTTGCTGTAATGTGTATTTTTGGTAATAAATATAGAAAAAAATATTATTTGAGCAACCTAATAGCAGGTTTAGTGGGTGGTATCACTTCTATTATTCTTATGGTTGTTGGAATAATTTCAAATATAAATACTATCGGTAAATTTAAAGATACTAAACCATTACTTGAGTTTATAGATGCATATCGTGATGTTGCCAACAATTATGGTGTGAATACAAACTATTGTTATGCTACAATGATTATTCAAATTATTGCGATTGTCATTTTTGTTATTTTTATTACTTTTACTGTACTTAAGTATTTTGCTAGTAAGTCAAATACAGTTGAGACTGAATCATCTTTAGAGGAGGTTACTGAATAATTATGGCTAAGATTAAAACTATTGAAATCGTAGATATTGAAAATGTTAGAAATGAAAAGCTAAGATATCAAAATAATACGCTTGCTTATTGGCTAGGATTATTAGCTTGTTTTGTAAGTATATTTGCTGGAATTGTTGGTTTAAACACAATGAAAGCTTCCTACTTGACAGTTGTTAAAATTTTAATTAATGTTGTTATTCTTTTGGTGGGATTTGCTTCTGCTGAAAATATTAAACACTATAGTCAAAAAGCATCATATGTTTTCTTTACATTTGCAGTAGTAAATGTATTAAGAATATTCTGGTACCCTGTTCAAATGATTAAGTGGTATAAAAAATACCAAGATAAAGGTGATACAGATATTTTAAATAAGCATTTCTCAAAGGTTGTACAACCAGGAAAAGCAGATGCAACTAGAGGTTATTTACCTGCTAATGGATATTTTAGAGCATGCTTTATGATTATTTTATTAGTTCTATCATCTGTATTATTTGCATTTGCTGGATATATCGGATTAGTAAAGACTTTAAAGTTAAAGAAATATTTAAAGTCAATCAATGTTGAAATGTAATTAGGAGGAGTATTATATGGCTGCAGAAGTAATTTTAAATAATGTCAATAAGATTTATCCTAATGGAGTACAAGCTGTTTTTGATTTTAATATTGAAATTGAACATGGTGAATTTATAGTTCTATGTGGTCCTTCTGGATGTGGTAAGTCAACTACTTTAAGAATGATTGCGGGACTTGAAGATATTTCAACTGGAGATCTTATTATAAATGGTAAGCGTTGTAATGATGAAGCGCCTCGTGATCGTGATATTGCGATGGTTTTCCAAAACTATGCGCTATATGGTAATATGACTGTTTATCAAAACTTAGCATTTAGCTTAATGATTCGTAACTATGACACAGATGAAATTCATGTTAGAGTTATGGAAGCTGCTGAGATTTTAGGACTAGTTCCTTACTTAAATCGTCTTCCAAAGCAATTATCTGGAGGACAAAGACAAAGAGTAGCAGTTGGACGTTCTATTGTTCGTAGACCAATATGCTATCTATTAGATGAACCATTGTCTAACCTAGATGCAAAGCTTCGTGGATCAATGCGTAAAGAGTTATCTCTTTTACACCATAAACTTGGAACTACATTTATTTATGTAACACATGACCAAATTGAAGCTTTAACACTTGCTACAAGAATTGTAGTTATGTCAGCTGGACGTGTTCAACAAATTGCAACACCAAAGGAAATGTTTGATAATCCTGCTAACTTATTCGTTGCAACATTTATTGGTACACCTCCAATGAACTTATTTAATGGAATCGTAGGAGCAGATGGATATTTTACATTTACAAATGTTTCAGCTGGTTCTGATGCAATTAAGTTAAAAATAGCAGATGAAAAATTTGATTTATTGAAAAAACTTGATTATGTTGAAAAAGAAGTTGTTCTTGGAATTAGACCAGAATACTTATATGTAGATAATGAGTCTAAGAAATTATTTGGTAATGTTGTTAAGGTTCAAGCAGAATATACTGAGCAATTAGGAGCATATAACCTTGTTTATGGTCTTCTTGGTAATGATAATATTATTGCAAAGATTGATGATAGAGATGGTACATTTGAAAGTGAAGTTGAAGTATCATTTGATATGTCACATGCGCATTTCTATGATAAAGACACTACAAATCGAATTGTTGATGAAGAGGCAGAGGCTATAAGACTTGCTGCTCTTAATAAACATGATGAAGAGGATGAAGACTAGGAGGTAATTTTATGCTAGATAACGAAATTAAAAATGAAAATGTTGTTGAAGAAGATTATCTTGAACAAAACACAGAGGATAGTTCTCTAAATGAACAAGTATCTGAAGAAATTACTACTAACGAAAAGTTAAAATTTGCTGATAGAGTAAAAGCTAAAGAAGCTCAAATGAAGCCAGGGTTTAAAAAGGGCTTATATGTATTAATTATGTATTTTGCCATATTGTTTGTTGATATTCATGCTTCATTTAGACGTTCACCTGCAAAATATGGTGCATTTCTTATAGCTGCTCCAGGTATATTTATCGGATTCTTCTTAAACTTTGAAATCGATACAATTTATCCTTTAACTGCTAGATGGGCTGCATTCTGTATGTTTGTTTTAGTATTATGTGGATGTGTAAATATTTTTGAAGCCTTTGAGATTAATAAGAATAGAGACTTAAAATCTATTATTATTGCTGGTCTTATAGCACTTTTAATAGCAGTTTGTGGTATTGTTTATATTGTTGATGTTAACAAGGCTATCAAAGATCAAGGAGCTTCTATTAATAGCACAAATATCAAGTCATTTATATGCGTTGGTCTTTCTTCTGTTCTTGGATTAATTGGAGTTTTAATTGCATTTATATTTAGGGATAAGAATTACAAGAAGGATAAGTTCTAATATGAGTAAAAAAGTAGAAAATTCGAATAATGCTATTAAGCAAGACAAGCTAGGAAAAATCCCATCTTGGATTAAGATAATTCTACTTAAATATTGGGTGGCTGGTGCCACCTTTTATTTTTTTGGATTTGGTGGTTATCTACTATGGGGCGGTTCAAGTGATGCCGGTGCAACTACACTTAAATTGTTGGCAATAATAGGGTTAGGATATACATTAACGAAAGAATATATAGAAAAACATATTATTAGGTTAATGAGAACATCAACAAATGATACATATAGATATAATTTAATAAATCTACATGGCTCAAAATCATTCTTCTGTCACTTGCTTTATTGCTATGCAGCTACTTTCTTAATGATGGTAATCGTTGTTAATTGCTTTAAATATGATAAAATATGGGGAATTAAAACAACAGGAACAGAACCATTTGGAGTTGCGGCAGTATATTTGGTTATTGATATTGTTGCTATCGCAATTAAAAATCTAATTATTTTAGAAATTAAGCATGTAAAATATAAGAAAAATTTAAAACTTCAACAGTCTCTTCTTGATGAGGATGATGTAAAACTTTATGGTGAAGAGAATAATAGTGAATTAAATACCATAGATAATTTTACTAATGATGAAGTTACAAATGATAATTCTAATAACGATGTAAAGGAGAATTAATATGGATTTTAAAACTATATTTGTAAGTTCAAGAAGTATTTCGTTAGAGTTAGAAAATACTGATATTTATAGAATTAAAGATGAATATTTGGTTTATATAAATAACGAGTTTTACAAAAAAGGAAATAAAAATATTTTTTCAATTTTTGATTTAACCCCTGATACTGAATATGAAATATCAGTTGAAACTGCTGGTGTAACATCTAAGAAAATTATAAAAACCTTAAAAGAGTATGTTACTTTAAATGTGCTAAAATTTGGTGCTAAAAAGGATGGCGTAACTTTAAATACAAACTATATTCAGGCAGCAATCAATGCGTGCCCTGATAATGGTAGGGTTTATTTTCCAAAAGGAGAATATTTAACTGGCCCATTATTTTTAAAATCAAATATTACAATTGAACTTGCAGAAGGTGCACATATAATTGGAGATCCAAATAGGAGCAATTATCCAATTTTGCCTGGTATGATAATGACTTCTGATGAAAAAGGAGAGTATAATCTCGGATCATGGGAAGGAAATCCACTAGATTGTTTTGCATCTCTTATCACTGGAATTAATGTTTCTAATGTTAATATCATTGGTCGAGGCATTATTGATGGTAATGCAGGAAATTCTGATTGGTGGGTTGATGTTAGAAATAAACGAATCTCTTGGAGACCTAGAGGTGTATTCTTGAATAAATGTAACAATATTACTCTTCAAGGAATTAAAGTATGCAATACTCCATCTTGGAACTTACATCCATATTTTTCTGACAATCTTAAGTTTATTGACCTTGAAATTGAAAATCCTAAAAATTCACCAAATACTGATGGATGTGATCCTGAATCGTGCAAGAATGTAGATATTTTAGGTGTTCATTTCTCAGTAGGTGATGACTGTATTGCGGTAAAATCAGGTAAGATTTATATGGGAAAAACATATAAAAAGCCTTGCGAGAATTTAAATATTAGAAACTGTTCTATGAACTTTGGTCATGGATCAGTTGTTCTTGGCTCTGAAATGAGTGGAGGAATAAAAAATATTAAGGTTTCACAATGTATCTTTAACCAAACAGATAGAGGTCTTAGAATAAAGACACGTCGTGGAAGAGGAGAACAAGCTGTAATAGATGGTGTTACATTTGAAAATATCGAAATGGATGATGTACTTACTCCACTTGTTATTAATATGTTTTATTTCTGCGATCCTGATGGAAAGACTGAATATGTATGGAGTAAGGAAAAACTTCCTGTAGATGAAAGAACTCCATATTTAGGAAAGTTTGTTTTTAAGGATATTAATTGTAAGAATGTAAATGTTGCGGCAGGTGCATTCTATGGCCTTCCTGAACGTCCTATTGATGAAATAAATATCATTAATGTTAATTTTGATTATTCAACAAACCCTAAAGAAGGAATTCCTGCCATGATGACAGGAGTTGATCCTATGAAGGGTAAAGGATTATTATTTAATTATGTAAATAAAGTAATTATGCAAAATGTAACATTTAATAATATTCATGATTTGGATGTTGAATGTGTTGAGGTAGGTTCTATAAAAAGATAATTTAATATAAATAATTTATACAAAGGGGTATATATTAAAAAATATTTGCCTCTTTTTGTTTTTTGTAAAATAATTGTAAGGCAATATTATGTAAGCGTATTAAATGTTGAAAAACAAAACTAAAAATTATATAATATTTATTGTATTAACATCATTAAATAATTAATACAAATACATTATAAGAGGTGTTTTATATGAAAATTGCATTTGCTTGTGATCACGGTGGATTAGAGTTAAAAAACCACATTATTGATTTCGTAAAAAAAATGGGTTACGAGACTGAAGACTTTGGTACAAATACTTTAGATTCGTGTGATTATCCAGTATATGGAAAGAAGGCAGCTGAATGCGTTGCTTCTGGTAAAGCTGATAGAGGCATAGTTATTTGCTCTACAGGTATTGGTATGTCTATTGTAGCTAATAAGGTTAAAGGCATTAGATGTGCGCTTTTAACAGATGAGAATAGCGCAAGACTTACTCGTGAGCACAACAATACAAATATGATGGCTATGGGTCAAAAGAATGTATCGTTTGATCTTGCGGAACGTATTGTTAAAACTTGGCTTGAAACCGATTTTTCAAATGCAGAAAGACATATAAGAAGAATAAATATGATAGAAAAGTAGGTGGTATTATTGATGCGAAATAAAATTCGTAATATTAATACTATTGAGATTTCCTATATCTCAATTACTTGTAAGATGATATGATTAACCAAGATGATAAAAATGAATTGGAAAATCCAAATGTAGAGAAAAGCAAATCTTCTGGAGTAAATAAAATGCTTCAGGCTTATGCTATATTTTCACAAGGATTATTCACAATGATCGTTTTAGGTGGTCTTGGATTCTTTATCGGATATAAGATAGATAAGAAGAGTGCATACCCCGGTTTACTTGCGGTACTTGGCGCTATTATAGGACTTATATATTTTATACTATTAGTTTATAAGAATCATTATTTTGATGATGAAAAACCAGATAACAAGAATAGTGATGGTGATAATAATGAAGGACAATAAACTTAATATTATCGCTATTGTTACAGTACCAATTTGTTGGACATTAGGTCTTATAATTGGCTTAATATTCTGGTTTGCGTTAAAGGATAGTATGCATAAAGTTTGGACGTTATCCTTTGTGCTTGGACTGATTACAGCACTACTGAACTTAGGACTTATGGTTTCATGGGGACATGGTTTTGTACGTGAGGTAAATAGAGCGGATGGAGCCCCCGTAAGAAAATCTATATTATCTTATACGGTTAGAATATTAATAGCTGGATTAATATTTGCATATATTGTATATGATATGCAACAAGATGCTCCAAGGTTTAATGTGATACCTGCCTTAATTGGATATATTTTAGTTAAGGTTGTGTTTATTACGGTAAGCCTTATAATAAATCTTAATAATAATCAAAGGAAGGTGGACGCGTGATATTATTTTCAAAATTTATGAATTATCTGCGTGATGATCTTTCTGGCCAGGTTAAATCATTAATTGGAATAACCATTGTATTAATAATAGTATCTATTATATTAGGACATTTTATTAAGAAAGTGGATCCAACTAAGAAAACACCATTATGGCTAGTCCCACTTATATTCTTAGTAGATTTGATTAATTCATTTGCTAAGGTAAATATAGGAAAAAGGTGGAAGGCATACGCACCATATTTCTTAGCACTGGCAATTTATTTGTTTATTGCTAATACGTGCGGTATATTTGCAATGGATAACCCATCATCATATATCGTATTAAATTTCGGTTTGGCCTTGATAACATTCTTCATGGTACAAATAACGGGTATCGTATCACAAGGTATACTAGGTTACCTTAAAGGATTCATTGGCCCAGTTAAACCAATGGCATTTATAATGATACCTATTAATATAGTTGGTGAAATAACATTACCAATTTCAATGAGTTTACGTTTACTAGGAAATATTGTATCAGGATGCGTACTTGGCATGATGGTAAAAGGACTATTAGTATGGTATTCAATACCTATATTGCCTATATTTAACGCATTATTTGATGTAGCATTTGGATTAATTCAATGCTTCGTATTCGTAATACTTACAATTATTAACACATCGCAAAAAGTCGATGATAAAGAAAAAATATATTCTTAAAGGAGAAAAAAACTATGTTACAAACATTATTATCATTATTTACAACAATTTTCGCAATGGACGGATCAATCGCATCTGGACTTGCATATCTAGGAGCAGGTATTGCTGTTCTAACAGGATTTGGATCAGGTATTGGAGAAGGTATGGCAGCTGCTAAAGCAGTAGAAGCTGTAGGAAGACAACCTGAAGCATCAGGAAAGATTACTGTTACAATGATCATTGGATGTGCAATTGCAGAAACTACAGGACTTTACGGATTAATTATTGCCTTCATGCTATTATCTAAGTAATAAAAGAAAAAATTATTTATTTAAAATTATTAGGAGGTAAGAATATGATTTTAAGTATGAGTGAAGTACTTGAAGATGTATCAGAATTCGTAGATAAATGCTTAGGACCATTAGGTTCTAGTGGATTTGACTGGTATGTATTAAGAGACATTATTATACAACTTTGCGCAACTTTAATTTTATTCATTGTAATCCGTGTATTTATTTGGAAACGTGTAACTAATATATTAGAAGCTCGTAGAGCGGTTATTGATAAGGAACTTGTTGAAGCTAAAGAAGCAAATCGTAAAGCACGTTTACTTGCAGCAAAAAATGAGGAAAAGCTTGAAGCCGCAGAACAAGAAATAAAAGCTATGCTAGATAAAGCAGATAAAGATGCTAATCTACGTAGAGAAGAGATTATACAAAATGCTAAGGATGAAGCACATAGAAGATTATCTAGTGTTGAAGATGATATTCAACAAGAGATTTTAGAAAAGAATGCTGAAATTCATCAACAAATCGTTGATATTGCTATGCTAGCGGCAGAAAAGATTGTTGAGCATGAAGTTGATCAAGATAAATATATTGATTTAGTTAATAAAATTATTGAGGAGGCAAGCTCTAAATGATAGAAGCCGAGTATTCAAAGGCGCTATTTGAACTTGCTAGCGATAATAGAAAAGAAATATTAGATGAGCTTGATGTGTTGATAAAGGCAATGGATGAAAATTCAGATGTATATCAAGTACTTGACGCTCCAACTATTAGTGATATAAAGAAGAAAGATATTATTAAAAACATATCAAAAGATATGTGTGATGTACTTGTTCGATTCTTATATGTACTTATTGATAATAAAAGATTTAATACTATCAAAGGTATAAGAGATCAATATTCACTATTGGTTAATAGTTCTATTAAGGCTGTTGATGTATTGACTACATCAAAAGTAGCCTTAAATAATGAACAAAAAGTAAAGTTAGAAAACCTTCTTGCTGAAAAATTGGGAAAGAAGGTTAATATTATTAATGTGGTAGATGAAAATCTTATTGGTGGAATAAAGTGCGAATACGAAGGAAAACTTATTGATCTTACTGTTCGTGGAAAGTTAAACCAAATTAAGAGCCTATTATAAGAGAGGACTAGAATATGAGCAAAATAAACCTATCTGAAATATCTAGTTTAATTAAAGCCCAAATAGAATCCTATAAAGATGAAATAAAAACTGAAACTATTGGTACAGTTGTTGAGGTTGGAGATGGAATTGCTTTAGTACATGGTCTTGATAAGGCTATGCAAGCTGAACTTTTAATATTCCCTAATGATGTATACGGAATGGTTCAAAATCTTAACGAGGATTCGGTAGGAGTAATTTTACTAGGAGATTCTTCACTTGTTAGTGAAGGTGATACAGTTAAATGTACTGGAAGAATTCTTGAAATTCCAGTAGGAGAAAATTTTATAGGAAGAGTAGTTAACCCACTTGGCCAACCACTTGATGGAAAGGGCTCTATTAAAGCTAATGAAACACGACCTATTGAGAAAAAAGCTACAGGAGTTATGGATAGACAATCTGTAACTACTCCACTTCAAACAGGAATTAAAGTTCTAGATGCTTTAGTACCTATTGGAAGAGGACAACGTGAGTTGATTATCGGAGATAGACAAACAGGAAAGACTTCAATAGCTATTGATACAATTCTTAACCAAAAGGGTAAGGATGTTATTTGTATTTATGTTGCGATTGGTCAAAAAGAATCATCAGTTTCAAATATTTATGAAACATTAAAGAAATATGATGCGATGGATTATTCAATTATTGTTGATGCCAGTGCTTCAAATCCAGGACCATTATTATATCTAGCTCCATATGCTGGAGTTACACTTGCAGAATATTTTATGTTCCAAGGTAAGGATGTATTAATTGTATATGATGATTTAACTAAACACGCCGTTGCTTATCGTGAACTTTCTTTACTATTAAAGAGAGCACCAGGACGTGAAGCATATCCAGGAGACGTATTCTACTTACATTCACGTCTATTAGAGCGTGCAGCAAGACTATCTGAAAAGCTTGGTGGAGGAAGTATTACAGCTCTTCCAATTATTGAAACACAAGCTGGAGATATCTCTGCATATATTCCAACAAATGTAATTTCAATTACAGATGGACAAATTTATCTACAAGCTGATTATTTCTATAAAGGAATAAGACCAGCTATTAATGCCGGACTTTCTGTATCCCGTGTAGGAGGAGCAGCTCAAACTAAAGCTATCAAGAAAGTATCTGGTACATTAAGACTTGACTTAGCGTCATATCGTGAGTTAGAGTCATTCTCACAATTTGGTTCTGATATTGACCCAGCTACTAAGGCTCGTCTTGACCGTGGAGAACGTACTGTTGAAATTCTTAAACAAGGACTTCATGAGACAATCCCTATGGCAAATGAGGCAGTAGTATTATATTGCTTAACTAAGGGATTCCTTGATAATATTGCACTTGAGGATATCTTAAAATTTGAAAAAGAATTATATTTTCAATTATCAGTTTCAGACGATGGTAAAAAGATTGTTGATTATATCAATAATGAAAAGCAATTACCAGATACTGATTTATTAGACAGCTTTATTAAGAAAACTAAGAAGATGTTTATGTAAGGAGTGTGAAATAAATGGCAAATTCCTTACGTGAAGTAAAGGGTAGAATAGAGTCTACTAAGAAAACAGCTCAAATCACTAAGGCTATGTACATGGTTTCACAGTCTAAGGTAAGAAAAGCTGAGAAAACATATAAAGATTATCAGTCATTTATGAAATCAATTTCAGATATGACAGCCTCAATAGTATCAAAGGCATCTTTAGAATTTAGACATGAATTATTAGTTCCAAGAAATATTAATAAGACATGCTATCTTATAATTTCATCTGATAAAGGACTTGCTGGTGCATATAACACTGGATTGTTTAAATATTTTGAAAATATTATTAGCAAGCAAGGATTAAAAGAATCTGACTTTATGGTAACAACTATAGGTAAAAGAGCTTTTAATTATGTAAAAAAGATGAAATATGAAAATCATCAGGATAAACCTACGTTTGTTCGTGATGATGTAATGTTTGTTGATATTGTAAGTATCGCAAATGATATTATTAAGGATTATCTAGATCATAAGATTGATAGACTTGTAATTGTATATAATCATTTTATAAATTCACTATCTCAAGAGATTCTAACTAGAGTTTTACTTCCAATAGGTGAAGTTGAGGGTGAAATTAATAACGTTGAATATATATATGAGTCAGGTATTGAAAATACTCTTAATAAAATATTACCAATGTATATACAAGATATAATTTATGGAATTATATTAGATGCGAAAACTGCAGAACATGCGTCTCGTGTTAATTCAATGCGTAGCGCTACAGATAACGCAACTGATGTAATTGATAAATTACAGGTGTTATACAATAGATCCCGTCAAGAAGCTATTACAAACGAACTTAATGATATTGTCGGCGGATCTAATGCTATAGGAGGTAAATAAAAATGTACGGTAAAATTGTGCAAGTACAAGGACCAGTTGTTGACGTAAAATTCGAAGACACTCTTCCTAATATAAATGATGCGTTAAAAATTAATATTAATGCAGAAGATAACGCAGGTGTTGCTATTGACCTTACTCTTGAAGTAGCCCTACATATTGGAAATCATACAGTACGTTGTATTGCAATGGATTCAACAAATGGACTTGTAAGAGGTATGGAAGTTCTAGCTACAGGTGCTCCTATTTCAGTTCCGGTTGGAAATGAAACTCTTGGTAGAATATTTAATGTACTAGGAGAAACTATTGATGGAGGTGAGCAGCTAACAAATGTTATGCGCGATCCAATTCATAAGCCAGCACCAAAACTTGAAGAATTATCTAATAATGTTGAAATTCTTGAAACAGGAATTAAGGTTATTGACTTATTAGCCCCATATATCAAGGGTGGTAAGATTGGATTATTCGGTGGAGCCGGAGTTGGTAAAACTGTATTAATTCAAGAATTAATTCATAACGTTGCTCAAGAGCACGGAGGAATTTCAGTATTTACAGGTGTAGGTGAGCGTACTCGTGAAGGTAATGACTTATACTTTGAAATGAAAGGCTCAGGAGTTATTAATAAGACTGCCATGGTATTCGGACAAATGAATGAAGCCCCAGGAGCACGTATGAGAGTAGCTCTTACAGGACTTACAATGGCTGAACATTTCCGTGATAGAGAACATCAAGATGTATTATTATTTATTGATAATATTTTCCGTTTTACACAAGCAGGATCAGAGGTATCTGCCCTATTAGGACGTATGCCATCTGCGGTAGGATACCAACCTACACTTGCTACAGAAATGGGTAAACTACAAGAAAGAATCACATCTACAAAGGATGGATCAATTACATCTATTCAAGCAGTATATGTTCCAGCTGATGACTATACAGACCCAGCACCAGCTACAACATTTACTCACCTAGATGCTACTACAAACTTATCTCGTAAACTAACAGAGGAAGGAATTTATCCTGCTGTTGACCCACTAGCATCTACATCACGTGCATTATCTCCAGATATCGTTGGACAAGAACATTATGATGTTGCTAGACGCGTTCAACAATTAATTCAACGTTATAATGAATTACTAGATATTATCGCTATTCTTGGTATGGATGAACTTGGAGAAGAAGATAAACTTGTTGTTAAACGTGCACGTCGCGTACGTTTATTCCTTTCTCAAAATATGTTTATTGGAGGACAATTTACAGGAATTCCAGGATCATTTGTTCCAGTATCAGAGACTGTAAGAGGATTTAAGGCAATTCTTGATGGAGAGTATGATGATCTTCCAGAAGAAGCATTTAGACTTGTAGGTACTATTGATGATGCTATAGCTAAGGCTAAGAAGATTGAAGCTGAAGCTAAAGAAAGCCAAGCAGAAATGCAAGGACAAAAAGCTGCAGAGTCAGAAGCAGTAGATACAGCACAAGCTTAATAGGCGGAGGTGTAGGATGAAATTTTTAGTTTCAACGCATCAAGGCAAATTGTATGATGAGGAACTAGATTATATAATAGTTCACTTAGCAGATAATGAATTTGCAATACTAAAGGACCATGTACCTTTAGTATGTGTAATTCCTGCAGGGTATATTAAAATGATTTTAGGTGAAGAAACATTGTTCCTTGCAATGTCTAACGGAGTCTTAGAATTTAAAAATAATGTTGCGACAATTATTGCACAAGAAGCGCACGTTGGAAGAAGCGAGGAAAGTGCTCGTGATCACCTAAACGCTATTCGTAAGGAACGTCTTGAAATTAACCGTCGTGATGAGGGTGATTTCACTAAACAAGAATCAGATTTACTAGATAACCTTAAGAAAGCTAAGGCAGGAAATTTATAATATTAAAATCCATACTCTCTTGAGTATGGTTTTTGTTTGATTTTAGTTTAAAATTTTTAAAAATAAATATATGTGTTTATAAGTTTTTTAATATATAACTTGTCTTTTTTTAGATAAAAAGATAAAATAGTATAGTAAAACTTTTAATTAAAGAAAAAGGAGATATTGATTATGGCAATTGAAGCTGGAGATTTTAAGAACGGATTAACATTAGAAATTGAAGGACACATCTACGTAGTACTTGAGTTCATGCATGTAAAACCTGGTAAGGGAGCTGCAATCCTTAAGACAAAAATGAAGGATTTAAGAACAGGAAACGTAGTTGAAAGAAACTTCAACACAAATACAAAATTTGAAGCTGCAGAAGTAAGAAAAGTAGCTGTACAATATTCATATGAAGCTGGTGGTACATACTATTTCATGGATATGGAAACATTTGAAACATATGAGTTAACTGAGGCTCAACTTGGAGATAACAAGTACTTTATTCTAGAAGGAATGGAACTTTCATTAAGATTCTATGAGTCAGAGGTTCTAGACGTAGTAATGCCTGATAAGGTTGTGCTTACTATTACTGAAACTCCACCTGCTGCACCAGGAGCTTCACCTACATCTACAAAGGATGCAACACTAGAGACTGGGCATAAGATTAAAGTTCCTCAATTCATCAAAGAGGGAGAAAAGGTTATTATCTCTACAATTGATGGAACATATTGCGGTAGAGCATAATGTCTAAAGTAGCTTTAGTTACTGGAAGTGCTAAAGGTATTGGAAAAGCAATAATAAAAAAATTAGCGCAATCAGGTTATGATTGCGTTATTAATTATTGCACTAGTGAAAGTGATGCACAAGAACTTAATGAATATGTTAAGCAATTTGGAGTAAGAAGTCTTGTTATAAAATGCGATGTGAGTGATGAAGTGGCTGTTGATAATATGTTTACTGAAATCGAGGAGAAACTTGGTGGGGTAGATATATTAATAAATAATGCAGCGGTTGATATACCTAATCTATTTTATCAAAAATCAGTAGATGATTTTAAAAGAACACTAGATGTTAATCTGATTGGATCTTTTATTACATCTAAAAGGGCTAAAAAACATATGATGGATAATAAGTGGGGAAGAATAATTAATATATCTTCAACAAATGGTATGAATACATATTATCCTATGGGGTTAGAGTATGATGCGTCTAAGGCAGCTTTAAATTCATTAACACATAATCTTGCGATTGAATTCGCACCATACGCAACTGTAAACGCAATTGCGCCAGGACTTATTGGTACCGAAAGCGAAATAAAAGATTATGATGATGATTTTATGCAATCAGAACTTGATAAGATTTTATTGAAAAGAATGGGAGAACCAGAAGAGGTTGCTAACCTTGTTAACTTTTTAATAAGCGATGATGCATCATATATAAACAATTCTATTATAAGAATTGATGGCGGCCAATATAGTAGTAATTAATTAAAAAAGGAGTTTTTGAACTCCTTTTATTTTTTCATTACTTCAAGAACTCTTGAAATTGCTGCCATAATTGATAACTTTCCATATTCATATGTTAAACCACCTTGCATATAAATAGTATAAGGACTAACGCATGGTGCATCAGCACTAAGTTCAATTGTAGATCCTTCAGTAAATGCTCCTGCAGCCATTATAATATCAGTAGGATATCCTGGCATTGGTGCAGGTGTTGGTTTATAAAATGAATCGATTGGAGAAGATGATTGAATACTTTGTGCGAATGCAACTAAGTTATCAAGCGTCTTTAATTCAATTATTTGTATTATATCAGTTCTATACTCATTATATTTTGGACTAATTCCATCAAAACCTAATTTCTCTAACATGTAGGAAGCAAATATTTGAGTTTTTAATGCACTCTTTACAGCGTTTGGAGCCATAAATATTCCTTTTAGGAAATTATTGTTTTGGTTATAGTTAGCACCAAGATCCTTACCTACACCAGGAGATGTAAGTCTATCTGCAACCATTTCAATGTATTTTGCTTTTCCGGCAATGTATCCACCACTTGAAGCAACTCCACCACCAAGGTTTTTCATAAGAGAACCAACAACAAGGTCAGCTCCTATATGACCAGGCTCTTTATCTTCAACAAGTTCGCAGTAGCAATTATCAACCATTATTATAACATCTTTGTTCACCATACGTATTGCCTCAATACATTGTTTTGTTTGTTCGATAGTTAAAGATTTTCTAGAAGAATATCCTCTTGATCTTTGAATCTCTACTAGCTTAACATCATTTAAAGAAAGTCTTTTTTTGATAGCCTCTAAATCAAAATTATTATCTATTAAAGGAATCTCCTCATATTTAACTCCGTTTGCCATAAGGGATTGGGTACTATTTCCTGCAACTCCAATCATTTTAAGTAATGTATCATAAGGTTTACCTGATAAAGAAATGAATGTATCACCATGCTTAAGCATCGCACTAAAAGCTAAATATAGTGCGTTTGTACCAGACATTATTTGAGTTCTTACAAGTGCATCTTCACATCCAAGCACACTCGCAAAAATTCTTTCAATTTTTTCTCTACCAGGATCATATATTCCATATCCATTTCTTTCAGCAAAATCTGCATATTCAACTTTGTTATCTATAAAAGCAGAAAGAATTCTATTTGAATTGTATAAGCAAGTTTCATCTATAGATTTAAAAATATCTTTTAAATCAACTTCAGCTTGCTTACTTAATTCAATTACTTCATTTGCTATATTATCTAAAATCATAAAAATCACCATCACAATTTTAACATAATATTATAATAAATTAAATAAAATATATAATTTATAAACTAAAATGAAAAAGTTCTTGCAAGATAAGAATTAATACGTTAAACTAAAAAAGTCAAAAAATACTAATATAGGAGTTTATAATTATGCAATGGTTATTTTTAATTGTTTCAACTCTTGCTTGGGGAATTGCTGAAATTTTCTATAAGAAGGGAAACTTAGAACGTGAGAAGTACGCTCATTTAAAAACTACAGTACTAGTCGGAATATTCTTTGGAATTTATTCACTTGTTATTTTAATTATCCAAAGTACTAAGGATATTACATTCCTTAAGAGTATACCTATAAATATGGTATTATATTTACCAGTAGCTCTTTGTTATCTTGTTTCAATGACATTATCATATTTTGGAGTAAGGTTTATTGAAGAATCAATATCAGACCCAATTGAAAATACGTCAGGTGCAGTAGTTCCAATTCTTTGCGCAATCTTCCTACATGATTCAATAAAAGTGGGATGTATAATTGCGATAGTTATTATTGCGCTTGGTATTATTTGCCTTGGCTTCTTTGATAAAAGAGGAGATCAAGATAGAAAAAAACGTCTTGGAAAGAAACTTGCGATAATCGCATTTGCAATGCCATTTTGTTATGCAACACTTGACGCTTGCGGAACATTCTTAGATATTTTTTATACAGATAGCGCATCAGATACCATTTTACGTAATGTAACAGATGATACTATAGAACATATGGCTAACTGCTGTTATGAGTTTATATTCTTTTTAGTTGCGATGGGTATTTTAATATTCTTAAAAATTAAGAAAGTAAAATTTTTCTCTCTAGGAGATTCAAAAAAGGAATTAAATTCTACAACTGTTGATACAGCGGTACTTACTGAAGAGAATAACTTAGAGACAGTAGAACTTAAGTGGTACAAAAAAGTTTGGATACAAAAAGATAAGATTTTAGCGGCGCTATTTGAAACAATCGGACAAGCAACATACTTATTTGCTTTGTCAGAAGGTAAAGGAATTGCGGCTGTAATTCTTGGCGCTGGTACGGTAATTACATCAGTAATACTATCAAGAATTGTCTTAAAAGAAAAACTAACACCACTTCAATATGTATTCGTGCTTATTATATTGGCCGGAATTATTACTTTAGCAATATTTGATGTATAAAAAAAGTCACTACAAAAGTAGTGATTTTTTTGTTATAATTTATGTGGTGATGATTATGGAAGCATTAATTTATGCGATAACGTTTATATGCTTTATGTTTATAACTTTTTTTGTGCTTAGGGCTTCAAGATTAGAAGAAGCATTCAAACAAGGAAGGGTTACAGAAATAAGAGTAGCTTATGTAATAATATCGTTAATATCAGCTTACTTATTAACTGAGTTGGTATTTAGAATGTTATCATTTGCAGGAGTTAATCTATAGGAGACATTATTTCGTGCACTCCATCATTTATAATTATAGCCGTACCCTTTGATATGTTGTTTATTAAATCAATTGTTTCATCTAAATATTCTTTCAAAACTGCAATTGATAATGTGATATCTTCGGCATACGAAGTATCAAGGATTATAAAAGATTTTTGTTGCTGAAGCGTATTATAAGAAGAATAATCTATTTTAATTATGAGCTTAATAAGCTCTTTTTTTTCAAAAAGTTTTGATATATTTAATACGCTTGATACAGATTCTGAATAGGCTCTTACAAGCCCACCTGCACCAAGAAGCGTACCACCAAAATAACGAGTAACAATACAAAGTACATTTGTAATCTCGTTTTTCTTTAATACATCAAGCATTGGAAATCCAGCTGTTTTTTGAGGCTCACCATCATCACTACATTTTTGTATCTCCATCTTATCACCTATAATGTATGCGTAGCAATTATGTGATGCATCATAATACTTTTTTCTTGTAGATGTTAAAATTTGGTTCACATCCTCTACGGATGTGACTTTATATATAGATGTTATAAATCTTGACTTTAATATAACTATTTCGTTAGTATATGTATTCTCTATATATTTCAACTTAATCACCAAAAATATTATATCATAAAAAGTGATTGAATAAATTATGATAGTTTGATATAATTTTTTTGTATTAATAAATAAGTGGCTTTAAATTATAAATATTTTTTAGTTTGTTTAAAGGCACATAATAATAATTATTTAGGGAAATGTGTCTAATGCATTTCTTTTTATTTTATATAATGGTGAGTATATGGTAATTGATACAAAGGCAAGGGAAGTATTAAAAAAGTTAATAGATAATGGATTTGAAGCTTATATTGTTGGTGGGTATGTGCGCGATAAATTATTAGGACTTGATGCCTATGATATAGATATTACGACTAATGCTTCAGTTAGTGATATTAAAAAAATATTTAACTATATTGATAATGGAAGCAAATATCAGTCTATCACAATATTAGTTGATGAATATTCTTTTGAAATAACTACATTTAGGCGTGATGTATCATATAATGATCATAGACATCCTAAAATTGAGGTAGCCAAGACACTTAGTGAAGATTTAGATAGAAGAGACTTTACAATAAATGCCTTAGCCATAGATTATAATGGTAATATCATTGATAAGTTTAATGGGCTAGATGATATAAATAATAAAATAATTAGAACGATAGGTTCCCCTAGTAAAAGATTTGATGAGGATGCATTACGTATATTAAGAGGTATTTACTTAAAAACAAAGCTGGGATTTGAATTTGATAAACAAACCCTTGATGCGATATACGAAAATGCTTTGCTTGTAAAAGATCTTTCTGGTATGCGAAAAAGAATAGAGCTTTCTAAAATGATTAAATATAATAAAGACAATTCTTTTATTGATTTATTTATAAAAACAAGAATTGTTGATAGTTATAAATCACTTAAAAAAGGATTCTTTTATATGCTTAATAACAATATCGTGTTAAACGATTGGCATGAATTTATAGGGGTTTGCGCAAAGCTTAATAAAGGATTTGATTATGAACTTGAATATGATTCAAATTTCAAATCATTACTTAAGGATATGATTAAAATTGATTTGAATGATAAAATGACATTATTAGACAAACCATATGATTCAATAAAATACACAAATGATATTCTTAGAATATTAAAAAAAGATTACATTAAAAATTTTGATGAAGTCTATAATAACCTTTCTATAAAAAGTATTAAGGATATAAATGTCACATCTTATGATTTAATGAAAATAATTAAGCCTGAAAATATAGGGGACATGCAAGAATGTATTGCGCGAAAAATACTTAATAATGAAATCCAAAATACAAAAGATGATATTATTAAGCTTGTGATAGAGGAGAATAAAATGATGGAAGAAGTAATTAAGAGTACTATATATGCTAAAATTGATCAAATTATGAATAGTGATGGAATGGTTAATTTGATTGTAACACTAGATGATAAGACAAGATTTAATCTAAAAATTGAGTCTGAAAGAGTAGAAGATTTAGAATTGAATTGTATTTATGAATTTAATATCGCAAAGAATTCTAATTCGGATAAACTTTCAGCATACATTTTATCATATAAGCATGTAACTGAAATTGAAGATACCCAAACTAAGAATAATGTATTTCGTAAATTTATTGAAGCATCTCCTATTGACTATACAGAGCTTAAAAAAAGAATTGAAGAGTATATAGGAACTATTAAAAATAATACGCTTCATAATATTGTAAAAACAATTATAGATAAGTATGCGCAAGATTTCTATTTATACCCTGCTGCATCAAAACTTCATCATGCATATGTCGGAGGTCTTGCATATCATACACTTGGAATGCTTGATGTAGCTAAGGCAATTGCGCCATGTTATCCATATTTAAATTATGATTTATTGATTAGCGGAGTAATATTACACGATATTGGAAAGGTGATTGAGTTCAGTGGAGTTGAAAACACTGAATATGCAATGAAAGGTCAGCTTCTTGGTCACTTACTAATAGGTTGTGATATAATTTCACAAACTGCAAGAGATTTAGGTGTAAGTGAAGAAGAAGATGTCCTAATGTTATTACATATGGTTGCGTCTCACCATGGACTACCACAATATGGAGCCATAAAGAAACCTGCAACTGCAGAAGGAGCTATGCTTTGGCACATTGATACAATCGATTCAAAATTTAGAGTTTTAGGAGAGGAACTTTCTAAGGTAAAGGAAGGTGAATTTACTGAACCAATTGGGGTTATGGAAAGAGTTAAGTTCTATAAGCACAAGTAATAGCAAACTAACTTACTAAACTTAAAATACGTAATATATGCAACTTGATTTTTGTCATATATAATGATATTATATATTATGCGTGATTTTAAGATTTTGAAGAAAAAGGAGTATTTTTCTATGACAAATAAATTAAAGTTAAAATCAATAGCTACTTTAGGTATAGCAGCTTTATCAGTTCTAGCCTTAACTTCATGTAAGCATACTTCGTTTAAATCTATTTCATATGATGAGGTTTATGCTACATCTGGTAACTATTCGATTACAAATGGAGAACTTTGGAATGAATTAAAGTGGAGTTCATATGATGTCTTGGGAGATAAGCTTGAAAGAGCTGTTTTAGCCGACTATATTACTGAAGCTAATGAAGCTATTAAAGCGATAAATGGAGAGACAACTGATTTAAGTGTTCAAAAACAAAAGAGATATCTTGATTATTTCGAACTACTTGCGTTTACTGAACTTTATAGTGTATCAGAGTTTGATCAAATAAAAGACTTAACAAAGAAAGAAATTGACACTAAAATTAAAACGTTTAGTGATACCATTTATATAGAAGACCAAAAGAGTATTGATACAACTACTTTAACAACTGATGGTCTTGAAGCAACTAAAAAGACTTTATTTACAGGTACAAAATACGAAACAACATATTACATGTATAATTATTATTATCGTTATGAATTGAATGTTGCTGAAAAGATTTATGCTTATTATGAGCAAGTAGACTATATCAAGGATTATAATGATGATCAAGACTCTGAGGAAGATTATTATTATAGCGATGAAGATGTTATTCAATATCAAAAGGAAAATTATGAATATAGAGAAGATCGTACTGCAATCTATATTCGTTTTACTGATGAGGATGAGCTTAATCAAGCGTTAAAATCATTCGGTGTTAAGGGATATAATAATCAATTATATTTTATTCCACAAAATAGTAAGACAAATGTTGAATATAAAACATACTATGATGATTTTGATGTTACAAATGCAGCAAATTCAGATGCTTGTTACAACCTAACTCAAATTATAGGTGATGGTGGTATATTTGAATTATATTGTCAATTATATAACTATATTTATTCATATCGTGATGCACTTCCAACTTTGGTTGATGGCGCTACTAACAAAACTCTAAATAGACGTGATGTAACAGAAAATATTTTAATTGAATTTACAAAAAATCCAAAAACTGTAGAAGATATAACATCTACTTGGGATAAAGAAAAGCTTGAACAAATTACATATACTCAAGATGAACTTGATGACATTGATAAAGATTTTAAAATCTATATTTCAGGAACATTAAAAATTAATCCTGATTTAAGCGAAGATGAAAGAAGATATGATGTTACAGGTAAGAGTATAGCTTCTTATTATTGGCTAGTATTTAAAATTTCTGAAAATCCTCTAGAAGAAAGCTACAAGCTTGTTGATGATGTTAACACTGATACTAAAATACCTGATGATAAAAAGGAACTTAAAGAGGAATTAATTGAAGAGTTAATTTGGTCTGAACTTACAGATTCAAAAGTTCAATCAGAAGTTTCTGATGTATTAGGAGATGCAAAGGTTTATATTTATGATGAAGATGTAGAAATTGTATATTCATACAATGTATCATCTTATTCAAAAACACATAAAAACGCACCTACTAAAGATACTTTAATGACTGTTGTATATAAAAAGAAGAAGACAAATATAACAATTGGTGATGTTTATAGTGAACTAGAAAAAGAAAGCGGAGTTACAACTGCTATTGACTTATTATCAAAGAAGGCTATTAAGGATACTGAGGCATTCGCTGATACTAAGGAAGATATTAAGGATTATAAAACAACACTTGATTTATTACTTGCTTATTATGCACAAGGACAAATATCAGATTATGATGCGTCTCTTGGTAAGTATAACTTCTTAAAATTATATTTCCATGAAACTAATGTTAATAAAATTATAGATAATTATTATAGAGTTCAAGCTGCAACAGCAAAGATTTTAACAGATTATGCAAATAATACTGCATTCTATAAAATGGTTCAAAAATATGCTGCAGATGCTTATAAAGATTCATTTACTACAACAGCTACTAATACGCTAATTTATGTAGATATGGATGAAGATGGAGTAGCAGATACTAACTTCGATTGGACAACTACTGTTCCAACTGACACATCTAAAACATATGCTGATTATGCTAAAGAATTAATGAATTTATTCATTACTCGTATGGAAAATAAAGATAGCGATTATGCTTCAACATTATCTTCACTAGTTGAAGAGTATAAGTCTTCAGGAAAATTCACTAATGGTATTGACGAATATACAGGTCAAACTGATGAATATGATCCAACTGAGCCTGAAACAAGATGGGCTAAGTATAAGAGAGCAGGACTTTGCGTATCTACAACAGATTATTCTGATGTAAAGATTTCAACAACTGAATCTTCTTCAGATGATTCAGCACCTACTAACGATGTAAAGACAAGACTTCATACACTATATAACGAAATAGCTAAATATGATACATATCCTGGAGAATACCTTGATAGTGCATCATATACATCTGGTGACGGATGGCTTATGGTTAATAGCAAGGGAGAATCAGTAGGATATTCTATGCTTCTTGTTACTTCAAGTACTGTAAGAAGTAGTGCTGAATTCAAGGCTGTTGATGATGTAAATGGAAGATTTACAAATATTAAGATTGAATATGATGATGTAAAACAAACAATTGATAATATTTATAATGATTCAGAAAGTGAAGCATCAATTAACCAAATTATGCTATTCATCTATGAATACTTAAATTACCAAACTTCATCATTCTTCCCATCAAGTATTCAAACATATATTACAGATTTTATTATGCCAGTATATGAAAAATACACAGGAACTGCGACTCAACGTGAATTACTATTTAAAAAATCACTTAATTCATCAATTACATTTGCAAACACAGATAATAATACTAGACTTACAAATGTAATGGATATTAATAAACGTCAAGATGATGAATATTTAACTGACGAAGATGAAGCCTACCTATTTGATGGTTGGTGGAATACAGTATTAACTCTAGGGGAAGGTGAATAAATATGAAAAAGACAATGCTATCACTTGCCATCTTAGGAGTTTCTACTATGGCACTTGCATCATGTGGAAAAAGTAATATTAATTCAACTACACCATATGGTACATTAAAAGATACTGATACTTATGCAACACTTAATGATGCATCTATTTCTAAAAAACATTTATATGATTTAATGAGAAATAATGGATATAGTGAGGTCCTTAAAAATATTAAGGAACAACTATTTAAAGATGTTCTAACTAACGATAAGTATTTCTCATACTCTGAAACTGAACATCCAAAAGAGTATTATCAAATTAATAGTAATGTTGTTAATGCTATATATGGTACATCTACTGTTGCATCTTACAAAAAACTTTCAGATAAAGAAAAAAATGCTAAGATTGATGAATATGTAGATACATTATTCAATAATGGTACAAAGAAGGATGATGGTACATATTATACTGCATCCGACATTAAAGCAATTTCAATCACATTCGCTAAAGATAGTGAGGGTGATGATCAATTTGTAGCAAATTTCCCAGAAGCATTCTATGAATCATATGTATTTGACATTGCAATGGAAAATTATGCTAAAGAGCAAATCAAAAACCCAGATTCAAAATATTATTATAAGAATAAATATGTTAAGGGCGTTGGAGAAAATGATTATTATATTGAAGATGAAGATATAAGAGACTATTATTATTCATATGGTAAATCATTTAGAAAATATCGCGGTATTGTAATTAAGTTCGCATCTAAGGCTCAAGCTACTCGTATTATGCAAAAAGCTATAGGAAGTAGCAGTGTAAGTTCTACTAATACTATTGCTGATTATTTAAAGATATATAATCTTAAAAATGCAACTGATGAAAAGCTTACAATAGATAACTATTTAGAATCTGAGGATACAAATCTATCTATTACAAAGAAAAAGAATAGATTTACTGCAAATTATTCCGCACAAGTTCAAGAAATGTTTACTGAAATGGAAGATGGAGAATATTTAGATGAACCATTTAATCTTGGAGGTACATATTATCTTGTATATCGTATATCAGGTGAAGAAGAAGTTGAGTGGGAAAACCTACCTGAGGCTGATCAAAAGCCTGGAGATGGAACAACTGTTTATGATACAATGCTTGAGTATATAGTTGAAAACAAGAGCCTATCAACACTTGTAACAAAACTTGTTGAGGATAGAATTCAAGAAATAATTGACAATGATGACATTGAATTCTATGATCCATTAATGGGATATTATTTCAAGAAAGATTATGACGACTTTAGTTATACTAAAACTTCAAGTAAAGATTATATTTATAAAATTTCATATAATGGTGATGAATATACTTATACACCACAAGACTTATATGAAAAGCTTGAAAAATCTAATGGTACTTCAACAGCTGTTGAATATTTAAAGAATAAATGGGCACTATCATTATCAAAGATTGCTTCTTTAATAGATGATGATGAATATGATGACTATAGTGCTTCTCTTACATCTGAGATTAAAAAGTATAATAAAGGCAAGAAAGACATTTCTAAAAAACTTGGATTAGCAACATATCTTGAAATACAGTATGGTGTTACAAGTAAAACTGAGGTTTTAGAAGAAAAGAAAGCTTCTATGATTTTATCTAAGCTTAATACTTATTTTGGAAATCCTGTTGCTTCTAATAATACATTTGATACTGAATCAAAACTATTTACACAATTTAGGGATATTTATTCAACAATTTATGATAATTACTTTAGTGCAGATATTTCGCATATATTAATTTCTGTTGATGAAGATTACACAGGAACATATTCAGATCCTGATGCTTATAAGGAAGCTTTAGCTGAAATTGATTCTACACTAGTTGATGAATTTGATAAGAGCATTCTAAATATATCTAATGCAATTATTTCTGAGGTTAAGATATTAACTATATCAAAAACTGTAACAGAAGCATTTAAGTATATTGTAGAAGCTTATGAAAACAACTATAAGATTGCATCATTATCATATACAACAGGTAAAGATGTTTATTGGAATGATTTAAAGAGTGAATTCCCAATAGTATTAACTACTGAAGACTTATCTACTATTGATGAGTTTAGTGCTTCAAATTATGTAGAGGCATTCTCAGAAAGAACTAAAGAATTATATGATAAGGTTATTGATGGAACATTTGATGAAACAGTAATGGATAAAAAAGGATGCTTCGAATTCTCTGATACTATCTCATCAATAGATGCACTATGTAAGACAACATATGGATATCACTTATTAAACATTTACGGAACAGATGAGGTCGATTCTGCAAAATTCTTAGCATCATCAGATACAAAAGCATCATCAAGCGATGAATATAATCAATATGAACACTTAGAAGTGGTATTAATTCCAGACGATGCAGATGGTGAAGAAGATGATGACGATGATCCAGAGTATGTAATCTATGCTAATGGATATAGTGATACTGACAAGGCTTCTGCATCTCAACTATTTGTATATTTCTATGAAGAAACAGTAATGGGATCTCATACATTATTGAAGACATCTGTTAACACTGCAATTCAAACATTATTTGCTGGTGCCGTTACTCAATATACTTCAACAAATTTCTGCAACTGGAAGTATTTAACATATGAACTTAAGGATTTATCATTTACAGATGATTCAAATAAGAAGGATTTATATGTAGGAACTCTTAAACGAGCTATAACAGGATATGATACTTCAAAGTATGCGCTTTATACTGATTGGCTAGATACTACAAAGTATGATTGGTCAATTGATTATGAATTCAATTGGAAATAAAAAGATTAGGATGTATTGAAAAATACATCCTTTTTTTATAGCGTTATGGTATAATCATTTTGGTGAATAATATGAAAATTTCAATGATTGCATCTGGTTCTAAAGGCAACATGTGCCTTATTCAATCAGAGAAAACTAAAATTTTAATAGATGCAGGAATATCTTGCAAAAGATTAACTCTATATCTTACAGAAAATAGTATTGAACCATCTTTTGATGGAATTCTTATTACACATGAGCATGTAGACCATATATCAGGACTTTTCCAAATATCTAAAAAATATAAGTGCCCTATTTATATGACAAAAGGTACTAAAAAAGGTATATTAGAAAGAAGCCATGGAAATGAAATTATAAATAATAATGATATAAGAATTATTGGTCAAAAAGAATCTTTTGATATTAATGACATCCATATTGAATCATTTCCTACATTCCATGATGTTTATGAACCGTGTTGCTATAGAGTTGAGTGCGGTGAAAGTAAGATTGTATATATTACAGATACAGGCTATGTACCAACTGCATTTTATGAATTTTTATCTAATGCAGATTGCTATGTTATGGAAGTAAACCATGACCCTGAACTTTTAATGACGTCATCTCGCCCTTATGAAACAAGAGTAAGAATTCTTGGTGATACAGGACATTTATCAAATGAGGATGGACTAGAACTTTTATCACATATTATGGGTGATAAAACACATTTAGTATTTTATGCACATATATCAGAGGAATGTAATCTTTGGAATATTATAGAAAGTGAAGCTAAACGTATATATACTGAATATTCTCTTGATGTATCGAATGTTAAGTTTGTATACACAAATCAACTTCCAACAGAGGTGTATGATATATGAAAATAGAAATAATAAGTGTTGGAAAAATAAAAGAATCTTATTTTAAAGATGGAATTGCTGAATATAAAAAAAGGCTTGGTAAATATTGTACAATCGAAGAAAAAACTTTAGATGATGAACCAATAAAGGATATGAATATAGAAGCTTTATGCAATGAGGTTAAAAGAGTTGAGGGAGAAAAAATATTAAAAAATATTAACCCAAATTCTTATGTGATTGCCTTAGATCTCAATGGAGAAATGCTTGATTCTGTAGAATTTGCTAAAAAAATAGACCAAATATTTGCATATAAGGCAGGTACAATAACTTTTATTATAGGTGGATCACTTGGACTATCACCAGATGTTATTAAAAGGGCAGATTATAAATTGAGCTTTTCACGAATGACATACCCACATAAGCTAATGAAGTTAATTCTAATGGAAGCTATTTATAGAGCATTTAAAATTAATAATAATGAAACATATCACAAATAAAATTTGGGTTCTTTAAATTAGAAGGAGTAGGTGTCAACTGATGCTTACTCCTTTTTTTTGTTGAAGACCAAATTTATTGCTTTTTATATTTTCCACGTGATGGATAATTGCGTTTATTAGTATGAGATTTTTTCGATAAAGAATTGGTGCATCTATATTTATAACATACATAATTCTATTTCGCATTCGTTCAAAATTTCTTGAATCAAAGGATAGCCTAAATATAGTTTTAATATCTCTATTAGCTCTTTCCATTGGCCCATTAGATATTCTTTTACCATTATAGATGTTAAAAGAATTAATAATCTCTGTTTTCCAATTTTTAAGAAGCTTCTAAGCTGGAATATATTTAGGGATCATAGAATTTTGAAATTTCAAAATAAGCTCATCTAGCCACAAAGCAGCATTAAGAATTGTAGCTGAATCATTGAAATTTCTATATTCATGAAGTAATTCATAAGCAAGCTTTAATTCTTCATCGATTTGAAGCATATAATCTATTTTTAGCTTCATTGCAATGTTATTAACAATGTGCTGTACTAAATCGAAAAGAGAGAGAAATACTATGAGAAGAAAAATGTTTATAATTATTTGCACTATATTTTTAATTATTTTATTGTCGATAGATATTAGTCCTAAAAGTGAGATTGATGAATACAAAGTAAATTTAGATTTGGCACTCGATTATTTTAATCATAAAAGTGTTCGAACTTCCGAATATAAAATAACTGATTCAGGAAGATTTAAACAAGGGTATGATTCCATAAGATTTAATGATTTATATGATGGCCAATATGATTTAGATCGTTTATATTCTGATGGATATAGAACGTTAGTAGTTGAAATAGAACTTGAAATGAAAGAAGTTGATAAAGGCTATCAACATATATTTGTTTATGATGATACATCATACATGGATAACAGGTTGTAAGTATTCTTTAGGAGGAAGTAGTAAAATAACAAGTTAACAAATGTGACTTTTTATTTCGAATCAAATCTTGCTAATATACATAATAATGAATTTGTTATTAGATATGTTGCTTCTGGAGATTTTGATGATAATTGGAAAAATCAAAATGTAAAAGTTTATGTAGGTGTTTCAAAAGAAACGCAAAATATGTGGGAATTGAAGTGGGATAATGATGAACATACAAGATACACATCGACTATGCTGTCGTTATCAAAATAGGATTTAATGGATAAAATATTATTTTAATTGACAATGTATCAAAAATTTATTCTAGTGGGGGAAATGAAACAACAGCCCTAGATAAAATTAATATAACTATTAATGATGGCGAATTTATTTCGATTCTTGGTATGTCTGGCTCAGAAAAGACAACATTATTAAATTTAATTGGTGGATTAGATAATCCAACAAGTGGAAAAATAGTAATTGATAATGTGAACTTTTCGGAAATGACTGATAAAGAAGGATCAGCTTTTAGAAATAAAAATATTGGATATATATTTCAAATGTTTTATTTAGAACCTTCGTTTACTGCTTATGAGAATGTATCAATTCCATTAATTATTAATGGCAAAAAGAAAAAGGAATACGATGTAAGAGTACATGAATTATTAAAAAAAGTATCGCTAGACGATAAAGCAAATAAGCTTGTATCAAATCTTTCAGGTGGAGAAAAACAAAGAGTGTGTATTGCACGAGCGCTAGCAGATGAGCCAACCGGAAGTTTAGATAGCCAAAACGGGGAAATTGTTTTAGAATATTTAAAATATATGAATTTTGAAGAATCAAACAGAGTCGGTAAATTATTAGATATGTGTGATTTATCTAGATATTATATTAAAATAGATCCGGGCCTATCAATTTTTCAATATGCTTTATTTGGGGTATCAATATTTATCCTTTTTATAAGTATTTTAAATTTATTGCATATAATTTTATATATTGAAGAAACTCAAATTCGCTTTTTAGATATGTGTCAGGCAATAGGATTAGAAAAAAAGAACGAAGATTATACACATTAATACAAAATATTATGATTTTAGTTCCTCCAGTTATAATTTCAATTGCTGTAAGTTTTGTGTTATCATTGATTATTTCATTAAAAACAAATGAAAATATTACTCTATTTGGTGTTTTCTCTAATACTATAATTTTTGATATTAGATATTATTTTATGTCACTTGTTATATTTATATTATTGGTAGTATTATTAGTGTCTGTATGTTCATTATTTATTGATAAAATATTAAGTAAAGTAAAATTCGCTAATTGAAAAAATGTTCTTAATTTCGATGCCGTATATAACTATAAATAAATTAACCCACGCCTTATAATTTAATATACTTTTTTAATTAACTAAAGATAATTCGGTTTTGTTGACTAAAAAATGCTAGTGTGATAAAATTATAAATGGTATAATCGCAATGATTTTAACAAAATTCGGAGGAAAAAATAAAATGTCAAACGTACAAAATTTACCATTAATTAACGAAGTTAATAAGAAAGAAGTAAAGCCAGTAAAAATCATGCAATTTGGAGAAGGAAACTTCTTACGTGCATTCATTGACTGGATTGTAAATCAAACTAATAAGGCAACAGATTTCAATGCAGGTGTTGTTGTAGTACAACCAATGCCATTTGGACGTTGCAAAGAGCTTGAGCAAGCTGATGGTTTATATACATTATATTTACAAGGATTACAAAATGGAAAGGCAGTAAGAGAAAATGAGGTTATCAAGTGCTTACAAGATTTCATTAATCCATTTGAACAATATGATAAGTATCTTGGATATGCTGCATCAGATGATTTAGAATTTGTAATTTCTAATACAACTGAGGCTGGAATTGCATTTGATCCAACTGATACAGATCTTACAGTATGTCCTAAGTCATACCCTGGAAAGCTTTTAGCATTCTTAAAGAAGAGATATGAACTTGGTAAGAAGGGATTATTCATTATCACATGTGAATTAATCGATTATAATGGAAAAGAATTAAAGAAAGTTCTTGTTGAACAAGCTAAGAATAATAAACTTGATGAGAAGTTTATTAACTGGATGGTTACAGAGAACAAGTTCTATAATACTCTAGTTGACCGTATCGTTCCAGGATACCCTCGTAATGAGGCTGAAGAATTCCAAACAGCTCTTGGATACCAAGATAATAATATGGTTGTAGGAGAAATCTTCCACTTATGGTGTATTGATGCTCAAACTGTTGAGAACAAGGATGAGGCTAAGAAGAACTTAGAGGCATTAAAGGCTAAGTTCCCAACTGAGAAGGCTAACCTTAATGTATTATTTGTAGATTCAATTGTACCTTATAAGCAAAGAAAGGTTAAGATCCTTAACGGATCTCATACAACACTTGTACCAGTATCATACCTTGCAGGAATTGATACAGTAAGAGAGACTGTTGAAGACCCTCAATTAGGAAAATTTGTTAAGGAATTTATATTCAATGAAGTAATTCCTACAATTGATATTCCAGAAGATCAAATGATTGCATATTCTAATTCAGTTCTTGAACGTTATATGAACCCATATGTACGTCATGAATTAATGTCTATCGCTTTAAACTCAGTAACTAAGTATAAGACAAGAGTATTACCTACAGTTCTTCAAACATTAGAAAAGGGTAAGTTCCCAAGCCATGCATTATTCGGACTTGCAGCACTTATTGCTTTCTATAAGGGTGAAAGAACAATCAATAATACTACAATCGCATTAAATGATGATCCTAAGTTTATTGATTTCTTTAAGAATGAATGGGCTTCATTCGACGGAACTAAGGCATCTGTTGAGAAAATTGTAAAGGATACACTTGGAATGAAGGATCACTGGGAAGTTGATCTTAACACATATGCAGGTGTAACAGATTATGTTACAAATGCAGTATACGCAATTGAAACTAAGCCAATGCGTGAAGCTTTAACTGAAATTGTTAAGTAATAATTATTTAAGAAAGTATACGATGATATCGTATTAATTAAGGGTGATGAAATGAACGATTATATAGTAATACACCAAACTGATAATGTAGCCGTAGTACTAAGACCTTTTAAGAAAGGTGAAATAGTTGAAGGAGTTACATTATTAGAGGACATTCCACAAGCTCACAAAGTAGCATTAAAGCCTATTGCTTGTGGAGAAAATATTATGAAGTATGGTTCACCAATTGGACATGCTACAAAGGATATTAAGCCTGGTGAGCATGTTCATACTCAAAATGTCGCAACTAATCTTGATGATGTAATTGAGTATAAGTATGAGCCATCTTATCCACCTGTTCTTGGATATAAGTCTGATAGAACAGTTGATGTATACCCTCGTAAGAGCGGTGAGTATGGTATCAGAAATGAACTTTGGATTGTTCAAACAGTTGGATGCGTTTCTGGTATGGCTCGTGATATTATTGAGCAATTTAAAGCCAAATATGATACATCGGAAATTGATGGAATTTATACATTCCAACATCCATTTGGATGCTCACAAATGGGAGGAGATCTTGAACTTACAAGAACACTCCTTCAAGATATGGTAAAACACCCTAATGCCGGTGGAGTTCTAGTCTTAGGACTAGGATGCGAAGAAAACCAAGTTTCTAAATTTAAAGAAACTCTTGGTGAATATGATGAAGATAGAACTGAATTCTTAGTATCTCAAGAAGTTGAGGATGAAGTATCAACTGGAGTAGAGTTATTAAAGAAACTTTACGATAAGATGAAAAATGATAAGAGAGTTACAAAGCCTCTTTCAGTGCTTCGTATTGGACTTAAGTGCGGTGGATCTGATGGTATGTCAGGAATCACTGCTAACCCACTTCTTGGAAGATTCAGTGACTTCCTATCACTTAATGATGCGACAACAATTCTTGGAGAAGTTCCTGAAATGTTTGGAGCAGAAAAATTATTAATGGCTCGTGCTAAGGATAAGGAAACTTTTGAAAAAATTGTTAAGTTGATAAATGATTTTAAGAATTATTTCAAGTCACATCATCAAGTTATTTATGATAACCCATCTCCAGGTAATAAAGCTGGAGGAATTACTACTCTTGAGGATAAGTCTTTAGGATGTACTCAAAAGGGTGGAGCTTCAAAGGTTAATGGAGTTCTAGCAATGGGTGAAAGAGTTAAGGAAAAGGGATTGAATTTAATCACTACTCCAGGAAACGACCTTATGGCCGTTACAACTCTTGCGGCAGCAGGATGCCAAATGGTTTTATTTACTACAGGTAGAGGAACACCATTTGGAGGATTTGTCCCAACAGTTAAGGTTGCTACAAATACTAAACTTGCGACTATGAAAAAGAATTGGATTGATTTCAATGCCGGTGATCTTGTAGACAAGATGGGTATGGATCAATTACTAGAAAACTTTATTGATTTAATATGTGATGTTGCATCTGGAAAGAAGCAAACTCAAAATGAGAAAAACAACTTCCGTGAAATTTCGATTTTCAAGGATGGAGTAACTCTATAAAAGGAAAAGGAGATATAAAATATGCAAAATTTTATGGATAAAGATTTCTTACTAACTACTGAAACAGCTAAGAAATTATATCATGAGCATGCTGAAAAAATGCCTATTATTGATTATCACTGCCATTTACAACCAAAGGAAATTTATGAGGATAAGAAGTTCCGTAATTTAGCTGAGGTTTGGTTAGGTGCTGGAGATAGATATGGAGACCACTATAAGTGGAGAGCTCTTCGTGCAAGAGGATATTCTGAAGATTCAATTTCAGGAAATGTTCCTGGAAAGAGCCAAGAAGAGTCTGATCGTCAAAAGTTTGATCAATTCGTAGAGTCTATGCCTTATTTCGTAGGAAACCCTCTATATCATTGGTCACATCTTGAAATGCAAAGATATTTTGGAATTACAGATATTATCAATACTAAGAATGCTGATAAAATTTGGAATTCTGCAAATAAGACTCTTGAAACACTTACTGCTCGTAAGATGATGGATAAGTTCAACGTTAAGGTTGTTTGTACTACAGATGATCCAGTTGATGATCTTCATTATCATAAATTAATGAAAGAGGATAAAACTTTAAAAGTTGATGTTCGTCCTGCATTCCGTCCTGATAAGGCAATTAATGTTGAACTTGATTGGTTTGGATCTTGGGTAGAACAATTATCTAAGGTTGTAGGATATAAGCTTGATTCAGTTGATGCTTTAACTAAGGCTTTAGCTGAAAGAATTGATTTCTTCCATTCAATGGGATCAAGATTATCAGACCATGCATTAGATGTAGTTCACTATGCTAAAGCTACTAAGGAAGAGGTTAACGCTATTTATCTTAAGGGATTAAAGAACGAGCCTATTACTGCTGAAGAAGAGGATAAGTATAAAGGATATATTTTAGTATTCCTAGGTAAGGAATATTATAAGCATGGTTGGGTACAACAATACCATATTGGAGCTTTAAGAAATAACTCTAAGTCAATGCTTAAGAAAATTGGACCTGATACTGGATTTGACGCAATTGAGGACCAAGTATATATGGAGAAACTTTCTCAATTACTTGGAGCTTTAGATGCAGAGGATTCTCTTCCAAAGACTATTTTATACGATTTAAATCCTCGTGATAATTATGCATTAATGGTTCTTGCTGGATGCTTCCAAAAGGAAGGAGTTAAGAATCGTGTTCAAGTAGGTACTGCTTGGTGGTTCTTAGATCAACAAGATGGAATGAGACAAAATATGGAAACTATGATGCAAGTTGCATTAATCTCTCAAACAGTTGGAATGCTTACTGACTCTCGTTCATTCTTAGCATACCCTCGTCATGAATATTATAGACGTCTACTTTGCCAAATGTTTGGTAATTTAGTAGAATCAGGACAATATCCTGCATCAGAACTTGATACTCTTGGACAAATTGTTGAAGATATTTGCTACAACAATGCACATGAATATTTAGGATTATAATGAAAAATTAAAATAAAGGCTTAAGGGTAACCTTAGCCTTTATTATGTTATAAAAAGGAGATTTTTATGTTTTCGTTAAATTATGCGACAATTAAATTAATGGAAGAAGCATCAGAGGCAACTACTGAAAATGCTACAAGCACTAAAACTAAGGTTGATATAACCTCTAAAGATTGGTGGCTTGAAAAGTGGGAAGACGTTAAAGAATGGGCTACTACAAAAGGTGTAAGAATAATACTTGCATTTATTGTAATGCTTATTGCTATAAAAATTGTTGATATTATATGTAAGAAATTCTATAAGATTCTTGTAAAGAAAAATGCTGATACAACAATATCTAAGGTTTTTCAAAGTGTAATATCTAAAGTATTAAAAGTATTAATATTTTTAATGTTCTTAGGATATATAGGAATTGAAACAGCATCTATATCAGCGGTAATTGCTGCATGTTCTGTAGGTATTGGTCTTGCAGTACAAGGAGCATTATCTAACTTTGCTGGTGGAATACTTATTCTTCTTACTCGTCCTTTTAGAATAGGCGATTTTATTGAAGCACAAGGTAAATGTGGTACAGTTGAAAATATTAGATTATTTTATACTGAAGTTGTAACACCTGATAACGTTATAAATATGATACCTAATGGAATACTTGCGAATGGCGTTATTACGAATAAATCTGTTAAAGATACTCGTCGTGTTGATGAAGTATTCCCAATTTCGTACGAAGGAGACTTTAGAAAAGCTGAAGCTTTAATAATGGATATTTGTAAGAAAAATGAATTGATATTTACTGATCCTAAACCATTCTGCAGAGTTTCAAATTACGGGGATTCTTCGTTAGATCTTACATGCCGTGTATGGTGTAAGCAAGAAAATTATTGGGATGTTCATTTCTATCTATTAGAAGAAGTAAAAGAAGCTTTTGATAAAAATGACATTGAGATTCCTTATGATAAACTTGATGTTTATTTAAAAAAATAATATAGAAAGAAGTAGTTTCACAAAATTTTTATGTGAAACTATTTTTTAATTATAATATACAAAGGTTATTGAAAAACAAATAATGACAATTAAATAATCTATTGCCATAAATTTAGTAATATTACATTCTAATGTATTGATTTTCGCAATACTTAAAGGTTCTAAGAGCGATACTAGAAGCGCTAATAATAAATAATGGATTTATTTGCATTGTTGAAGATATTAAATAATGAAAATAGAGTGGTTGCGTTAAAGCGCAACAACTTTTAAAAAAAAATATTATTTCAAAAATAAACGATGCAATTTTAAAATGAAATTTAATATAATTGCATTTAGAAGTAAGTGTAATGGAGGTGTGCTTATGACTGAATTTGCAACAAGAGTAAAAGCATTAATGTCTAAGAAAAACATTAATCAAAAAGAATTATCAAAGATGAGTGGAGTATCTGAAGCAACGCTATGCAGATACTTAAAAGGTGCATCTACCCCACGCCTTGATATAGTTATTAATGTTTCAAAATCTTTAGGTGTTAATGAAACTTATCTTTTAGGAGGTGAGAATAATCAATATCAAGAAAACCCGTATGTAGAAACAAGAAATATTATTATGCGTAATAGAGCTGATTTGTCTGATACAGAAAAAATGGAACTATTAAAATTATTATTTGGTGATAAATAATGGTTAATGGCAAAGATTTTGAAAGAATGGATAAACTTGCTCTTGAATTCTTAAGTGATTATAATTTGTATAGTTTTCCACTTGATATCTTTAAAATTGCAACTAATATTTTGAATGCTAAAATAGTTTATTATTCATCTTTAAATAATGAACAATTAGAATATATTAAAAGTAAAGATCCTTTAGATAAAGGATATACTGTTGTAGAACATCTATCAGATGGGACTATAAAATACATAATTTATATTAATGATTTTAATTGTATTGCGCGTCAAAGATATACACTTGCACATGAGATAAAACATATTTTGTGTGGTGAAGAAAAATATAACAAAGATGAAGAAAGGTTAGCGGATTATTTTGCGAAAATTTTACTTGCACCGAAATGTATAATCATTGAAAACAAATA
>CAVAQB010000030.1:0-11813 GCA_963590725.1 Anaeroplasmataceae bacterium | reverse complement strand
AGATAACATTACCCCTTCTACAGTAACATTTATATCTTCATTTATATAATTTATATCACATAATTTATAAACATTATAACTTTTAGGAATAAATCTTATTAAATCCTCTTTAGTGTAAATATTATTATCTTTTAATATTTTTTGATATTTATCTCCTATTCCTTTAATAGTCTCAATAGAATCTGATAACATACCTACACCTCCAAACATTTAAAAATAAAAGGTTGGATTTAACCAACCTTTATTATTTAATACCTAATTGATTAATTATTCAACAGATACGATATATGAATAAATATCTTGTCCACCATCGATAAGTTCTATTTCAATATCTTCATTTAGACTTTGTGCATAATTTGCAAGTTTTTGTGCTTCATCTTCAGAAACATCTTTACCAAAGAATATTGTACATACTGTAGAATCTAGATCAATCATAGAATCAACAAGTTTCTTAGAAGCATCCATCTTATCCTTAACAGAAATAGTAATATTTCCGCCAACAATACCCATGTAATCTCCATTAGAAATCTTTACGCCCTTAATTTCAGTATCTCTTACTGCATAAGTAATTTCTCCTGATTTTGCGTTATTAATTGCATCTTGCATTTGCGATACATTATCCTCAAACTTAGCTTCTGAATCAAATACCATTAATGATGCGTATCCTTGAGCTATAGTTTTAGCCTTTAATACCGCAACTTGTTTATTTTTACATAATTTTACTGCTTGTTCAGCCGCAAGTATTACATTCGAATTGTTTGGAATAATAATAATACTATCAGCATTAACTGCATCTACAGCTTTTAAGAATGCTTCTGTTGATGGATTCATAGTTTGTCCACCATCAATAATATAATCGCATCCAAGTTCTTGGAAAGTATTTTTTATACCTTCTCCAAAGCATACAGAAATAATTCCATATGTTTTATGTTCTTGTTTTTCTTCAACAACAGGAGTTTCCTCAGAAACTTTAGCATTAAGACAATTAACAGAAATTTTTACAAATTCACCATTCTTTTGGCATAACTCTAATACCTTACCTGGGAATTCAGCATTAATTTTAACATCTAAATATTTATCATTTTTATTAATTGAAATATTATCTCCAAGAGCTTCTAAAGATGCCTTAGTAGAATCTAGGTTAAATCTATTAGGGTACTTAAGTTCAATCTTTAAAGTCATTTCATAAGGGAACTTAGAACCTTCAGCCTTAGATTCAGTTTGAATCTCAAGCATTTCTCCCTTAACAGCCATAAGCATTCCTTCGATTACCTTAACAAAACCAGCTCCACCAGAATCTACTACTCCTGCTTCCTTTAATACTGGAAGTAAATTTGGAGTATTAGCTAAAGACTTCTTAGCTTCATTAATATATACCTCAAGTAAATCCTCTAAATCTTCTAATGCCTCTTGTTTCTCAAGATATACAGCAGATTCTCTTACGACAGTCAAAATAGTTCCTTCTACAGGCTCCATAACAGCCTTGTATGCAACCTCATATCCTGATACCAAGCATTGTGTGAAATCAGCTAAATTAATTTCAGCTTTTCCAATTTCCTTTAATTTTAAATATATACCTCTAAAAAATTGAGATAGGATAACTCCTGAATTACCACGAGCTCCCATTAATAATCCTCTAGAAAAAGTTTTTGATAAATCAACTACTGACGTAGTCTCCGAATTAGAAATCTCATTTACACCAGACATCATAGTCATTTGCATATTTGTTCCAGTATCTCCATCTGGTACTGGGAAAACATTTAAAGCATCTACTTCTTTATGTTGGTTCTTTAAATTAATTGCGCCGTTAATTACCATTTTCTTTAGTAATTGACTATTAATCGCACTAACAGACATAAAAATGCCCTCCTATACTAATCAATAATTACTGACCCTATAAAATATATCATATCGCATTTCAAAAGTCAAATAGGCCATGTAGGCACTACACACAAAATATTATATCATATAAACTTAAAATGTAAAATATTTTTTACATATTACACAGCATTAAATATATAGTTTTAAATTAAAAATCAAAAGATTGAATGTTTTTTCAAAAATATATTGATTTTATTTCTAGTTATGATAAAATAGAGGGGCTTGATTATAAAATTATAGCTTTAAGGAGGTAGATCGTTATGGCAAAGTGCTATGTAACTGGTAAAACAACTACATTTGGTAATAAGAGAAGCCACGCTTTAAATGCTAGCCGTCGTACTTGGAAGGCTAACCTTCAAACTGTTCATATTAAGGATGAAGATGGAAACATTAAGAAGGTTAAGGTTTCTGCAAAAGCTTTAAAGAAGGGAAACTTAAATAGAGCCTAATGTACGCAAATCGGGTAAAACCGATTTTTTGCGTTTTAAAGGGAAGATTTTTTTAAATCTTCTTTTTTTATTTCCATAAAAAATATAAAGTTGAATACATTCATAAATATAAAAACATGGAATAGTCAAATAACTACTCCATGTTTTATTTTAAAATGATTTTAATAATTTTTTATTATCTTTTTTCTTTAACAAATTAATATTTATCATAAGCGAGAATAATTCTACAATTAGCACAACAAACGCAAAAATAATTGTTATCCACCAATGCGATGGTAAAGTATATTTGCCAAATATTGTATTATAAATAATAGCTTGATTATTAAGCACATAATATGTCACATATGAGGCAATCGATAACACTATTGTAATAAATGTTATTGTAAGTCCATCTACTAATAATAGTTTTGAAATGTATCTTCTACTACATCCATATCTTTTTAAAATTCCAATTGACCTACTATTACTTTTAATTAATGTTACATTTAAATAAATTGTAATACTTATGAATAATAATGTACTTATTAATAATATGTACTTTGAAACTTTTTTTGTCCCTAAATACTGATTAGCGGTAGATTCAATATCAGAGGTATATGGATTTATAAGCTCAAGATCTTTATTTTTTGCATATTCAATTACTTTTTTCATTTCTTTAGATGAACTAACTTTAAAAGAAGGCATGGCATCACTAACATCAAGGCTCATATCTTTCAAAAAAGAGTTTGAAAAATAAACTTGTGCGTTATTATCACCAGCAAATATCATCTTAATTGTAAATTCATAACTTTTATCACCAATAGATATATTAACCGTCTTGCCTATATATTCCTCATAATTATCCATATGGTTGTCAGATATTAACCATAAAAATCTTACATCTACACCTATTTCATATTTACCTAGTGTCTCATTTCCTGTGATAAGTGAATATTCTGCCTCAAATGTATTAATATTATACGTTTTAACCATCTCATCATTATAAATGAATGTCCCTAAAACGCCTTTTTTAAGAGAGTCAAATGTATTTTTATTCATTACCGCATTATAAAACGACAATAAAGGATAGTTTCTATAAACACTCTTATTCTCACCATCTAAATTCTGATATTTTTTATACTCTGTAGGGATTTTATTAATTATATTTAAATTTATATCACGAACTTTTAACGAAGTCATATCATGTTCAATCATTTCGTTATATAAAAAATCAGTAATCATAATATCGTTATCTTTTAGAGTTGTATCAATAATAACATTTCTTATAAATGCATTTTCTTTTTTGTTAGAAAAAACATCATCATAGGTAACAATATTACAATTATAATAATAATCATGCTTGTTTTTTAAACCTTTTACATCTAAACTTTTTAATGTGTTATCACTTAAAGAATAATTGTCAGATAAAACAATATAATTTTCACGATATTTATTGTATGCATAAGACATAAAATCGTATTTATTAAAAGATACATTAAATAAAGTTGTTATCATAAATATCATTGAAAGTGTTAGCATAAGGCTTGAAAAGAATCTTCTGAATTTTTGATGATATAATAATTTTTTCCCTACCATATAAAAATTATATGGCTTTTTATCAAGAATAGAAACTATTTCGTTATTTTCTATATTCTCTACTGTATTTTCTACAATGTGTCCGTATTCTAAAGTAAAATAGGCATTAGTATATTCTTTTAATAAAGAAACATTATGGCTTGATACTATAACTAATTTATCTTTTGAAATTTCTTTTAATGCACTTAATACAATACGTGAATTTTTATCATCTAAGGAACTTGTAGGCTCATCGGATAACAATATTTTTGTTTTTCTTAATACATTAATAAAAATCGCAAGACGTTGTCTTTCTCCACCCGAAAGATTAGAAATTTTCTCATTTACTAGTTTTTCAAGTCCAAGAAGTTTAAGATATTTTTCATATTCTTCTAAAACATCTTCTTTTTTAATACCGCTTATAGCTAAAACGACATTAACATTTTCCTCAAATGTTAAATCATTATATAATTCAGCCTCCTGTGAAATATAGCTTACAACATTTTTTTTCAAAACATTCACATCATTTTCACTTATAGTATCAAAGTCATAATTATTAACATATATTTTACCTGATGTTTTTACTATTTCATGTGAAATTAAATTAAATATTGTAGATTTTCCACTTCCACTATTTCCAATTAATCCAATTAGACCTCTGTTAGGAAGTGTTATGCTTAAATCATCTATTATTAATCTTTTTTCTCTTCCATCAGATACCTCAACACAAACACTCTCGAATTTTATCATTTTATCTCTCCATTAATCTAGGTATGTAATTCCATCATACTTTAAATCATCATTAGTCCACCCAATAATAATAATAATAGCGAACTTTGTCAAGAGTTAGGTATATAATTATTAAAAAAAGCTAATTTTAAAATTAGCCTTTTTGCATTATAATTTTATTTTAATAAATTATCTATTCTTTCTTTTCGATTTTCTGCATTCATTACGTAAGATCCCGCAACTACTATATCAATTCCTGCTTCCTTACATAATTTAACAGTATCAGCATTAACTCCACCATCAACTTCAATTAAATAATGATAACCATTATTTTTTCTAAGCTCATACAACTCTTTTATTTTATCTACTGCCGATGGCATAAACTTTTGTCCACCAAACCCAGGTTCAACAGACATTACAAGCACTAAATCCAAGTCACTTAAATATTCTTTAATATCCTCTACATCTGTTTTTGGTTTAATAGATAGCCCTACAAGTTTATTATATTTTTTAATCTCATTTATAGTCTCTTTAACAGGAGATTTAGATTCAACATGAAATGTTATAATATCAGACCCAGCATCACTAAACTGTTTTATATAATTTAATGGATTTGAAATCATTAAATGTACATCATAAATGTTATTTGGTGTATATCCTCTAAAATCTTTTACAAACTTTGGCCCGAATGTTATGTTTGGAACAAAGTCTCCATCCATAACATCTATATGTATATATTTTACTAATTTTTCTAATTCTTTTAAATCATCTTTAAGTTTTGAAAAATCACATGTAAGTATTGATGGTGAAACTTCCATTTTAATTAACCTCTATTCTTTATTATTTCTTCTCTCATCTTTAAATAACTAATGTATCTAGTATCTAGTATCTTACCAGATACATAAGCCTCATATACACCACATCCTGGTGTGTTTTTAAGATGAGCACAATCATTAAATTTACATTTATATTCATCAAATTCAGTGAACAAATGAGATATTTTTTTCTCATCTAGGTCAAAGAATGATAAATCAAATTTAGAAAATCCTGGAGTATCTCCTATTAATATATCTTCATAGGAATATAGTGTAGATTCTCTTGTTGTATGCTTACCACGGCCAAGAGCCTTTGATATTTCGCCTGTGTTTAGGCTAAATCCTGGTATTATTCCATTTATAAGTGTTGATTTACCAGCACCTGTCTGCCCTGATAATACAGATACCTTACCTCTTAATATATCAAGGATTTGGCTTCTTTCTTTAAGATTTAAAGAATTTACAAACATGACTTGATATCCCATTTTTCTATAATAATCCATTTTAAGATTAAGTGATACATATTCACTATCTGTAAGTAAATCAGCCTTAGATATAATTATTACAGGTGTAATACTTTCTTTTATAATATTTGTTAAAAACATATCTAATAGGTAAAAACTAAATGTTGGTTCTTTTGCGGCAAATACTAATATAATTTGATCTACATTAGATATATCAGGTCTTATAAGAGAATTCTTTCTTGGCATAACTTCTGTAATATAGTTAATACCATCATTAATCTCTATAGTTACAAAATCTCCAACCTTTGGGCTAAGTTTTACTCGTGTGGTAGATGTTTTCTTAGACATCTTATTTGTACTTATATTAAATTCTGAATTACTATCAACTTTTTTATATCTAAGCCTTCCTGAAGCCTTAGCTAAAACTTTAGTTTTATCATCTAATATTATTTGATAATTTCCACCATTTAAATTAATTACACGACCCTTAGTCATAAATTCTCCTATTCCATATGCTTACTTCTTAATTGACCACATGCAGCATCTATATCACTACCGTATTCATAACGCTGTGTAACATTAATCTTACACTTCTTTAATGTATCAAAAAAAGCGGTTGTATGTTCATGTGTTGACTTAATATATGGTTTTTCCTTAACCTCGTTATAAGGGATAAGATTTACATATACATTCATACCTTTTAATAAATGTGCTAATTCTAGCGCATTTTTAACACTATTATTTATTCCTTCTAGTAATATATATTCAATAGTTACTCTTCTATTTGTAATATTTATATATTCTTTAATCGCAGGAATCAACTTTTCAAGTGGATATGCCTTATTTACTGGCATAATTTGTGAACGTATTTCATTATTTGGCGCATGAAGAGAAATCGCAAGGTTTGATTGTAAATCTTCATTTGCATAATCTAGGATTCGTGGCACAATACCTGATGTTGAAACAGAAATATGACGTGCTCCTATTTCAAGCCCATGAGGATTATTAATAATATGTAAGAACTTCATAATATTATCATAATTATCAAATGGTTCACCAATTCCCATAACTACTACATGAGTAATCTTTACTCCTACTTCATGTTCCAAAGACATAATTTGTAAAACCACTTCAGAAGCATCAAGGCCTCTTATGCACTTTTTCATTCCAGATGCACAAAATGCGCAACTCATATTACATCCAAGCTCAGATGTAACACATACACTATACCCATAAGGATGATGCATCAAAACTGTTTCTATTAAATTTGAATCACTAAGTTTAAATAAAAACTTATGTGTACCATCTGTTGCGACTTGGTGTGTTACAACTTCTAAAAGATCAAGTGAGAAATCTCTTTTAAGATTTTCAATTACATCTTTTTTAATATTTGTAATTTCATCAAATGATCTTATACCTTTTCTATAAACCCACTCATATACTTGAGTCGCTCTAAAAGGCTTTAGACCAATTGATACAAAATATTCTTTTAAGTCATCTAAACTTAATCCATAAATACTTCTCATTATTTCACCTTGTAACTTTTATCTATTTTAATCATTACCTTATTCTTATCAAGATCATTTTCAAATCCTGATAATTTAAACATATATACAACTGATGAATTTAGATATATACATACTACATCATCAAAATATTGAACCTTATAAATTAAAAGATAATTTAATTTTTGATGAAGCTTCGCAACACCAGAATCTAGTGTTATATCCATTTCACTTTCATCAAATTGATATTTATACTTAAATCCTTTTGCGATAGCTCTATTTTGTTTATCAACAAAAACTGGCGCAAATAGGCCTAAGATAAGTGGTAATAAAGTAATTATTACACCACATGGAATTAATACATACGGTAAAAACTTCGCATCGAAATTGTTGGTCAATGTAGAAACTAATAAAGACACTCCAATAATTGAAATTATTACACCAATTACTGAAAAACTTAATCCTGATCTTATTGAATTATTCTTTGTAAGTTTAATTAAATCATTTCTAGTGATTTCACCCTTATTAACAATTCTTTTTACATTAGAGGATAAAGTATCTTCATTTAAAGAATCATCATTTAAAATTTTCTCATTATTTAATGTTTCCATATTCATCACCACTTAAATCCATTATATCATAATTATTAAAAAAGCCCAAAAGATATAATTTAGTTATACAAGATAAAAAAGACACGACTTCACATATAAAATGAAATCATGTCAATATTTTATTAATTATTAGATAAAATATCCTTTGGACTTTTTCTTTTGCACTTTTCTATAGGGTACATATTATACTTTTTATCTATATAATGTAATTAAAATAAAACCCTACGCATTATCATTAAATAGTCAGGCTTAGGGTTTTATATTATAAATTATTTTTTATTAAGATCTTAATGTAGCTCCAAATTCCATTTCAAGTCTCTTCAAAATCGAATTAATTGTTTTATCAACATCAGCTGCTTCAAGTGTTTTTGTTGAATCATTGAATGTTAATTTTACAGCTATACTCTTTTCATCGTCTTTGACATTTTCACCAACATATACATCAAACACTTTTAAATCAGCAAGTGTCTTACGTGCTGTTTGACGAATTAATGCTAAAATTTGTTCTGCTTCAATATCTTTTTTACATACTATCGCAAGATCACGTTCAATAGATGGGAATTTAGTTATTGCTTGATACTTAAATGGTTTATTTAATAATTCAAGAATTACATCTTCATTTAATTCAAACACAACCATTCTTGGATAATCATTATCTTTTAAGAAGCGTGGATGTAATTCTGTGATAAATCCTACAAATTTATCATTTGAATAAATTGATGCACATCTTCCTGGATGGAAATTCTTATTAAGATTGGTTTCCTTCTTATACAAAACATCATCTACTCCAAGGCGAGCAAATAAATTATCAAGAATTCCTTTTACTAAGAAGAAATCAACTGGTGTTTTCTCCATTTGCCAAAGTGATCTTGAATAAAGTCCTGTAAGGGCTCCTGAAATTAGATTTATTTCTGATGTTGTATCATATCTTTTTCCAAGTTCAAAGAACGCAAGATCATTAAACTTACGAGCCTTATTATATTTTATTGCCTCACATACACCATTAAGTAATGATTGTCTCATTACAGCTCTATCTTCTGTCATAGGCATTAAAAGTTTAATATCATCAGCTTTATAAGTTGTGAAATTATTTAAATCTTTCTCGTTTATTAATGAATATGTAACTGTTTCATTTAATCCCATTCCAGATAATATATATCTTACATTTCTTTCAAGTCTTTGTTTTAAAGTAAGTACACCCTTATCATTTGTTTTAGGATTAACTGTTGGAATATTATTATATCCATAAATTCTTGCGACATCCTCAATTATATGTTGATCCCAATCCTCAAGGTCCATACGACGTGATGGAATTTCTATATCATATGTATTATCTACAAGATTGTAATTATAAGCTAAGGCATTAAATATATCCTCTAATTCTTCTTTTGAAATAGTTGTACCTAGTACTTTATTTACTTTATCAAGAGTTATTAAAACATGCTTAGGCTCATACTTCTTAGGGTTATTATTTACGATTTCTTTTGAAATTTCAGCTCCGCATAAAGTTTCTAAAAGGTATAGGGCATAATCTAGTGCACGCTCTACTCTATCATAGTCGATTTTACGCTCAAAACGAGTTGAAGATTCACTCTTTAATTGTAATCTTTGTGAAGTTTTACGTATCTTTAATGGACTAAAATAAGCAGCTTCAAGTGCTACATTGACTGTATCATTTGTAACCTCAGTTGAAGCACCACCCATAACACCCGCAACACAAAGTGGGGTTTCTCCATTTGTAATTACTATATCATCAGATGTAAGCAATCTTTCTTGATCATCTAAAGTCTTTAGCGTCTCTTTATCAATTGCGTTACGTACCACAATCTTTGATCCTAGTTTATCTGCATCAAATGAATGAAGTGGTTGTCCCATTTCCATTAATACATAGTTTGTAATATCAACTACATTATTGATAGGTCTAATTCCAGATGCAATTAAGCGAGCACGCATCCACGAAGGAGACTCTTTAATTTTTACACCTTTTGCATAACCTAAAGTATATTTAGGACAATCAGGAGTTTCTACACTAACTGATATAGGGTTCTTAATATCTTTAAAGTTAGGTTTATTATTCTTTACTTCTATTTTTTGTCTTAGGGTTGCCGCAACATCAAAGGCTACTCCCTCAATAGATAATAAATCTGATCTATTTGATGTAAGCTCTAAATCATATACATAATCATTTAGGTGTAAATAATCTAGTGGATTAGACCCAACAGGTGCATCATCTGGTAGTAAATAGATACCATCCTTAAACTCATCTGGTACATATTTATCTTCAAATCCTAATTCTTGTAGGCTACAACACATTCCATTAGATTCAATACCACGAATCTTAGAGGCCTTAATCTTAAAATCTCCTGGAAGAACAGCACCAACACGAGCTACAATGACTTTTTTACCTTGGCTCATATTAGGCGCTCCACAAACTATTTGAGACACTCCGTCAGATAGTTCAATTTGACATTTGTGAAGATGAGTTCCCTCTACCTCTTCACATTCCAAAACATAACCAACCTCAAGGTTAGTAGCAGTAGTTAATTTATATTCTTCTTCTATTTCAACAACATGAGCGGCAATAAGTTTTGAAAGCTCTTCTGTTGTAACATTATCTAAATTAATATAATCTTTTAACCAATTTAATGAAACTTTCATATTACTTTACCTCCTTAAACTCACGTAAGAATCTTACATCATTAATGTAGAAATTTCTTATATCATCAATACCATTCTTTAAAATAGCAACTCTTTCTATTCCGATACCAAAGGCAAATCCTTGTACCTTCTTAGGATCGTATCCTGACATTTCAAGAACCTCATTATTTACCATACCAGCTCCTAAAACCTCAATCCATCCTGTACCTTTGCACATAGAACATCCCTTACCTCCACATTTAGAACATGAAACATCAACTTCTACTGATGGTTCAGTGAATGGGAAAAACGAAGGACGTAATCTTATTTGATTGTTTTCGCCAAACATCTTACGTGCAACCTCAAGAAGTGCTCCCTTAAGGTTCGCAAATGTAATATCTTCACCAAGAACAAGTCCCTCACATTGCATAAATTGATGTGAGTGAGTTGCATCATCGGCATCTCTACGATATACCTTACCTGGGCAAATAATTTTAATTGGCTTACCCTTCATCATCTCCATAGTTCTTGCTTGAACAGGAGATGTTTGAGAACGTAGTAATAACTCAGGATTTATATAGAATGTATCTTGCATATCACGTGCAGGATGTCCTTTAGGTAAATTAAGCTTTTCGAAACAATATTCATCTGTTTCAATCTCAGGACCTTCCATAACGCTATATCCCATACCTATAAACAAATCCTCAAGTTCCATAATTATTTCATTAAGTGGATGAATAGAACCTTTATTAAAATCATATCCTGGAAGTGTTACATCAATAGTTTCTTCACTAAGCTTTTTATTTATTTCTTCTTCTGTAAGCTCATCAAGCTTTTCTAAATAAGCATCTTCCATTTCTTTTTTAGCATCATTTGTTAGCTGACCAAGTTCCTTTTTCTCATCAACAGATAAATTACGCATATTTGCCATAATAGATGCAAGAGGTCCCTTCTTACCTAAGAAATTAGCCTTTTTAGCATTTAATTCAATCTTATCTTTAACTTCCTTAAATGCGTTTTTAGCATCTTCAACAATTTTCTTTAAATCATCTTTAACCATATTTTCCTCCTAAAATATAATAAAAAAATCGTCCTAATTAAAGGACGATTGAATAACCGTGGTACCACCTTAGTTCAGATAATATCTGCACTCATTAATCTGTAACGT
>CAVAQB010000029.1:0-13839 GCA_963590725.1 Anaeroplasmataceae bacterium | reverse complement strand
CAATATTACTATACGAATTAATTCTAATATTATTTTGGTTTTAGTCAATAAAACGTTTTGTGTCGCTAAATATCTATTATTCAAAAACTTTAAAATAGTTCTTACACCGCTACATATTCCTAAAAGATTATCATTAGAAGCATAGGTTGATAAATCATTTATGAATGTCTCATCTGATAATGCGTCAATTAAAAAATTATATTTGGTATCTCCCGCCATCGCATATACATCTATATTTTTGTATAGTATATCATATGATTCATTCCATCTCTTTATATAAGAAGAATAAAGGGCATAATTCACAATATCATTTTCTCCTTCATAGTCTCTATAATCATCTATTCCAGAACCAATTTTAGAATCATTAAGTACTACATCTATACTTGCCAAAGATGAACCTTCATATGGCGTTCCAATACTAAATATTTGATTTACCATAAGTGGATGGTCAAGTGCATATAATAAATTTATAAGTCCTCCTCTTGAATGTCCTATCAAATTAATCTTTGGTAATTTGTTATCGTTATTTTCTTTTATTTCCATAACAATTTTACCAATCGCATAATCAAATTGAGAATACACATAATCATTTGAATACCCTGACTGAGCAGTTTCAAATACTACTATTACTGGACTATTTTCATTTGATGTGGCTCCCCATTCTTCGGATAAATTTTCACCTTTATCATAATTATTTAGTCCATCCGTTTTTACTTTATATATTTTCACATCATTATTTACTGATTTTACAAGATTTGTGATGAGTGTATCTTCTTCATAGCCAAAATAATCATCATCTAATTCATTATATGACCAATGTGAAGCATCTCCTCCAAGTCCATGCGTTAATACAGTAAGTGATGCCTCAGTATCCACCTCTTCGTTATTCCGTTCACTCATATTATAGTGTGATTCATTTTCTAAATGTTTACAATCATAATTATAAGTATTTACTAAATTATAATTAAATTCCTCTTTACTATGCAGTAGTGTAAATGAACTTGTCGTGCAAAATAAAACTAATAATAAAATCAAAAAATTTTTTTTCATACAAATTAATCTCCATCTTCTATTTTAACATACCATATATATATATATAGCAAGAGATAATTTGTGTATTTTTTATATTAAAAAGGAATTATCAACGTTGACAATTCCTTTAATTTTATCTTTTTTCTAAAACTCTCATTTTCGCACTATGTGAACGCAGATTTTCATCTAGTTCATCATCACTTGGAAGTATAGGATGACGTGTTATAAGTTCATATGGCGCTAAATCTTTTATAACAATTGGAAGTCCTTCTGGGATATCAATTGTACTTCTTTCTTTAAAAATAGTTTTACATATTCTATCTTCAAGAGATTGGAATGATATTACAACCGCTCTTCCTTTAGGATTAAGCATGTCAAGCGCATCATTTAGTGAATCTTCAAATACTCTTAATTCATCATTAACCGCAATTCTTAAAGCTTGAAAAACTTGTTTAGCCGGATGACCTTTTTTATTTAAAGCTTTAGCTGGTAAAGCCTTTTTTATAATATCTACAAGTTCAAATGTTGTCTCTATTCGTTTCTCTTTTCTTACCTCTTCAATTTTACGAGCTATTTGTTTAGAAAATGGCTCTTCCCCATATCTTGTAAATATCTTGCATAGGTCTAAAAAAGAATATTCATTTACAATTATTTCGGCTGTAAGAGCTCTACCCTGATCCATACGCATATCTAGTGGGGCATCATATCTATAAGAGAATCCTCTTTCAGGTATATCTAATTGAAAGCTTGATACTCCAAGATCATATAATACACCATCAATATGCATAACACCTTTTTCTTCTAATTTTGATTTTATATCTTTAAAATTTGATTTTATAATTGTGAAATTAGATGAAATTTCACTAAGACGACTAGATGCCTTTTCTATGGCATAATCATCCTGATCAAATGAATAAAGATGTCCATTTTTTAATCTTTTTAATATTTCAGAAGAATGTCCCCCACCACCAAGAGTACAATCAACATAAATACCATCTTCTTTTATATTCAAGTATGAAATTGCTTCATTTAGTAAAACAGAATAATGTTTATATTCCATAAAATACCTCCATAAATAGAAAATAGATGCCTGTGCATCTATTTCTAGTAAGTTATTCAGCCTTTGCATCCTTCTTAGGAGCAACAACTAATTTTCCTTTGTAGTATCCACAGTTAGGGCAAACTCTATGAGATAAAGTTAATTCTCCACAGTTAGTACATACTACCATGTTTGGTGCAGTTAAAGCTTGATGAGATCTTCTCATTCCCTTCTTAGCTTTACTTGTACGACGGAAAGGTACTGCCATTTAAAAACACCTCCATACTATTTTTTAAGCAGATCAGCTAGTGATGCGAATGCAGGGTTAACATTTTCATTATCCTCTTCACTATCTTCTACATAATCTGATTCAAACTCTTCACCATCAATTATACTTCTCATTGGCTTTTCACAAAGAATATTTGTAATTACAGCTTCTTTAGTATCAAGTGTTTGATTTTCAATTGGATTGATATCAGATTCAAAATCAGGATTTTGCATATAGATTTCATCACTAACCGCTTCGATTGATTTATTAATACGTTTCATACTAATAGCCGATTCTAATACTAAATCAATACTTATATTCATATGAATTAAATATTTATCAGTATCAAGCAACGTAAATTCATATTTAACACAAGCCTTAGTACAATCCAAAATATCTTCATATCCTATAAGCTCTTCACTTAAATCTAAATCTTCTTCCACAACATATGGAAATCTTAATTTACGAAGCTGTGCTAACGCAAGACGCATAAAATCACCTCAGCCTATACAATTATATTAAAGATTACAATAAATGTCAACCTAATTTTTTACATCTATGCTATAATTTATATAAGGGTGATATGCATGAAAATTATAGGTATCATATGTGAATATAATCCTCTTCACAATGGACACGTATTACATTTTAATTCTATACCAAAAGAGCCTGACGACATAGTTATAGCTGTAATTTCTGGCAATATTGTTAATAGAGGAGAAATATCTGTTATAAACAAATTTGACAAAGCTTCTCTTGCGCTTCTAATGGGAGTAAACATTGTGATCGAATTACCTTCTGTATATGCAATTCAATCATCTGATACATTTAGTAAAAGGGCAATTGAAATATTAGCATATATAGGGGTTAGCGATATTTATTTCGGTTCTGAATCTAATGATATCCTTGCGCTTCATAAGTATTATAAATATACTACTACAGAAGAATATAATAACATTTTAAAAAGTTTTATGCAAAATGGTGATAGTTATAAATCAGCTTCTATAAAAGCTTTTAAAAAAGCTAATTTTTCTTCATTAGGTCCTAATGATATGCTTGGTATCGGATACTACCGTGCAGTATATGAAAATAACTACCCTATAGAACTTCATACCATTAAAAGAGAGGGCAATTATTCAAGCGCATTAACAGAAGGTTCTATTACATCCGCTACATCTATTAGACTTAATCCTTCTTCGGTTAATTTTACTTGCCCTAAATACACATACAATTTATTTAGACAAAAAGGATTTATTGATAATTCAAAAATATTTAATTACTTAAAAGTATTAATATTATCTCATAACATTAAAAATATATTCTTAATTAGTGAAGGATTTGAAAACAGAATAACATCTATTTATAAATATGATTCTTATGATAAATATTTAGAATCTTTAAATACTAAAAGATATTCTATAGCTAAAATATCAAGAATAATGTTATCGATATTATTTAATATAACATGGGATGATATGAATACAATCAATAAAATGCCTATCAATTTTATAAGAATATTAGGCTATGATGATCTAGGCCTATCATATATTAAATCTATCAAGAAAAATAAAATTTTATATACAAATATAAAAGAAGGATTAAATCCAATTCTTGATATTGAACTAAGGATATCTAAAATATTAGATTCTATTTATAATCTTAATTTACTAACACTTGAACAATCATCACCAATTAAAAAATAAGCACGTTCACGTTCAATGTTTTTTGAATGCTAGTATTAGATGAAAAAAGGATTGGCAACAATCCTTTTTTAGTTATTCAATATTATTTTTTTCTAGCCTAAATTTGAAACCTTACTAGAAATGGTATCTAAAATAGTTACAATATTTTCTTTAGTTGTTTTAAATGTTTCAATATCATTTGAATAATTAGAATCCAATTCTGTTTTAGATGAGTCATCTAAATTAAAACTTACAGTAAGATTATTATCTGATAACATATCTGATACAAAAGAATTATAATTATCACCGCTTTGAACAAACATCATTGGTATTTCTACTTCTTTAACTACATAAGTTTCATTTGAGGAATCATAAATGTAATAATATCTCTTTCTTAATTCAACATCATATTTTCTTGAAGTCTTTACAATTTTTTTATTGTATGTAGGTTGAAGCATTGTTGTTGAATTATTCAAATAAACATCCACGGTACTCTTTGAAGATTCATTATCATCAGTCTTATCTAAAACTTTTATTGATGTAAGGCCATATATCTTATTCAAATCCATCCAATAAGTATTATATGTTCCAGTAACACCTGCAATAGTCAATTGTTCTTGTACTTCATACATTTGAAGTTTACCATTTGATATATTATATATTTCATCAATATATCCATCAAACGCTACCATACCAGATGCTTTGTTACCAACAACCCTTAGATGCTTTTCATTAACATAGAACTGTGCTACAGCACTAACTAATGATTTATCTGTAAATGTAGTGTTCTCTATTATATTACCTTCAAGTGTTTCATCATCATTTTTACTAATAGATAGGTATGCTTTTCTTGAAACATTATTTTCAGATACTAAAGTATTATATTCGGTATACATTGCATAATTATTATCTGATATAGAATAATATGTTTTTATTGCCTCTCCTACAGAAATATAAATTGTTTTTGTGCCACTTTTCAATTCGTTAGTCATTATAATTTTTGGCTTAACAGGACCAAAAATTGGTAATGTAATATCTTGTGTAATGTTTATATTAAGTTCGAATGTATTTCCATCATATAATAATTTTGCGGAATATCCTGCACCAGTATATTTATAATTTATAGAATCACTATAGGAATTTTCAATATAAATTTTAGCTGCTGCGGTTGCTGCATTTATTGATGTTTGTGCAACATTAAATACTTTCGCCATTGAAATACTTTGATTAATATTTTCTATTACCATTTGCCATTGTTCACCATATGCATTATCAAGAATTGATGATACCAAGGTGTTATTTGTAAAATCATATGAAATGTTTGACTCGCTTACGATATTTGATGCAAAAGATGGTTGCATAGATTTTGGAATATAATTATATGCACTAGTTGATTCGACCTTTGTTAACTCATCAAGATAATTTGTACATACATTAATTATAACTTCTTTAACATGTGCTGTAGTTTCTTCTATTACAGCATTAGACACTGTTTTAAATTCTTCTAAATTTGTACATGCATTTAATTTAGTTATTTCAGCATTTAAATATGTAGTTAATTCTTTCTTTACGGTCTCATTATAAATTTTTTGCGTTGTAGCGTTTACAACAGATGTAATAGTTTCTATTACCTTATTTTTTAATGTTGTAAATACATAATTTTTTATATTATTTTCACATTTTTTTATTGCTGATACCATTTCAGTTAATGTCTTGGCATTATCAAAATCACTAACTAATCCATTATAATATGTAGTAACAGTTGCCTTTATTGCCTCATCAGTTATATAATCATTTACTATTTTGTCAACTATCGATTTAGTTAGCGTAATTATAGTAGGCTTTAATTCATTTTGGGCGAAGTATTTTATATCTTCTGATACTTTTAATACAACATTTTTAGCCACATCAATATCAATTATAGAATCAATATATGCCTTTTCTTCATTATAAAATGTATTTATTTTTTCAAGGATTGCAGTATCTTGAGTTTCTGCTTTTGCACTAGTAACATCACTATTTAATAATGCAGTAGCACTAGCTTTATATTCTGCAATGTTTGAATTAGTTGCTTGTGGTGTTATAGGTGAAACAGATGTTTCTTCATCATTTTTATTACTATCAGATCCACCACATGATGTTAAACAAGCAATGCTTGCAATCCCTAAGATTCCTAATAAAATTACTCTTTTTTTCATTTTCTTTTTTACCTCTCTACTTTTTTTAATAATAACAATATGACTAATTATATTGCCGCCACACACATATGTCAACCGTGTATAATTTTTGGTTAAACATAAATAGTGTCTAGACATTATTCTTCACTAATCAAATATAGTCCTATAGCGGCAATAGTTTTGCCGTCTTTTATTTTGCCTTCCTTAATCATTTGCTTAACTTCCTCAAGAGTATAATATTCAAGTTCTATTATTTCATCTGAGTCAAATGATGTTTTAGTCTTTACAAGATTTTTTGCAAGATATATATCGATTTTTTCATCACAAAACCCAACTGATGAATAAACGCTTCCTAAAAATTTAAGATTATCACTATGATATCCTGTTTCCTCTTCTAATTCACGGGCAGCAGTAACTATTGTATCTTCGCCTTTATCTCTTTTACCTGCAGGGATTTCTAATAGCACTTCATCTACAGCATAGCGATATTGTCTTTCTACAATCATCTTACCATCAACAAACGCAATAATTCCGGCAGCGCCAGGATGACGAACCACCTCACGTGACGACATATTACCATTAGGTACCATAACCTCATCGTGATATATCGTTAAAAATGAGCCTTTGTAAGCAATATTTGTTGATAATTGTTTTTCTTTTAAATCCATATTAAATATCCTCAATTTCTTCATTTTTAATTTCTTGCGCAACACCTTGATGAGATACAACAAATCCAAGTGAATCATAAAATTTTTCTGCATCAGTTGTTGCGGGTATTACCTTTATATAAAGATAATCCTTATATTTATCTTTTATCATACTAATCATTTTTTTAGCAATCCCTTGTCTTCTATAATTAGGGTCTGTTATTACATAATGAATGTATGCAAGCATACCACCATCATCAAGCGCACGTGCAAGGCCTACAAGTCTATCACTATCCCACGCGGTTACAACAGTTTCGCTTTTAAGAAGTGCTTTATATAATCTATTAGGATAATTACCTGATTCCCAATTAATAGATAAAAATAATTGTTGTACTTGTTCTTTATTAAACACCTTATCAAATGTATATGTAATCATTTTACCACCTAAAAATATTATATAATATTTTAAACATTTAAAAAGGCTAAGTTTAAAAACCTAGCCAATTTTTATTACTTATTTGCATTTACAAATAATTCACACATGGTTTTTGCGAATTCTTGATTATCCTTTACAGGAAGTCCTTCAACAATTAATGCGTTATTGAATAAGAACTGTGCGTATTTTTTAATATCTTCTGGATTTTTACTATATGCATTTTCAACAGCCTTAAACACTTCATGATTTGGATTAATCTCAAGTACCTTTTCAGCTTTTGCGCCATAAGAATTATTTTGCGCCTCAAGAACCTTCTCCATTTCAATTGATACATTATTCTTAGAAGTTAGACATACTGCATTATCAGTAAGTCTCTTTGATAACACTACATCTGCTACATCATCTTTAAGAGCTTCCTTAATTGATTCAAGTAAGCCTTTTTTCTCTTCTTTAATTTCATCAATCTTTTTAGATTCTTCCTCATCAAGTAGGTTTAAATCTCCGGTATTAACAGATTTGAATTTCTTTTCGTTATACTCTTGTAGTACACTAAATAAGAATTCATCAACTGCCTCAGTACAAATTAGGCAATCATATCCCTTCTTCTTAAGTTGATCTAGATATGGAAGTGAAATTACGCTATCTCTATCCTTACCAGCAGCATAATATATCTCTTTTTGATCCTCTGGCATAGCATTTACATATTCTGAAATAGTTACATACTTATCTTCTTTTAATGTCTTAAATAATAATAAATCTTTTAATTTATCCTTATTCATTCCATAATCTTCATAACATCCATACTTTAATGAAACTCCATATTCATCATAGAATGTTTCATACTTAGGTCTATCATTCTTTAATGTATTTGCAAGTTCTCCTAAAATCTTCTTTTCAAGGTTAGTGGCAATTTTCTTAAGTGTTCTATCATCTTGAAGCATTTCACGAGAGATATTTAATGATAAATCAGAAGTGTCAACAAGACCGCGCACAAAACGCATATAGTCTGGTATTAACTCTTTACACTTATCTAAGATAAATACTCCTTTAGTATATAATTGTAGTCCTCTTTCAAAATCTTGTGAATAAAGGTTAATTGGGCTCTTCTTAGGAATAAATAACAAAGCGTTATATGAAATAAGTCCTTCAACATTGAAATGCATTGGCAATAACGGTGCTTGCCAATCCATAAACTTCTCTTTATAGAAGTTTTCAAGCATTTCATCTGTAATATCACTCTTATTTTTCTTCCATAATGGCACCATTGAATTTAAGGTTTTAAGCTTCTTTACCTCTACTTGTTTAGGATTTCCTTTGTCATCTTTTTCATCTGTTTCTTCCCATTCAGTAACATACGCCTTAATAGGATAACGAATATAATCAGAATATTTTACAACAAGTTCTTTAACCTTCCACTCATCTAGATATTCAGAATATTTAACATCCTCCGTATCATCTTTTAAATGAATAATGATTGTAGTACCATTTGTGTCTTTTTGACATTCATCAATTGTATATGAATCAAGTCCTTCAGATCTAAATATATATGCCTTATCTGACTTAGGAGATTTAGTTAATACCTCAACCTCAGATCCTACAATAAATGCACTGTAGAATCCTACTCCAAATTGACCGATTATATCTACATCAGATTTATTCTTTTCATCAAGTTTTTCTACAAATTCTTTAGAACCTGACTTCGCAATAGTACCAAGGTTTTCCTTTAATTCATCGTATGTAAATCCAATACCATTATCTGTAATAGTAATTGTCTTATCATCCTTGTTTGTCATAACCATGATTTCATAATCATTTGGTTTAACAGAAGGATCAGTTAATGTTAAATAATGATGTTTATCAATCGCATCAGACGCATTTGATATTAATTCACGAAGAAATATATCCTTGTTTGTATAAATTGAATTAATCATCAAATCAAGTAATCTCTTAGTTTCTGTTTTAAATTTAATTTCTTCTGCCATAAATTAGTCGCTCCTTTTTTTAAACACCATTATTATAATATCTATTTTTGGCACTGTCAATATGCAAGTGCCAATATTTTGTAAAAATAAAAGCCCTTAGGGCTCTTACATTACTTTAAAATTGATTTTATAAATGAAATAATTTCTTGATCCTTAGCATTCTTAAAGAATAAATCCTTAAATGTATCTCTATCTATAGTCTCAAGCAAAAAGTCTTTATCGATATCTTTTAATATATCTAATAGTGGTCTATATGTAATAGATTTTACTCCATCTAAAATCTTTTTATTTCTTTGTTCAGGAATAACTCTTTCCTTTGGATATCCTCCACCAAATGGAGCCTTAAATAGATTTTCGTATACATTTTCAAGGTTTAATTCAGCACCCCATCCAAAACCTTTAGCAAATGGTTGAGCAATAGCATTTCCATCGTTTATTTGTCCAAATAAGTAAGCATCACTTGGCTCAACAACATATCCACAGATAACTCCTGGGAAAGAGTTTAAAGCAAGTAGTGCACCTTCTCCTGTACCACAGCCTGTAACTACAAAATCAGCTGCCCCACTATTTAAAAGTATTGCGGCAAGTAATCCATTTTGTACATAAGTAAGTGACTTGTCATCAGCACCAAGCATTCCATAATTATCTACAGTATGTCCATATTTTGTAGCCACCTTGTTTAAGGCAGTATAGATTATTTCATTTTTTGATGCTTGTGAGTTTTCATTAATTAAAGCGATTCTCATTTTTATTATCTCCTTTGAATTTAAAATACAAATTTATTATAGCATAATTTAAAAAAAATCCAGCAAAAATGCTGAATTTCTTTTAATCTTATTATCTCTTCTCTTTAATACGAGCAGCCTTAGCTGAAAGAGTACGAATATAATTAAGTCTAGCACGACGAACAATACCATGTCTTACAACCTCGATATGATCGATAACTGGTGCGTTAACTGGGAAAGTTCTTTCAACACCAACACCATAAGAATTCTTTCTTACTGTGAATGTAGCTGAAACACCGTGACCTTGTCTCTTAATTACTAATCCTTCGAACGCTTGAAGTCTTGTACGGTCACCGTCAGCAACCTTAACATAAACTTTAACATTGTCTCCAGGTCTAAATTCTGGAGTATCGTTCTTTACATACTCTGCAGTAATCTCATCGATTAATGCTTGTCCCTTTGCGTTTGCCATAATATCAACTCCTGACTTCCAAAATTCATAGGTTATACCCAGCGGAATAATGTGCTTTGACTAATTTTTATTAATTAGCCTTTAATATGTTATCACAAATTAATGTTTAATGCAACAATTTAATTTAAAATCGTTATAACAATTATTTATTTGCCTCTTTATCCTTAACTAATTGAGGTTCTTTATCTTTTACAACTTCACAATCTTTTAAGTAATTTGTTCTTATATATCCAGGATCATAGTCTCCAGGTTCTCTTTCACTCATTCCGGCTGGATTGTTTATATAATCCATAATTTCATCGTATTTTTGTTGTGTTATTTTATAATGATCGTTTTCTAATCTAAAATCAACTAAAGCCTCTTTATTTTCGATAACGTCTTTATTATTATTTTTATTTATTTCATCAACTATAATAGATGTTCTTTCTTCATTAAGTTCTTCTTTTTTAAGTAAATTATCATCGTCAACTAATTTTTGTTCTTTATCAAGGTTCTTATCTTCAAATACTTTAACAAAACTATCATATGCTTTTTTATCAGTTCTAAAGTCAACATATTCACTAGTTGATACAAATCTAATATTTTTACCATCTTTTATTAGTGATGTTTTAGAATTTAACATGGTAGTTACTTTTTTATCGTTTTCACTACCTACAATATTAAATGCTTCTTTAAAAGTTTTAGCATAAGCTTTTAAAGCTCTCTCTTCCTCTCTATGAGTTCCTAAGTTAAATATTTTTTTGAAGAATCCTCTAGATTCATGAATTTCTTTAAGATAGTTATAATTTTTACGGTAAACTTCCATATCAATACTAAATGATTTTTCAGGCTTAGTATTTTGTAATGCCTTCATTTGTTCCATATGTTCGTTATATAATGCCATTTTATTTTGGAATTCAGCATGTATTGTATCTACTTGACCATCATTTAACTTTTGATAAGGAATTCTATTTTGCTCAAATTCTTTAAAATCATCAGCAATATATTGTGAGCCAAATACGTTATAGAAATAATTTTTAATATCGCTAGCTTGTATTTCTTTAAATTCAATTTTAGAAATACCCTTTTCCTCTGCCATTTTATTAAAAACGTCAACTAATTTTTCAATGTTTTCAGCATTTTCTTCACCAGATATTGAATTATGTTCATGGCGTGAAAATATATTCTTTGTGAATCCTAATACAAATTCATCGAATTTTTCTTTAGAAGTCATATCATTATCGTTCAATACCCTATTATAAAAATCATAAACGAATCCATTAAACTCAGCTATATTATAACCCTCATTAAACATATAACTATATAAGAAATCATTTATTCCATATTTCTCAACGTTCATGAAATTTATATGAGATAGCTTACTTACCTTATACTCTGATATACTTCCGATAGCATTTTGTTCAATCTTTTGTTTGTCTAATTCATCAAAAGATAATTGCGCATCTAAATAAGAATCAAGTGCTTTAGCCATTACGTTATCTAATATATCAAGCTTATCTTCAGCAATGTTTTCTATTTTTTTATCATAAATAATTCTTCTTTTAGCTATATTAAGATTATATCTTCTCTCAATTAAAATTTTATTTAGGTCATATTTTCTATTTTGTTGTCCTACAATAAAGCCTTTTCTTATATCAACAGCAATTTCTTTTAATTTACCTAGAATTTCATCTATAGTTTCTTCATCTAAAAACTCTTTTAATTGAGATTTGAAATCATTTGAGGCATCTGCTAAATTAACTTTTTTATTTAATTCCTCACGATTTTGTGCCTCAAGTTTTGCTAATTCTTGATCTTCTTTAATCAAATCAAGCACTTTACTAATAATTGCTTTATAGCCCTCATTTTTGCTTGATAAAAAAATAGAATCTAATTCCGATGTAATAATTCCTTCATTCATAAAGAAAAGCGCTATTTGTCTAGTCTTTGCCACGTCAATATGTTTAAATTCTTCTGTTAAACGTGCTTTTTTACGATTTATCTTTCTTTTCTCATTTTGTGGTATCTCTTCACTATCAGATAGTCTTGCCAAATGTGCATCAATTTGACCTTTTTTATATAACTTGTTTAAATAATTATATAACCCTTTTCTTCTTTTAAAATCTTCAGCATAAAATGGTTTCATAGTTTTTACCTCTCTTATTTTTTCAAAATATTATAAGTCTTTTTATATTTTATATCAACCTAAAAAATTTTTTTTACGAAATTTACTTATTTATTGAAATAATCATTTAATTTTATAGTCTAAAGTAGCATTTTAATTATTTACTTTTTTTCATTTTCTAATTCCAAATATATTTCTTTTTCTTCTTCGGTGAAATTATGTTTGTTTAATAAATCAGCTCTTCTATCTCTAGTCCTTCTAAGAGATTCTTTTATTCTCCACTTTCTTATCTCTTTATGGTTACCATTTTTAAGGACAGGTGGTACTTCAAGTCCATTAAATACTAGAGGGCGAGTATATTGGGGATATTCTAAAAGATTATTTTGATGTGAATCCCCAAGATATGAATCCTCATTTATCGCTCCATCAAGAAGTCTTATAATAGAATCTGATATAACCATTGATGGAAGTTCGCCACCAGTCAAAACAAAATCTCCAATAGAAATTTCTTCATCTACTAAGCTTCTGATTCTTTCATCAAATCCCTCATAATGACCACATATAATTATCAATTCCTTATAATTTCTTGCAAGCGTATTAGCTTTTTCTTGATTATAAAGACTACCCTGTGGTGTCATAAGGATTATATGGGATTCTTTAGTTTTAACATCCTCTAAGCAGTCATAGATAACAGTAGGATTTATAACCATACCTGCTCCACCACCATATGGTGTATCATCTACTTTGTGATGCTTATCCTTTGACCACTCTCTAAAGTCTATAATTTCAATGTCTACAACGCCTTTTTCAATAGAACGTTTTATAATAGATTCACTTTTAAATCCATCAAACATAGATGGAAATAATGTTAATATTTTTATCTTCATAAAAGACCCTCTATTTCTTTAATAACTATTCTATAGTCATCAATATAGTCAATAAATTCATCAATAAACGGAATTAGTTTTTTATCACCATTATATTCGATTATAAGCATATCATACATAGGATATTCCGCAATATCTAACACCTTACCAAGAAGAACATTATTTTGGTTATATACATCTCTTCCTATAAGTTCATAGTAGTAATATCTACCTTCTTCAAGTTCTCCCGCATCATCCTTAGATATTACAATAGTATCACCTTTATATATAAGAACTTTATTAATATCTTTAAACTCCCTAAATTGAACAAGAAGTAAATCTTTTTGTTTTCTTACAGATTCAACAGTGACCTTTATATATTCATTATTATGTTTAATATATAGAGTAT
>CAVAQB010000028.1:18560-24170 GCA_963590725.1 Anaeroplasmataceae bacterium | reverse complement strand
GTATGTAATAATTTATTTATTAGGAGATGATAGAGAATGGAAAGAGTAATTTCAATTGATTTAGACGGAACACTTCTTGATAACCTAAAAAACATCCCAGAAAGAACCACTTTATACCTAAACGAATTAATTAAAAAAGGATTTTTCTTAATCATTTGTTCAGGAAGACCATATAGATCTATGATGCAATATGCGCACCTATTCCCATCAAATACTCCAATAATTTCTGAAAACGGTGCCTACATAGGTACAATAGATAAATCATATGAGCGTGAGCTTAAAAGATTTAATAAAAAAGATTTTATTGATTTATTTAAAGAAAATAAAGAAATAATAAAAAATGCTTATTTTTCAGTAGGAAACAACGCCTATATTTATAATAGAATACCAAAGCTTGAACCATTCTATCATATAGGTCCTGATACTGTTGTAATTAATGGACCTTATGATAAAGTAAAAAATCTAGAAGCACCAAATGGGGCGCTATTTATTATATCATCACCTAAAAGGGATCAATTTGAAGAATATATTAATAAAACAAAAAAGATATCATTTAGATTATTAGGATATGATGTTAATAACGCGGTATATGAAATATCATTATCAAAAGTTGATAAATCAATTGCGATAGGACGTGTATTAAAGCATTTTGGTTATACGTTTACAGATTTATTAGCATTTGGTGATGGAATTAATGACCTTGAAACATTAAAATTAGCACATACTTCTGTCGCAATGGCTAATGCTGAGCCTGAATTAAGAGAGGTTGCGACATATACATCTAAGCTTGATTGTAATAATGAAGGAGTATATGATTTTTTAATTAATTACATTAAATAATCTTAATATAATAAAACTCTTTGGCTGGGTTTATACCAAAGAGTTTTTTATTATTCTTTTACCTCAATTTCTTCAATATTAATATCTTCAAGAGATGTATCTATATTTGCATTTTCATTATATATTTTCCTATTAAACGCTTTAAATGTTTCAGAAGCTGCGACATTAATAAATAACATTGATATTCTATCAACAATATGTGAACCTTCAAGATATTTTATTGAAGCTTTTATTCCGATACCCTTTACCTTATTAATAATATTTTTTTTAAGTCTTGAAAATACATTTTCTTTTGCTTCTTTTAACTCAGATTCTATTTCAATTCTTTTATCTTTAAGTCCATAAAGGGTTGAAATTTTTATACCATCTTTAAATACCATTTTAAGTATTTTAGAATCCATCGTATAAATTTTTTTTAAAAGTTTATCTTCTAATACTGCTTTATCAAACGCATCACTTAAAGATTCGGCAAGCACTATTACTTCATCAAGGGATAATTCTAATAGTGGTTTATCACTTTTTGGGAAAAATAATGACGCAATATCATTAGACATTCCATATGCTATATCGAATATTCTAGCTATATCTCCTATGTCTTCAATATCATTTTTATATTTCAAAACATATTTATCTTTAATGGGAACTACATCATTATCATATGATACCTTAGCCTTTGATTTAATTATAGATTTTTTATTTCCTTTTGTAGAAAGCATTATTATAACAAAAATAAGTCCAAAGATAATTGCGCCTAAAACAATTCCTAAAATAAATAATATTAGTGAATCATATTCAAGTGAAATAATACCTATTTTAAATAATATCATTTAGGCCAACCTCCTTTATTCTTCTACTTTATCAATAATACCTGCCATCTTTAATAAATAAATTGCATTTCTTGTTTGTGATATTCCGTCATGAATCTTATAATCAAATAAGATTTTATCATCACTATAGTGTTCTAAGAAATGGTGATTAATTACATCTTCTATACCACAAAGCTCTAAATCATGAGTTGTTATAATGGCCTTAATAAAAGGCTTTTTTAGATGTGTGGCTACCGCTTCGGCTCCAACGAGTCTATCTTTAGTATTTGTTCCCTTAAATATTTCATCAACAAGTACTAACATTGGCTTAGATTCTTTAGTGTAGTCAATCATTGCCTTTACTCTTAATATTTCAGCATAGAATGTAGATATGCCATCAGATACATCATCTGATACTTTCATAGATGTAAATAATTTATAAATACCTGCACTAAATTTTTTAGATACAGTGTATCCTCCAGCTTTAAATAATAAATAATTAACACCAATAGAACGCATAAATGTGGTTTTTCCTGACATATTAGATCCTGTAATAATATTTAAATTATTAAATACAAAATCATTTCCGACACATTTATTAATATCTATTAATGGATGTTTTAAATCCTCAAATGCAAAATCAGAAGAAATAGTAGGAAGTGATACATCATCTCTTATAAGCTTAAGTGTTGATAGAGATAGATATCCTTCTAAATCTCCTACTGCTTCTACAACATTCCTTATTGATTTAGCATATTTTTTTTGCCATCTTGCATAAATTATTGACAAATATGCATCTAGTGCAAATAAGCCATTAAATATAACTTCAAATAATATATTATTACCAGATGATATAAATCCGTTTAATATATTAAACTCTTTTATACCTTTAGAAGATGATTCTTTTAATACATTTTTTATATCATTTAAAGCAACACTCTCAAATTCTTTATCTGACATATATTTAATATAATTATCATATCCAAGTAATAAATTATTAATAGGAATGATGTTAGATCTTATTTCTCTAATAGATGCGATTATATATGTATTTAATAAAAATGAAATTATTATTGCGCCTGCAATATATCCAGGTGATAATATTTTAAGGCACGAAAGAATTATAGATAAAATCACAAGAATGTTTGAGATTAGTCCTACTGCAATCTCATATTTTGGTACATTAATCTCATTTTCAACTAGATTTAGTGCGTTGTCCATAGATATAGCGCGTCTATCGTCAACACGTGATTCATATATTCTTGAAATAGCCTCAAGTTCAATATGCATTCTTTCATTCGATGCAAGTTCTTTTACAGCTTCCTGCCTTTTAAGTATTACATCCTCTGTTGTATCTTTATCCTTTAAAGAATAGGCAAAAGCTTTTCTTCCATATCCTGTACGTGCTACATTAAGATATTTATATACTGATGTTTTACCAAACAAATCTAAATCATATTCATAATAATTAGCCTCATCCCTAAATTCTTCTCCACCATCTTTAAATCTATTAAATTTTGAATTTAATCTTAAATCATAATCATCTATTGCGGCAACCATATATTTTAGGTAATCAAGCTTAGTATATTTAATATGATGCGCTATTACTAGTGCTATAAATAAAATTGAAAGAAGTGATGCCACTACATAACATATAATTTTGGGATTACCACTTTTATATGCAGCCATAATAAATAATATTAAGGCTCCTAAAAAGGCAATTAGTCTAGAATAGGATAATATATTTACTATTCCTTCTTTGCTTTTTATATCAGTTTCTATTTCATTTTTTAATTCAATAAGTTTATTATTCAAAAGATACTCCTTTCAAGGCGTGATTAATATCATCTGTTGTATATCCTTTAGACGCAAGATAGCGATATAATCTTTCCTTTTTTTTATCCTTTAATGTTTTGAGCTTTTTAGTAATTAATATATTTAGGGTATTAAAATATAATTCTTCATCAAGCGTATAATCGCCATTAAGCTTTTTTTCTTTAAGCTTATATGAAATCATAAGTCTTCCATTACCATCTCTTATAAGCTTTTCTACATAGATTTTAAGATATTCATTATCATTTATAATCTTATTATCTATAAGTGATTGTGTCACTTCATGTGCCACATTATTATTATACCCTTTCTTTTGTAAATATTGATATATTTCATATGAACTTTTAAAATATGATAATGCATATTTTAAAGCTTTATCATACGCTTCATAGAAATTCATTTTATCTATTATGGCATCATAGGAAGCATATGTTATACCTTTTCCTTTTACAAGACGAAAAGATACTACCTCATCTTCATTTAATATCAATCTTTCATCATTATCAAAGCATACCTCAAACATCCCATTTTTAAGCGGTGTTAGCCTAACTACTCTAATATCAGCTTCTTTTTCTCCTAAAATCTGAAAGTCCTTCATAATTACCAACAACCTCCTTGGTTTCTGTAATAAACGTGAACGCTCTACTATCTATTGCCTCTACAAGTTCTGATAATATGTAAGCTTCTCTTTTATCCATCGCGCATATAATCATTTTTAGATTATCTCCTGTGTAGCCACCTTCTACATCACATATAGTTACACCACGATCTATAGTGTCATAGATTAGTTTTTTCATTTCATCATATTTAGATGTAATAATATAAGCTGTTCTTCTATTTTTAGCGTTAAGCGCAATCTTATCAACAACATATCCTATTCCTATTACAGTAATTGTTCCATATATTGCCATCTCAACATCATAATGTAGTCCTTTTGTTACAAAGAATCCTCCAATTACGATTATTACAACATCTGTCATATACATTGTATATGAATATGGTATATGACAATATTTTGATAATATTTTTTGTACAACATCAATTCCTCCTGTTGTACCATGATTTCTAAAGCATAGTCCAAGTCCTACCGCAGTTAATACTCCACCAGCTAAAGCTGCGATTAGGTATGGTGTTTGTGCTTTATCTAATTCAAAGAAATTAGAATTTAGAAATCTTTCAAATAAAAATACTATAGTCGGAGATAAAAGTGTTGCATAACATGTTCTATAGAAGAATCCCTTACCTAAAAGGAATAGTCCTATAATTAATAATATTATATCAATAATATATAGAAATATAGATGGTGAAAATGGTAGAAATGGTTTTAAAATAATGGCAAGTCCCATAGTACCTCCTGTAACTAAATTAGTTGGGAGATAAAAGAAATAATAAGCGATATCCATCAATATTACACCAAGTGTTATAAATAAATATTGTTTGATTAATTTTTTCATTTTTATCTACTTCCTGCCATAAATTTTAAATAAGATTCGATAAACATATCTAAGTCTCCATCCATTACAGCAGAAATGTTTCCTGTTTCAGTACTTGTTCTATGATCCTTTACCATAGAATATGGATGGAATACATATGATCTTATTTGGGATCCAAATCCAATGTCCATTTGCTCACCTTTTATTGACTTCATTTCGGCTTCTTTCTTTAAAAGCTCTAGTTCAAGAAGTCTCGACTTTAGCATTTTCATACATGTTTCCTTGTTCTTTATTTGTGAACGTTCAGTTTGACATGAAACTGATATATTAGTTGGAATATGTGTTATACGTACAGCAGAATATGTCGTATTTACCCCTTGTCCACCAGGTCCTGATGAACAGAATGTATCAATTCTTAAATCTTTATCTTCAATCTTTATATCATCTGTTTCTTCAACGACTGGCGCAACATCACATGATGCGAATGAAGTTTGTCTTTTTCCTTGCGCATTAAATGGTGAAATACGTACTAGTCTATGTACACCTCTTTCACCTTTTAACAATCCGTATGCATATGGACCATCAAGTTGTATTGTAACACTCTTTATTCCAGCATCTTCTCCTGCAAGATAATCTAGTAATGTAAGTTTAAACCCTTTTCTTTGAGCATAACGTGTATACATTCTATATAGCATATC
>CAVAQB010000028.1:8937-18525 GCA_963590725.1 Anaeroplasmataceae bacterium | reverse complement strand
TAGCATATCAGCCCAATCATTAGACTCTGTTCCACCTGCACCAGGATGAAGTGTTAAAATCGCACTACAATTATCATATTTACCTGAAAGTGTTACTTTTACTTCTAATTTTTTTAATTTTTTATCTAATTTTAAAATTTCCTCTTCCAACAGTTGTTGCGCTTCAGGATCTATTGATATCATTTGATCAAGTTCTAGTATATTATCATAATCGTTTTTTACACCATCATAATCAAATAAATCTTCTTTAAGCTTATTAGCTTTATTTATTATATCTTGAGCATGTGCTTGATCATTCCAAAACCCATCAGCTACCATTTCTTTTTGATATTTATCATACATAGGACGTGCTTCCTCAATATGAAGTGCTTGATAAATATCATTTATCTTATTTTTAAATGTTTCTATGTATTTGTTTATTTCATATCTTTCCATAATATTCCTCCTTAATAACAATAAAAAGCTCCTAAGAGCTTTTTAGTTATTATCTACCATGGCAGTACTTATACTTTCTTCCACTACCGCACCAGCATAAGTCATTTCTTCCAAGCTCTTTACGTGCATTAACGATCGGAGCACTTTTAACTGAATCATCTACTCCTTGATTAGTTACAAGCTTCTCTTCTTTTGGTTTGATAGCTACTTTGAACTTAGTTCTTACTAAGAAACGAAGAACATCCTCGTTAATATCTGAAGTCATTTGGTTAAACATTTCAAGACCCTGTTGTTTATAAATAGTAAGTGGGTTTTGTTGTCCATATGATTGAAGACCAATTCCTTGGCGTAATCCCGACATCTTATCAATATGTTTTGTCCAATGCATATCAATAACACGAAGAACCATCATACGCTCAAATCCATCGAACGCATCTCCTGGGAACATTTTCTTCTTTTCCTCTATTTCGTTTTTAGCAATATCGAATAGGTAATCTCTAATTTCAACCTCATCCATTTGTCTTAAACGTTCTACCTGTACTTGATTATCTCCATAGTACTTAGTATTGAATATATCAGCAATACCTTGGTCATCAATATTGTATCTATTACGACCAACTTCTTCCATATATCTTTCAGTTATTTCATTAATAGCAGTATGCATCATTTGTTCAGCCATTTCTTCGACGTTTTCGCCCTTAATGACTTGCATACGTTGTTTATAGAATAATTCACGTTGAACACGAATAACGTCATCATATTTTAAGACATTCTTACGTGAATCATAATTTTGACCCTCTATACGAGTTTGTGCTTGAGTCATTACCTTAGTAAACATTCTTGATTCAAGTGGCTTAGTCTCATCTCCTGATGAATTAAGTTTTACCGCTAATGCAAGTTTGTTTTTAAATGAATCTCCTGCAAATCTCTTTAATAGTTCATCCTCACATGATGTATAGAATCTTGAAAATCCTGGGTCTCCTTGACGTCCTGAACGTCCTCTTAACTGGTTATCAATACGGCGTGATTCATGACGTTCTGTACCAAATACACAAAGTCCACCTAAAGCTTTTACTTCTTCAGGAAGTTTAATATCTGTTCCACGTCCAGCCATATTTGTGGCAATTGTAATTGCGCCCTTTTGTCCGGCAAGAGCTACAATTTCAGCTTCACGAGCATTATTTTTAGCGTTTAACACTTCATGTTTTAATCCAAGCTTGTTTAATCTTTCAGAAAGCATTTCTGATGTTTCAACAGATATTGTACCAATTAGTATAGGTTGACCTTTTTCATGACGTGCTTTTACTTCTTCGATTAAAGCATTCCATTTATATTCAAGTGTTAAGAATAAATAGTCAGCCGCATCCTCACGGATTACTGGTTTATTAGTAGGAATAGCTACAACATACATGTTGTAAATTTCTCTAAATTCCTCTTCTTCAGTCTTTGCAGTACCAGTCATACCCGAAAGTTTCTTATACATACGGAAGAAGTTTTGGTATGTTATTGTCGCAACAGTTTGCATTTCTTGTTTAATCTCAACATTTTCCTTAGCTTCAATAGCTTGGTGAAGACCATCATTATATTGTCTTCCCTTTAAAATACGTCCTGTAAACGAATCTACGATTAGAACCTCACCATCTTGAACTACATATTCTACTCCGTTTGCGAATATATAATTTGCCTTTAAGGCATTATTAATTCTATGAACTAAATTTACATTATCTAAATCATATAGATTCTTTAAATTAAAATATTTTTCTGCACGAGACATACCTTGTGGTGTCAATTGAATAGAACGAGTTTCTAAATCAATTGTATAATCATCTTCACTAAGTCCCTTTGTAAATTTATCAACTAATTGATAAATCTTTGGAGATTCCTTAGAACCACCTGAAATGATTAATGGTGTACGTGCTTCATCAATTAATACATCATCAACCTCGTCAATGATTGCGCAATTAAGTCCACGTTGTTGAACTAATGACTCGGCATCTCTTGCCATATTATCACGTAAATAATCAAATCCTAATTCAGAGTTTGTTGAATACAAAATATCGCAAGCATAAGCAGCTTGTTTTCCAGCTTGATCAAGATCACGAATATTAAGTCCTACAGTAAGACCTAACCAACGGAATAAATTTCCAATTTCTCCATTTGCCTCACGTCCAGCAAGGTATTCATTAACTGTAACTATATGTACTCCCTCACCTGATAGGGCATTTAAATATGCAGGTGCTACAGCTGTTAAAGTTTTTCCTTCTCCTGTACGCATCTCTGCAACATTACCACCATGAAGTACAAGTCCTCCAATCAATTGAACTGGATATGGTTTCATTCCAGTACATCTATATGCAGCTTCTCTTACCACAGCAAAAGCTTCTGGTAAAATATCATCAAGAGTCTTACCATTCTTTAATAATTCCTTAAAATATGGTGTTTTAGCCTTAAGCTCATCATCAGAAAGTTTTTGCATTTCCTCATCTAATTCAAGGATTTGCTTAAGTCTTTTTTGACATCTCTTTAATTCTTTTCTTCCATCATCAAATAATTTTTTGAACATTTCAAAACATCCTTTTTTTAAAAAATAAAATATCTATTTTATTATAGTATAAAAACGCTTTATTTGCAACTTTTATATTAAACATGAAAATAAAAAAGTGATAGCTAAGCTACCACTTTCAAATCATTTTATTAAATTACTTTAATTCAGCAAAATACTTGATTGTTCTTACCATTTGTGATGTATAAGAATTCTCATTGTCATACCATGCAACAACTTGAACTTGAGTGTTTCCATCTTCCATTTCAGTTGCCATAGTTTGAGTTGCATCAAATAATGAACCATAAGTCATTCCAACGATATCTGATGAAACGATTAATTCATCATTGTATCCGAAAGACTCAGATTGAGCTGCCTTCATAGCCTCATTAATTTGATCTACAGTTACCTTACCCTTAACAACTGCAACAAGAATTGTAGTTGATCCTGTAGGAACTGGAACTCTTTGTGCTGATCCAATTAATTTTCCATTTAATTCAGGGATAACTAGACCAATAGCCTTAGCTGCTCCTGTTGTATTTGGAACGATATTAACTGCTGCTGCACGAGCACGTCTAAGATCTCCCTTACGGTGAGGTCCATCAAGAACCATTTGGTCTCCAGTATATGCATGGATAGTTGTCATAATTCCTGATTGAATTGGTGCTAACTTGTTTAATGTATTTGCCATAGGTGCTAGGCAGTTTGTTGTACAAGAAGCTGCAGAAATAATTTGATCATCCTTAGTTAATGTCTCATTATTTACTGAGAATACGATAGTCTTAAGATCCTTTCCAGCTGGTGCTGAAATAACAACCTTCTTAGCTCCTGCTTGAATATGAGCCATAGACTTTTCCTTTGATGTATAGAAACCAGTACACTCAAGTACTACATCAACATCTAATTCTCCCCAAGGAAGCTCTGCTGCATTAGCCTTAGCGTAAATCTTGATTTCCTTTCCGTTTACAATGATAGAATCTTCTGTTGCTTCAACAGTTCCATTATATCTACCTTGTGATGAATCATACTTTAATAAATGAGCTAACATCTTAGGATTAGTTAAGTCGTTGATTGCAACTACTTCATATCCCTTTGCTCCAAACATTTGTCTAAATGCTAGACGTCCAATACGTCCAAAACCATTAATGGCTACTCTTACTGACATATTTTATTCCTCCTAAATGTGTAAGTGAATTTTTTTTACTTCGAAAATATTTTAACACGATTATTTTTTTAAATCAATAAGTTTTAAAATGTAAAACATTTATTACACTATGTAAACGTTTTAGTTGTTGATAAATGCTTTTTTTAATCGTCCTATAAACTCAATATTATTTTGGGCCATTTTCACCGAATGATTTGAATATCTTACCCTTAACGATTTAAAATTTGTAAGTCTATAAGATGTATTATCAACAGTAACCCATGTGTCCTGTGATTCATTATTTTCAATAGTTATTACCTTATCAGAGCTTAATAATAAAGGTGATGAAAGTGTACGATAAGCCCTTGAGTTAATTGATGCGATTTCTGTTAATTGAAAGCACTTAAGTGCTGGGTCTATTACACTACCATGAAGTGACTTATTATATCCTGTTGAACCAAATGGAGATGAAATACAAAGACCTGTACCTCTAAAAAGTTCTAATTCTTCTCCATTTACTGATACATCAACAATAAGTGTACGTGTTGGGTTAATGCATGTAACCTCATTTAAAGCAAGTCCCGAAAATGTATCTAGCGCAGTCTTTACCTCGTAATCAATTAAGCCCACAGTTTCAGTTTCATACTCACCAGTATTAATCATTGTTGCTACCTTATCTAATTCTTCTACTGTAAAGTTAGTTATAAATCCTAAATGACCAGTATTTACAGAAAATATAGTAATATCATCAGCCATAGATGCATATGTATGAAGAGTTTTTAATATAGTACCATCTCCTCCAATAGAGATAACTATATCAGGATTTTCTTCATCGTATTCTATATTTATTTTCTTTTTCATTATTTCAGCTAGTTCCAAAGAATATTCATCTTGTTTAGTAACTATTGTATATCGCATAAAAATCACCGCTATTATTTTAACATAATACTTGATATTTTAAAAGATTAATACGATAATTTAGATATGGAGGGGATTTTAGATGAAAACATCTCTAGAAATCGAATTTAAAACATTTATTACAGAAGATAAATATAATGAATTATTATCTAAACTCAAACAAGAAGATAATATATTAATACAAACTAATCATTATTTTGATGATGAATTAGGTAGTCTTGAAAGTGAAAAAAAGGTACTTCGTATAAGACAAAAAGGTGATCAATATAAACTTACTAAGAAAAGCAAATCTAGCGACGGAAACATTGAAAATCATATTTATTTAACAAAAGATGAAGCACTAAATATGATTAAGAATGGATTTGATGCAAGTTTAATAAATGAAAATATTAAAGTAAAAAAGGTAGCGGAACGTACAACATATAGAACAAAAATCCAATATAAATCAGGATATATTTTTTTGGATAAATCAATTTATAATAATAAGACTGATTACGAACTCGAATATGAGGCAGACAACAAATTAATAGGTCAAAAGGAATTTTTGGACATATTATCTGAATTTAATATAGTGTTTACTAAATCATATTCAAAATTCAAAAGGGCACTTGGCAAATAATACTTGATTATTTAGAGTGTTTCTATAAACATTAAAAAAGCTTAGCAGTACTAAGCTTTATTTTTTTATATTTTCAAGTTGATCTTTTAATGTATTAATATATTCACACATATTATTATCATCTTTACATGTATCAAGAACCATTTTCTTTCTTATTTCATTTGGTGAAAATGTAGTAATTTCATCATCGTCATATCCTACTTGGAATTTTTCATCTTCAATAATTATTGGTCTACGTAATATAGATGGATTTTGAATAATGAATTCAACAAGTTCATTAAATTTCATAGATTCAACATCTACTCCTGATTCTAAAATGACTTTACTACGAGTAGATATAATATCTTCAAATCCATTTTCGGAATTTTTAAGAATTTTCACAATATCTTCTCTTTCAAGTGGTTGTTTAAACATATTAATTTCTTTATATTGAACCTTATTGTCCTCTAACCATTTGATTGCTTTTTTGCAAGAAGCACAACTATTTGTTGTATAAATTGTAACCATTATCCATCACCATCAATTCTAATTTCATTATATCATATACTTTTATTTATGAAAATAAGGCTTATTAAAAGTTTTTTAGTTATTTTTATAATTATAATTGTCTATTGTTCTTATAAATAAATACGTAAAAAAGCACACTAGATTTCAATATCTAATGTGCTTTATTTTAGTTATCCATTTTTATCAAAGATATTTTAAATGGAATTTATTTTAGTAATACTTATAATACTTATCAAGTATAGTCTTAGCTGCAGTAACGTTTGCGCTATAATCAGTTTTGCTTCCAGTCCATCCTGAACCATCTTCATTTACACCATTGTGATCAACGAATTGTCCACCAGCTGGGTCGCTTAATCCTTCTCCTACAAATCCTGTAGAAACTGTTTCACCTGTTCCTGTAACAGAAGTTACAATATAATTACGATTAATTAATAATGAAATAGCATTACGAACATCTTGAGCTTGTTCTTGGCTCATTTTGTTAAACATACCTGCATTAATATTCCATGAATAATAATATGTTCCTAGTTGTCCAATTACATGGTACTCAGCGCTACCTTTATATTGTGTAACTGTTTCTTTAGCCATAGAATCGATTAATAGATATTCTTGGTTAGTATATCCTCCAAGCATTTGAGAATCATCATCACTAAATGCAAATGTTATCTTAGTTGTAGTTGTATTTTCCTTATCCCAATAATTGTCATTCTTTTCACATACTAATCCTGATTCAGAATATGAAGAAATCTTATAAGCACCTGAAGTTACAGCTGAAGTTGACTTAGCCCATGCTCCATCTTTATCAAGATTCCATGCATCATGTAGTACTGCATAAGCAGGGAATGCTAATAATTCTTTAAAGTAAGGATATTCTTGAATTGTTGTTACAGTTAAAGTATTATCTGAAGTTGCCTTTACATTTAAGAACTTCTTAACATCATCATTTGTAGATGTTGTACTTAAGCTATCATATCCATCGATACATTCAAACATATATCCATAGTCTGCATCAAGAGCAATATCAATTGAACTTCCATCTACGCTATATGAAGCTGCACGGTTCCATGAATCAACAACATCTTGAGCAGTAATAGGATCTCCGTTAGAGAATTTTACACCATCTCTTAATGTGAATGTGTAAGTGCATTTTCCATCTTGATCCTTAGTTGGAGTACCAAAATCCTTAATTAAATCTGTTGTAAGTTCAATTCCTGACTTATCAGCAGTTGGAGTGTAACGAACTAGTCCACTGAATAAGTGAACATCATATGATCCTCCATCAACTGTTGTATTTAATGCTGGGTCAATTTGATCTGGTTTTGAAGCAAGTACGGCTTTAAGTTCTTTTCCAGTCTCATTCTTTGCCCAAGTGAAATACTTATATCCAAGTGGGGCAGCATATACATCAGTTAACTTAGTATTTTGTAACCAGTTATCAGTATAGTTATAAATTGGTGTAATACATCCTGTAGACATTAATAATGTTTCAGCCTTATGCATTAATTTATATCTATTAGTTGTATTTTGCTCTTTCTTAATATCAGAAATTAAAACATCATAAGTTTGTGCCCATGTTCCACTTAATTTTCCATAATTTCCGATACCTGTAAGATCAATTTCATATTTATAAGAGTCTGCATGATCACCCTTACCAAATTGGCAATCATTATTTCCTGAAGATGTTACCCACATATCTAGGAATGAAATTGGGTCGTTGTAATCAGCAAGCCATCCATTTCTTGCACATGTATAATTTCCTTTTTTACGTGTTTGAAGGAATGTTGACCATTGGTCTTGGCTAATTCTCATCTTAATTCCATAAGATTTTAATTGTGCTTGTATGTTTTCTGCGATTGATTGGTTTCCTGTATTAGTGTTGAAAATAAAATCAATTGTTGGAAGGTCAGCATAACCTTTCTTTGAACTTCCGCATGATGTAAGTGCAACAGTTGAGGCAATTCCAATTAATCCTAATGTTAATAATTTTGTAGATTTCATTTTTATTTTTCCTCCTTGTTTTATTAAACAAATTATATATATTAATACATTTACCATTCACAAAGGTTGGGCAAAACCTTTGTGCTGTGGTAAGTATATTAATCAAATTAATTAAACTTCTTCTTCAAATAAATCTTTTGAATCTTTTTGAACAAGAAGACACGAAACAAAGTGTCCAGGCTTTACTTCTTGTAAAGTTGGAACCTCAGTTCTACATCTTTCACATGCTCTTGGGCATCTAGTTCTAAATGGACATCCAGATGGAACATTTAGTGGAGATGGAACATCTCCCTCTAGAATAATACGCTTATTAGCACGTGCAGTCTTAGGATCTGGTTGAGGTACTGCAGATAATAATGAAATTGTGTAAGGGTGTAGGGCACCATTAAATAATTCATTAGTTTCAGCAATTTCTACAACTTTACCTAAGTACATAACAGCAATTCTATCAGAGATATGACGTACAACAAGTAAGTCATGTGCAATGAATAGATATGTTAATCCAAGTTCATTTTGTAGGTCTTCAAATGTATTGATAACCTGAGCCTGAATTGATACGTCTAGAGCTGATACTGGCTCATCACAAACAATAAATTGCGGATTTACAGCTAGCGCTCTTGCAATACCAATACGTTGTCTTTGTCCTCCAGAGAATTCATGCGCATAACGTGTTGATTGTTCTGGGGAAAGTCCGACTTTCTTCATTAATTCAAGAACCTTAGAACGTCTTTCTTCTTTAGTTGAATATAGATGATTAACATCTAGTGGTTCAGCAATGATATCTTGAACAGTCATACGTGGGTTCAAGGATGAATATGGATCTTGGAATACCATTGTACATTGCTTACGGAAGTGCTTCATTCTATATTTTGCAGAAGACTTAACTATTCTCATAGATGTCTTGTATGCATCAATTATATCATTCTTCGCATCAATATACGAATAATATTTAGATTCTTGTCTAATATTCTTGATATTCGCATTTAAAGCGGATTTTATTTCGTTTTTGGTCTGCTGATATTTTCCAAAGGCCTTTGATTTTTCAATATGGTAGTCAGCAATGATTTTCTCATACATTACTCTTTCTTCTACCCAATTTTCTTTTTTAGTCTTCTTTTTATCAGAAGATGAAGCTAATTTTTGCTTATTTTCTTTTTTCTTTAGTTGAAGTTCAGCCATTGAGTCATTTTTTACTTTTTTAGCATTCTCAATTATTGGAAGCATTTCTTCTCTAGCGGCAGCAATATTCATATTTGCTTCTTTTTTTAGTTGAGCTACCTTAGCATCAACATCTCCAATAGATCCGTCACTAGACTTGCTAACTACTTCAAGCTTAGCTAAAGCCTCATTCTTCGCTGTCTCTATAGCCTCTATTTTTGATGATATTTCAGCTTTCTTTTCTTCATACTTTTGATTGTATTTTTT
>CAVAQB010000028.1:0-8927 GCA_963590725.1 Anaeroplasmataceae bacterium | reverse complement strand
GCCTCTGCTTTTTCGTTTTTTAAATCAGTAATTAATTTATTTTTTTGTGCTTGGCATTCAGAATCTAAATTCTTTTTCTCTTCGTCATAATTTGCAGCATCTATTTTTGCTTTATATTCATTATCGATATTTGCAAGTTCTTTATCAAGAAGAGCCTTCTTTGCCAAATATTCTTCACATATATTATTATATTCAATATTCTTTTGGTCTTTAAACTTCTTATTTGCATCAAACTTAAGCATTCTTAGTTCAAATTTTCTTTCTCTTTTAATCTTTTTAAGATCAGAAAACGCACTAATAGGCATACCATTGAATATTATATCTCCTGATGAAGGATTATATAGATTCATAATAGAACGACCAAGAGTAGTCTTTCCACATCCTGATTCTCCTACAACTCCAAGTGTTTCACCCTTTTTAATAGAAAATGAAACATTATCTACTGCCTTAAGTGGAGTAGTTTTAAAGAAGCCTGTAGTAATATCAAAATACATTTTTAAATTTTTAACTTCTAGAAGTGTATCATCTTGCTTTATTTCATTATTATTCTGCATCAGTTGATACCTCCTTATCTACATTTTCATCTTGGCAAGCATCACCAGAATTAACTAATTCTAGCTCACCTTTATCATAAAGTTCTTTTGCATACATAAAGCAAGAGCATTTATGATAATCATTTACTACCATTTCATCTGGATATTGTTTTAAACATATCTTCATGGCTTTTGGACATCTTGGGCAGAAAGCACATCCTTTTGGTAAATTTAATAAATCTATCGCATTACCTGAAATAGGAACAAGTCTTTCACCCTTATTATCATTTGTCGGGATTGAACGTAATAATCCTTTAGTATATTCATGCTTTGCATTATAGAAAATCTCATCAGCAGTTCCACGCTCAACAATCTTTCCACCATACATAACAATAACCTCATCGCATAGTTCAGCAACTACTCCTAGGTCATGTGTAATTAAAATAACAGCCATTCCCATTTTCTTTTGAATATCTTTAATAAGATCTAGAATTTGAGCTTGAATTGTTACATCTAAAGCTGTTGTAGGTTCATCTGCTATAAGTAAATCTGGCTCACAGCATAATGCCATCGCAATCATAATACGTTGAAGCATTCCTCCTGAGAATTCGAAAGGATATTGTTTCAAACGTTTTTCAGGAGAGTTAATTCCTACAAGTTGAAGCATTTCAATAGCACGAGCGTTTGCTTCTGCTCTTGAAAGTTTAACTTCTTTTGTAGAATCAACATAAGTTACAACTTTTTTACCATTTTCATCAATTGATACTTGCTTAACCTTACAAGCTACAGTCTTTCTTCTATGAAGCATAATTGCCTCACGTAATTGGTTACCAATTGAATATACAGGGTTTAAGGAAGTCATTGGGTCTTGGAATATAATAGATATTTTTCCACCACGTATTTTAGCAAGTTCTTTTTCAGGAAGTCCTACGAGTTCCCTACCTTCTAATTTTACTGACCCACCAACAATTTTTCCTGGAGCCGATAAAATTTGCATAATAGAATAAGCAGTAATTGATTTACCAGATCCTGATTCTCCTACTATACCCAAGATTTTACCTTTATCAACATTAAAATTTGAACCATTTACACTCTTTACCTCACCAGCTGGTATAAAGAATGAAGTTCTTAAATCTCTTACTTCTAAAAAGTGTTCATAAGATGGTTTTGTTTCAATGATTTCTTCTTTATTTTCCATCTTACTCACCTACTTTCTAAGTTTTGGATCAAATGCATCTCTTAATGCATCTCCAAGTAAATTTAACGCTAAAACTATTAAACAAATTGCTGCAGCTGGAACATATAATCTATATGCATAATCTAGCATAACTGATAGCTTTGAAGCATCTGATGCAAGTGAACCAAGTGATGGCATTGGTAATGCAACTCCTAATCCAACATAGCTTAAGAATGACTCAGTAAAAATTGCAGAAGGAATTTGAAGCGCAGTCATTACTATAATAATAGATACACAGTTTGGTAATAAATGTTTGAAAATAATCTTCATTGGTGAAGTACCAATAGTACGGGCTGCAAGAACGAATTCTTGTTTTTTAATAGCCATAATTTGACCACGAACCATACGTGCCATACCTACCCAATATAGCAATCCATAAACTATAAATATAGAAATCATACCAACTCCTATACTTTCAAGGAAGGTTCCTTCTATTTTATCAGTTAAAACTTCTTTTAATACAACCGACAATAAAATAATGATAAGCATATCAGGTAATGAATAAATTACATCTACAATACGCATCATTACCATATCAACTTTACCACCGCAGAATCCTGCGATAGAACCATAAATTGTTCCTATAATAAATACTATAATTGAAGCAAAGAAACCTACCGCAAGTGATACACGCATTCCATAAATCACTCTAATAAAGTAATCTCTACCTGCAGCATCTGTTCCAAACAAATGAGGGAACACACTTTCTCCATTGCTTCTAAGATATTCCTCGTAAGGACTATAATGAAATGGTTTAAGGTTTGCAAAGTCGTCTGCATTTCCCATAGAGCACCATTGCATATAGTTCATATCTGTACCATATTTATTAATAGCCAATTGTTCAGAATAACCATATGGCCAAAACATTGGAATAAATATTGCAGCTAATACCATAATCGCAAGAACAACTACACAAATAATTGCAATCGGATTATGGAATAATCTTTTAAATCCATCTTTCCAGAAAGATGCAGCTGGTCTCATTTTTGCAGTTTGGATTTTCTCATCTTCCAAGGCTGGAATAAAATCATCTAGATTTGGTTGTAATGAAAATATATTTTTTTTCATAAAAGCACCTCTTACTCTAAGTCTACTCTTGGATTAACAACCTTATATAAAATGTCGCTAATCAAAATAAATATAACAACTAGCATAGAACAGAATACAGTAGCACCCATAATCATAGGGTAGTTCATTGCTGTTATCGCATTTATAAGTTTGTTTCCAAGTCCTGGAATTGCAAAAATCTTTTCGACAACTAATGATCCTGTTAAAATATATGCAATCATTGGTCCTGCATATGTAATAACTGGAGTTAATGAATTTCTTAAGGCATGTTTAAACAAAACCTTCATAGGACTAACTCCTTTTGCACGTGCAGTACGGATATAATCTGATTCAAGCGCATCTAATGTAGATGTTCTTGTAAGACGTACTATATATGCCATTGGATATAATGATAATGTAATAACTGGTAAAACATATTTTTTAGCTCCATTATAAAGTCCAAAGTTTACTGGGAACCAATCTATTTTAACGCATAGCCAATAGAATAAAAGCGCAGAAATAACAAATGATGGTACTGCAACTAGTGCTGTTGATACAATCATTATTACCTTATCTTGCCATTTACCTCTATATACAGCTGCAATAACTCCAAAGAATATTCCTATAATAATCGCGAAAAATGCTGCAAGTAAACCATTTACTGCAGAAACTTTAAATCCTTCCCAAATTATTGAGTTAACAGCTCTTCCAGAATCTTTAAGTGAAATACCAAATTCAAATCTAAATGCATTCACTAAATATTTAAGCCATTGAACTACAAGTGGCTTATCAAGACCATATCGTTTATTTAAAGCGGCAAGTCTTTCCTCAGTCATTCCTTTTTCTGTTAAGAAAGGTGAGCCTGGTAAGGCTTGCATAACAAAAAATGTTATTGTAATTACAGCTGCAATAGTAACTATGGCCATCAATAATCTTTTTACTATATACATAGCTGTTTTTGAATTCATAATTATTCCTCCTAATGACTTTTAAGTCTTACATTATTTCAAAGTAATTTTTAAAAATAATATATACTATTGTATTACAATTTATGCTTCGTTGTCAATTAAAGTGTCTTGTTTCAAATGATTTTTTCGATAAAGTTTAGTGTTTTTATAGATTGTTTAGTGAAATTATATTTCAAAAATATAGAAAGTTGTCATTTAATTTCTTTTTACATCATTAATCACTTTATCACATTTGACAAAAAAAGCACATTATAATATAATTATTACAAACGTTGAGATGGGAATAGTAATTAACACCTAGCAGCATAGAGAAAAGACGGTTGGTGAAAGTCTTTTGCTAAAGATTTTGAATGGGCCCGATCGAGTGAACCTAGAAGCTTCCGTATTCCTGCGTTAAAGGTTTTGAGAGTCTATATAGTTAAAGATTAAACATATAGGAATTAAGGTGGAACCGCGAGCTATTCGTCCTTATTGGAATTATTCCAACAAGGTTTTTTTTATTTTTAAGGAGTGTATATTATGAAAAGACTATTATCTGGAATTCAACCAAGTGGTACTATTACTCTTGGAAATTATATAGGAGCAATTAAAAATTTTGTAAAATTACAAAACGAACTTAATGATATTGAGTTTTTTGTCTTCATCGCAGACCTTCATGCAATAACTGTCGATCAAGACAAATTAAAATTAAGAGAAAACATCCGTTCTCTTGCAGCAATTTATGTAGCTTGTGGTTTAGATCCAGCAAAGGTACATTTATTTATTCAATCTGAAGTACCTGCACACGCTATGCTTGGATATGTAATGGAATGTACATCATACATTGGTGAAATGGAACGTATGACTCAATATAAAGATAAAAAAGTTAAACAAGTAGAGGGTGTTCATTCTTCTCTTCTTACATACCCTGCACTAATGGCCGCAGACATTCTTTTATACGATACTGATTTAGTTCCTGTCGGAGAAGATCAAAAACAACATCTTGAGCTTACGCGTAATCTTGCTCAAAGATTCAATCAAAAATATGGTGATACTTTCACAGTGCCTGAAGCATATATCGCAAAAGAGGGTGCAAAGATTATGTCTTTACAAGATCCTACTAAAAAAATGTCAAAATCAGACCCTAACCCTAAAGGATATATTGCCTTACTTGATGATGAGGCTATAATAAGAAAGAAAATAATGTCTGCTGTAACTGATTCAGTAGGTACTATTCAATATGACCCTAAAGAAAGACCTGGTATTTCAAACCTTCTTACAATATATGATGTATTTACAGGTAAAGGTATTGAAAATATTTGTAAAGAATATGAAGGAAAAGGATATGCTGAATTCAAGGCTGACCTTGCACAAATTGTAGTAGATGCAATACGTCCAATTCAAGAAAAATATAATGCTTTAATAAAGTCAGATGAACTTGATAAGATTCTTGATGAAGGAAGAGATTATGCATCAAAAATTGCATTCAAGAAAATTTCTAAGGTTTATAATAAAATAGGTCTTGGAAGAAAAAGATAAATGGTGAAATAAATGACAGCAACAAAAATTACATTAATTGTAGTTGGTTCTATCGCTTTATTTAATTTTATATTCTTCTTTCTAATATGGCTATTTGGTAGATCATATTGGAAATCTATAAAAGAAAGAGATCCAGCGGCAAGACATTTTCTACAAATCATTCTTACATATCCAGGTGTGCATGCCTTAATATGGTATCGTATTGCTCACTTTTTTTGGAAAATTCATTTTAAACTTCTAGCAGAGCTTATAACATATCTTGTAAGATGCCATATTAATATCGAAATACATCCAGGAGCTAAAATAGGTAAACACTTTTTCATCGACCATGGAACAGGAGTTGTAATTGGTGAAACATCTATTATAGGAGATAATGTTACAATGTATCATGGTGTTACGCTTGGAGGTCATGGTACCGCTCATGGTAAAAGACACCCAACAGTTGGAAATAATGTTATGATAGGAGCCGGTGCTACAGTATTAGGCGCTATAGTAATTGGGGACAATGCCAAAATTGGAGCTAACGCAACAGTATTAAACGATGTACCAAACGGCGCTACAATTATCGGGGTTAAGGGTACAATTAAAGATGTATAAAGCAAAAGCACATTTTAAAAATGTGCTTTTATTTTATCTTATATTAAAATTCATAGTTATACGCAACTCTTTCACATACAAGTGGTCTTAAATGTTTTCCAAATTCAACATGAATTGGATCATCCTTGTATGCTTTTAATTCAGATTCTTTACTATATACAACATTTAGGCAAATATCATGGGTTGTGCCATCAAGTTTATCTATAACAAAATCTAATTCTTTAACTCCATTAATTTTTTTAAGTGTTTCTGATAATTCTTTAAGATTTTCAAGCTCTTTTCTTGAAACTCCTTCTTTAACCTTCCAAATAACAATATGTCTAATCATTCTTAGCCCTCCATAACAATATTATATTTCTTTTCTACACCATTCTCATTTATTATAGTATTATCAAATGCTATATCTTTACACATAGAAAGTTTCAATCCATTTTCTGATGTAATATATGAATTCTTAATAGAAATATTTGTAATAGTATCTTTTGTAATACCTTCTATTACTATTCCCTTCTTCGAATAATCGCATAATGCATTATCAATTATAATATTTTTAAAATGTGGAATATCTTCTAAATCTTCATTTATTGTTGTCTCCTTACCATCTACACCAATAGATGTAAGTGCATATCCCATCGTAAATATTATAGCCTCTTCCTTTATATCAAGCATGCGCGTATTTTTAATAGTAATATCTTCTACTACTCCACCACGTCCTAATGCTGATTTAAATCTAATACCTACATCCGTACCAATGAATGTGTTGTTTTCAACTAAAACATTCTTAACTCCACGACTCATCTCAGATCCTACTACAAATCCACCATGTGCTTCAAATACTTTACAATCATGAATCCATACATTTTCGCATGGAACTTTTATTAATCTTGCTTCTCTATTTTTTCCAGCCTTAACACAAATTCCATCATCTCCAACTTCAAATGTAGAATTTGCAATCTCTACGTTGTTACAAGATTCAATATCTATACCATCACCATTTTGTGCGTAGAATGGATTTTTTACAAGCACATTTCTTACTGTTAAATTTTTTGTAAATAGTGGATGAATATTCCATGCAGGAGAATTAGAGAATACAACACCGTCTAACAATACCCTATCGCACTTATAAATAGATACAAGAACCGGTCTATACATATCCCAATATTTTTGAGCCTCAGTTAAATCCTTCTTATCTCCTGCCTTAATACCTGAAAGAATATTTTCATTTGGATACCAAATAGTAGTTTCTTTAAGAGTATCTAAAACATTAGATATTTTTAAACGAGCATCCCATTGTTTATCTGTAAGCTTCCATTTTTTAATAGGTCTCCATTTATCTCCAGATCCATCAATAACACCATTTCCAATAATACCTACATTATTACAATTTTGCATCATTATAGGGGATACGCATCTTATTCTTTTTATGCCTTCCCAATCATACATATACAAAGGATAATCTTCTTCTGTTTTTGTAAATTTTAAAATAGAACCACTATCCATTTTAAGACAAACGTTATCCTTAAAATAAATAGGTCCAGTTAAAAATAATCCTCTTGGAATTATTACATATCCGCCACCATTTTTATTACAATCTATAATTGCATTATTAATAGCATCTTTATTATTAAATATTCCGCCTTCAATAGCTCCATACGATAATATATTATATTCTTTATCTAAAAATTTTGGTAAAATCACTTTCATATTTAAAACCTCACAAGTAAATTATATTATAAACACCTTAATATTTATAGGAATAATTCACACAAAAAAAGCTACATTAACTAAATGTAGCTATTTTTCTATTTTGAATCATATGTTACAGCATAAATGCCAAACAATCCAGCACAAAATCCACCCATAATAGTAATATAAACGCCAGTAAGCAATTCTGGTATTAATTTAAATCCATTATCCTGAGTAATCGTATTTGTTTTAACAAATATAATATTTAAAACAAATATTGATATTGCGCAAATAATAATAAGCACGCTTAACACTACCGATATAATGTGCAATGGTTTTCTCTTTTCTAAAGCCATTGAAGCACTTGAGAATAATACTATTATGTTTAAAAATGATGTTATAAGAATTCCTATATAACAATATTTTACAATTGATGCGAATCTATCGCTAAATTGAGTAAAATTACCACTAAATCTTGCGGTATCAAATGAGCCAAATACTCTTGCGTCAACAGTAGGTTTTAAGTCACCCATTTGAATATTTAAATTCCAAAATTTAAAGAACATAGCTGACACAATTAAAATACAACCTATTAACGCTAATGTTCTAAAGAAATATTTATTTACATTCATATTCCCTTACTCCTTTACAAGTACACCACAACATTCAGTATGTATTGAATGACTAAATAAATCAAATGGTGTAACTTCTAATATTTTATATCCATTATCACATAATATTTTTACATCTCGTGCAAACGTTGAGGTCTTACAAGATATATATACTATTTTCTTAATACCAGATTTTATTACAGCATCTAAGAACTTCTTGTCGCACCCTTTTCTTGGTGGATCAAATACCATTACATCAATATTCTTACTTTTAACAAGATTTTCTATTAAATCCTCACATTTACCACAATAAAATTCTGCGTTAGTGATATTGTTTAATTTCATGTTTCCAATTGCGTTGTCTACAGCTTCCTTCACAACCTCAATACCATATACAAATTTTGCACGTGTCGCAATATTTAAAGATATTGAACCTATTCCACAATATGCATCAAGCACAACATCACTTTCTTTAATATTAGCATAATTTATAGCTTTTTGGTATAGATTTTCGCATTGTTTATGATTTATTTGTAAAAAAGAATTAGGATGGACATTAAATAATAGGCCATTAATATTTTCAACTAAATATCTTTCACCAAATAACAATCTATAATCATCTTGTAATACTACATTAGTTAATTTATCATTAATATTTAAATAAATTGAAACGCAATCTTTAAATTTATTATTGATATCTATGGCCATACTTTTAAATTCTTGTATATAT
>CAVAQB010000027.1:0-4727 GCA_963590725.1 Anaeroplasmataceae bacterium | reverse complement strand
AGACAACATTACCTCTAAAATAAATAATATCAAAACGATTAATGAAAATAATTTTCCTTTTGAAGCTAGTGAAAATAAATAAGAGAAATATTTATTGAACTTAAATCATAAAAAAGGGGCCTCAAAAGCTAAATTTTTAAAAGATGTGTTAGGATATAAATTAGGTGATGGTGAAATATTACATGAAGTAATTTTAAAAGCTATTAAAGATACAAAGCCTTATTACATTGAAAAAACAAAATATGGAATCAAATATAAATTTAAAGCTAAGATTAAAAGTGATAATGAAAGCTATTGTGAGGTAAATGTGGTAGTTGTTGTCCAAAAAGACAATGGAAAACTTGTTTGGAGAATTGTAACGTTATATCCAGGAAAGAAGGAAAGATAAAATTGAAGAATATGATTTAGTGATATTAAATAAAGATTATAAAGATTTGAAAAAAGGCACAAAAGGAACAATTGTATTAAAATATAATGAAAATGATTATGAAGTTGAATTTTTGATCAAAATATGAATATAATCGATATTTATACAATTAGCAGTGAATATTTAAAGCTGGATGAAAATTAATTGAATATAGAAAGAAGATAAATAATTACTTCTCATTACATAATATTACAAAATAATGCAAAGTCTTGCGCTTTACTGTAGGTTCACCTAGTGCTAAGCGCAAATTTACTATAGATTAATGACAACTATTTTCTCGATATTTTTGCTTGAAAAAACTATAATTTTTTCATGTAAAAGTATATAATATAATTAAGAAGTAGTTTCAAATTTTTGCTATAAAAATCAATTAGGAGGTTTAAAATCATGAAAAAGAATGTTAATGGCCCTTTATCTAATGAAGAATTAAAACTCATTAATAAATATTGGAATGCAGCTAATTATTTATCAGCCGCTCAACTTTATCTTTTGGATAACCCATTATTAAAAAGACCTTTAAAAAAGGAAGATATTAAGAAAAAAATTGTTGGACACTGGGGTACAGTGCCTGGACAAAACTTTATTTATTGTCATTTAAATAGAATTATTAAAAAATATGATCAAGAAATAATTTATATTTCAGGTCCAGGACATGGCGGAAACTTCTTTGTGGCTAATGCGTATCTTGAAGGTACATATTCTGAAGTATATCCAAATATATCAGAAGATTTGGAAGGAATGAAAAAATTATTCAAACAATTCTCTTTCCCAGGTGGTATTTCATCTCATGTGGCACCAGAAACTCCTGGTTCAATACATGAAGGTGGAGAATTAGGATATTCTTTATCTCATTCGTTTGGTAGTGTATTAGATAATCCAAATCTTATTACATGCTGTGTTGTTGGTGATGGTGAAGCAGAAACAGGACCAGCCGCAACAGGATGGCAAGGGTATAAATTTATTAATCCAGTAACTGATGGCGCTGTTTTACCTATACTTCATTTAAATGGATATAAAATCGCAAATCCTACTATTTTATCACGTATTCCACATGAACAACTACAATCATATTTTGTAGGTCTTGGATATTATCCTATTTTTGTTGAAGGCAATGATTCATTGGTAATGCATCAATTGATGGCATCAGCAATGGAAAAAGCTTATAAAATGATTAAAAAGAATCAAAAAGATGCACGAATTAAAAATGACCTATCACCAAAAGTATGGCCTATGATTGTCCTTCGTACTCCAAAAGGATGGACTGGTCCAAAGGTTGTTGATGGAAAAGAAGTTGAAGGATATTGGAGAGCTCACCAAGTACCTATTGATATGTCTAAGGAAGAACATATTGGATTACTTGAAGAGTGGTTAAGAAGTTATCATCCTGAAGAATTATTTACAGAAGATGGTAAATTAAGACCAGAACTAAAGGAATTATGTCCTCATTACGAACATAGAATATCTGCTAACCTACATACAAATGGCGGAAAATTATTAAAGGATTTAAGATTACCAGACTTTAGAGATTATGCGTATAATATTGAAGATCATGGCAAAAAAGATAGCCAAGATATGACAAATCTTGGTGTATATATTAGAGATGTTATAAAAATGAATCCTACTAATTTTAGAATATTTGGTCCTGATGAGACTAACTCTAATAGATTAAATGCTGTTTTTGAAGTAACAAATAGAATGTGGGATTCAAAGATAGAGGAAAATGATGATCATTTATCAAATGATGGAAGAGTAATGGATTCGATGCTATCGGAACATCAATGTGAAGGAATGCTAGAAGGTTATCTTTTAACAGGAAGACATGGATTTTTCGCATCATATGAAGCATTTATGCGCATTGTTGATTCAATGGTAAGCCAACATGCAAAATGGTTAAAGATATGTAATCAATTATCATGGCGTGCACCAATAGCTTCTCTAAATTTAATACTTTCAAGTACTGTTTGGCAACAAGACCATAATGGATTTACACATCAAGATCCTGGATTTATAGATCATATGGTGGCTAAAAAACCAGATGTTACAAGAATCTATCTACCACCTGATTCAAATACTTTAATTTGTACTATGGATCACTGCTTAAAAACTAAAAATTATATTAACACAATAGTTGCTTCAAAACACCCACGCCCTCAATGGCTATCAATGGAAGAAGCAGTAAGTGAATGTAGTCAAGGATTATCAATTTGGCAATGGGCTAGTAACGATCAAGATAGCGAGCCAGATGTTGTTATGGTAGGATGTGGTGAAACTCCAACATTAGAAGCTCTTGCCGCAACTACAATATTGCGTGATAATTTGCCTGAATTAAAAGTTAGATTTGTTAATGTTATTGACTTGTTTAAACTAAAACCATCAAGTGAACATCCTCATGGACTAACAGATACAGAATACGATGCAATATTTACAATAGACAAACCTATTATATTTGCATTCCATGGATATCCAACAGTAATTCATGAACTAACATATAGAAGACATAATAGAGATTTACATGTAAGAGGATATCAAGAAGAAGGTAGTATCACAACTCCATTCGATATGCGTGTTCAAAACAAGATTGATAGATTCCATCTTGTAATAGACGCATTAAATAATATTAAAGGATTAGGAGATAAAAAAGCATATCTAATCCAAAAAATGCGTGATACTCTAGTTTATCATAAACAACATATTGATGATTATGGTGAAGATATTTTAGAAGTTAAAAATTGGAAATGGCATAAATAAAAATAATAATGTGAAACCCGGTTGTTTGGGTTTCACATTTTAATTATTTATAGAAACGTATTATAAAACAAATATCTTTCTTTGCATAATGCTTGATTTTAAAATATAAAGTTTTAAAATTTACTTAGGAAATTTTAAAAGGAGAATATTTTTCATGAAAAATAATGATAAATTAATTAATGGGTCATTATGGAAAAACATTTTAATATTTACAATACCTGTAATATTTTCTAATCTATTACAAGTTTTATTTAATCTATCAGATATAGCTGTTGCTGGTAAATTTTCGGGCTCCATTGCGCTTGGTGCAGTTGGCTCTACTTCAATGCTTGTAAGTCTTTTTACAGGCCTTTTAATGGGAATAGGAGTAGGAATAAATGCTTTAGTTGCTCGCTATAAGGGAGCTTTAGATATTAAAAGTCTTAGAAAAACAACTCATACTGGCTTAATAATATCACTATTATATGGCTTTGCGGTTATGATTATAAGCTTAGTCCTTGCAAAACCAATATTAATTGTTATGAATACTAAGGATGAACTTATAAATGATGCCACTACATATATTATGATTTATTTTATAGGACTTCCTGCACTTTCAATATATAATTATGGTAATGGTGTATATAGTGCGGTTGGTAATACTAAAAGACCTTTAATATTTATTATGATATCAGGAATATTAAATATTTCACTAAACTTACTATTTGTTGCGGTATTCCATCTTGGCGTAAAAGGACTTGCATTTGCGAGTATTATAAGCCAATATATTCTAGCTATAGTAATTGTATTATCTTTAGTATTATCTAAAAATGAATGTGGTTTGAAATTTAAGGAATTAAAGATAGATAAAAAAAGTAGTAAAGATATTTTATTTATAGGAATTCCTTCAGGACTACAATGTGCAATATTTGCTCTTGGCAATTTGTTTGTTCAAAGTGGTGTAAATTCATTTGATCATATAATGGTTGAAGGAAATTCTGCCGCAATGAATGCCGATACATTAGTATATGAAGTTATGTATGCATTCTATACTGCTTGTGCTTCATTTGTTAGCCAAAACTTTGGAGCTAACAAGAAAGATAGAGTCTTAAAAAGTTATTTAATATCAATGTTTTATGCAGTTTTTGTAGGTGCTGTTTTAGGATTTTTTATATTTGTTTTTGATAAAGGTTTCTTGAAGATATTTTCAAATGAAGAAGAAGTAATTAATGCCGGAGCTAAAAGACTTAGAGTAATGTGCGTTTGTTATTGTACTAGTGCTTTTTTGGATAATACAACTGCTGCGTGTAGAGGACTTGGTAAGACATTGTTTCCTACAATCGCTGTTATATGTGGCGCATGCATATTTAGAATAATATGGGTGTATACAGTGTTTAAGTATTTATGGCATACAATTGTAGGACTATATATAGTTTATATTATTTCTTGGGGGCTTGTATGTATTTTTGAAATACCATATTTCATATATATTTATAAGAAGGCATTTAATAAAAAATAAAATTTTTAGCGTTTTTTTTTTTTTTTTTTTTTATAAAATTAAAATAAGGATTTT
>CAVAQB010000026.1:0-8809 GCA_963590725.1 Anaeroplasmataceae bacterium | reverse complement strand
ACTAATGACATTACTATTAAAGCCAGTTTATTCATAAATGAATATATCAAAACCATAGGCGTAGATTTCGCTACTTCTATTCCATCTTTACTCTTCATTTCATAAACCATCATCGGCTGTCCACCAACCGCAAATGGTGTAAGTTGTGAAAAGAACAAATCAACAGAGACATACCTTGAAGCTTTAATTGGATTTAATTTAACTTCTAATCCGTTTGACATCACTATATAACAAAGCCCTTGAACAAATATTTGACCAAAAATTAGTAATACTGCGGGTATTAAAAAATAAATATTCATTTTGCCTATATTGTTTTTAATATCATTTAAATTAAGATCTTTTAATAAATACCAAAATGAAAAAACAAATAAAGCAATTATAAAAATGTATTTTAATACTTTTTTAAACTTTTTATTTTTCATAAATCCCCTAAAATTACTTAACTAATATAATGAATAATATTAAAAACAAAATACCAAAAACACTAAACGCTAAAACCATCTTTTTACCAGCTTTAGGAACTTTTATCTTTAATACAAAAAGCATACCAACAATGGCTAGTGATATAAAATATATCCATGAAAAAGTTTTTGACGCAATGCTTGTAAACTTAAGTAAATAAATTATTGGCATAAAAAAAGACGACATGGTAATAGGCATACCAGTAAAATATTTTAACGGTGAGTTATCAACCTTACACCTTTCATTTTCAAGTGCATTAAAATATCCTAATCTTATAAGTCCAAATAAAACATATATAAGTAAAATTAAAGTTATGATTATAAAATACCATTTATGCGTAACATTAGTGTTATTGTTTAAAAAAAGTCTTAGTGAAATTGCTGAAGGAAGTATGCCAAATGCTAATAAATCCGATAGTGAATCTATTTGTATACCATTACATTTTTCTACATCAGTTCTATCTTTCTTAGTTCTTGCGACTTTCCCATCAAACATATCAAGAGCTCCGCATACCAACAAACACAAAATTGCATAATTTGTAGAATTATTAACATCTACAATTAATATACCTAATCCTAATGTTGCTAACAATACTGAAATATATGTTAACCACACAGTATAATTATAATAACCAACCATATATTTTACACCTTTACTGCTACCCTATATATTTATGCATAGCATATTAATTTTATCATAAACTTAATAATTCGTTAAGGATTATTTGTTATTTTATTATCTATTGTTAAAGAATATGGACTAAATTCAATAAATTATTTAGTTTTAAGTTAATTAAATTTCTTTTAAAACTGATAAAAGTTTTTGATAAACAACCTCATTTGATTCAAGAATCCTATAATAATCTAATACAATTTTAGAATCATTTATAATAATATAATGGTTTGATAATTCCACCGCTGACATTATGTCATGTGTTACCATAATCATAGGAATAGGATTTTTTTCTCTTAAAGATTTAATTTTTTCAAATATTCTACTTTTAAGTCCAATATCAAGTGAATTAAAAGCTTCGTCTACAAGAATCAAATCAGGATTATAAGCAAAAGCTCTTGCGATGTTAACTCTTTGTCTTTCTCCTCCAGATATTTTATTTGCATACTTATTTTTTATATCACTAAGTTCAAATATATCTATTAGCTCATCTATTAGCTTTAAATTTGATGATACAAGTTTTAAATTATCATAAACACTTAATGATAAAACAAGTCTTGGTTCTTGAAATATATATGAAATTTTTAAATTACTTGAATTAATTTCACCGCTATATTTATTAATACCTGCAATGCATTTTAAAAGGGTTGTTTTTCCAACGCCTGAAGGACCTAATATTGATACAATTTCATTTGATACATTAAAAGATATATTATCAAGGACTATTAAGTCATTATATGATGCGACTAAATTCTTAATTTCTATCATTATCCCACCTCACAAAATATAATCCTATTTTTCTTATAAGCATTTCAATTAGAATTCCTAATAATATCACAATAATTGTTAGGGCGAACAATCTTGAAGTTTCATAATTAATTTTTTGAATGCTCATATCTTTTCCAAGAGAATTTAGTGTGTAAGAAATTGCTTCCGCTGATATTATAAGTTTTAAATTAAATGAAGCACTAGACGCAATACCTTCTATTAAAGGTTTTGCGATTTCTTTAGGATATATTTTAAATATAATATCCTTCTTCTTTATATTATAAATTGAAAACATTTCTATTAGGTTACTATCAACCGTATCAAGCGCACCTAAAATCGTTGAATATAGAAGTGGCAATAATACTATCATTGATACTATTATTGGTCTTTCTTCTGCAGAAATTGAGAAGGCTAATATTAGTAATATAGACATTGTAGGTATTCCTCTTATAAAGCCTAAAAATGGATTGCATAATTTTCTTATTATATAATTGATTTTCGATAACACTGCCATAACAAAGGCAATTACAAATGATAAAACGAATGAGATTAAGGCTCTTATAAGTGTATTTTTTAAATCTATATAAAAATTTTTATTTGATAAATAATCTATCATTTCTTTAAAAACACTTTTTGGTGTAGGACATATTAACTCTACTTTTTTTGTGTAAGCATAAATTGTCCAAATAAGGAGGATAAAGAATAAAACAAATAAAGGATACATTAGATTAAATAAATGTTTTTTCATATTTATGCTCCTTTCACACAGATAAATTATAGCACATTTAAATATAAAAAGGAGCATATGCAATATTTGCATATACTCCAAATGATTTAAAATTCAAAATAAAAGTCGTCTGAAACACTAAGACCATTCATCAATTCTTTAATATAATTGTTATTATATTCTTTATTCATATAAGCTTTTTCAAGTCCTATATTACATCTTTTAATAGTATCTAGTGTAAAAGTCGTACTTGCGATTGATGATTGATATTCTTCTTTTCCAAGAATAGATCCAAGGGTAGAATAATTATTTTTTAAATAATCCATGTTTTCATTTAATTTATCATATAGTTTATTCATAAATTCTTTATTACTATTTGCAAATGATTCTTTTACAACCATAGATGCTTGAGGATATTTTTCTTTTGTTGTTTGGCTAATTTTTGAATATTCTTCTTGCATATCTACAATAATCTTAAGTTTATCTCCAACCTTAGAGATTGCGTTAGTTACAGCAGGCTCACCAAGTATAGCTATTGCCTCTTCGTCTTTAATAGCCGCTTGTTTTAAAATTGGTATATATTCTGATGCAGATGACATTACTTGAAAAGTAACTTTACCAGATACGGCAGTTTCGCCATCAATATATTCAATATTATTCTTCTTAAGTTCATATTCAAGTAGACTCTTTGTAGTACCACTTGTTGTGTATATTTTTTTACCTATTAAATCAGTAAGCTTATTTGATTTGCCGGTTGAAACTACATAAAGATTACCAAACACATTGTTTGTGGCAATCTTAATTTTAACACCTTGCGTATAAATCTTTGCGGCGACTATTGTAGGACAAATAGCAAGAGTACAATCGTCTGATGCGATTTTAGCACCAATTGTTGATGCATCCTCAATTTTAAATTCTATCTTTTTGTTATGATACGTAAATCCTTCATCTAACATGTTAGCTACCGCAAGGGATGGAGTTCCATCAGGAAGATAAAATTTTATAATTCCTTCTTTGTCTTTAGAATCATTACATGATGCAAAAGATAAAATTGCAAGACCTGTAATAGGTAATAATAATAATATTTTTTTCATATCTTATTCTCCTAAATCTTTTGATCTATTAGTAAATGTTGTGTGCAATAATTCATGTGATTTATGTGATCCAGGATTTTCTAGGAATTCATCATATAATCTAATTATTACAGGGTTTTCATGAGAAAACCTAATTTTTTGTTCTTTTGTATCTAAAGAATATAGTCCCATATTTCTATTATTACGAGCTTCTTCCATTACTGGCTTACGTAAAATCTTTGGTTGTCCTCCACCATTAGCGCATCCTCCACGGCATGCCATTACTTCAACAAAATCAAGAGAAATCTCTTTGTTTTTTATAGATTCAATCAACTTACGAGCCTCACTTAGCTGTGAAACAGCCGCAACAGATAAAGTTATTCCATCAATATTTATTTTTGTAATCTTTAAATTATCAATTTGTCTAATAGGAGATAATTGTTCTAAATCAGATGTTGACATATTACGTCCTGTAATCATATAGAATGCAGTACGTACTGCCGCTTGCATAACACCACCAGTATTACCAAATATTAATCCAGATGATGAACCAGTTCCTAATAATGAATCAAATTCGCCATTATCATCTTTTGAAAAATCAATTCCATTATTTTTAATCATTTCTGCAAGTTCTGCAGTAGTTATAACAGCATCTATATCTGCTGTCGCACCAGATGCGTTAAGTTCTTCTCTTAACCTTTCGGCTTTTTTTGCAGTACAAGGCGCTACAGCCACTACAAATAAATCGTCTTTAAAAATTCCCATTTTATCTGCCCAATAAGTTTTTATTATTGTGCCTTGCATTTGAATAGGAGATTTACATGAAGAAAGGTTTGGTATTAATTCTGGATAAAATGTTTCGCAAAACTTTACCCATCCAGGACAACAAGATGTAAACATTGGCCACTTATTTAAATCCTTATTCTTTAATCTTTCAACAAGTTCATATGCTTCTTCCATAACAGTAAGGTCAGCACCGGCCGCAACATCTAAGACATAATCTGCTCCAAGTGCACGTATTGATGTAACCATTTGCTTTTCTACAAATGATCCTGGAGTCATATTAAATGCATCTCCAAGACCTACACGAACAGCAGGAGCTGTAATAAATACGACTTTCTTATCAGATGCGATTGCCTCCTTTACTACATCAATCTCAGACTTGATTTGAATTGATTCAAAGGGACAAGCCAAGACGCATTGGCCGCAATTTATGCAAATGGCTCTATGATGAGTTTTTTCAAAATCATAGTGGTCATATACTGACATTTCATTTATACAAGTTTTTTGACAAAGCTTGCACTTCTTACATTTAGTATCATCAACAAAAATTGATGGGTTATCGTCCTCAATTAAAACTCTATGCTCAAAGCCAACTTTTTCTGACATATTTAATACCTTCCTATATATTCAATAATATTATTCAAACAAAATTATTATATCATTTATATAAATTTATAATAAACCCACACTCATTTTTTTAATAATATCCTTTAAAAAATCTATTAATTTATCAGAAGATTCTTTTATCATTTCTTTTAACTTACTATATGCTTCTTCTATATCAACATTAATATTTGCGGTATTATTATGCACAAAATTATTAGATATTCTATACCAATCATAATATGAAGATATGCCAGATGCATCCGCAACACTACGTATTGAATACCTAAAATCATCTGATGTTGTATCTATACATTCTTCTATAAAACCATATTGAAGAAATCCATCAGGTTTTCCTTTGTAAAATTGTCTATCTTCATATGATAATTCACCTTGTGTTTTAAGTTGTAAATATTTATCATGCACTAAAAATTTATGCGCAATATTTGGATGTTTAATGACTGCAAAAGATAAAATGAATGTTTCTATATATTTTCTGAAAATAGTAAACGCATCTTCTGTATTATGAATTTTAAGTAAGGCATCAATTGATTCAACATTTTTAAGCATTGAATAATATTGTCTGCAAAAAACATCTATATAAGTAGAATCATCAAAATACGATGAAAACATTTGTTCAAATTGTTTTGAATAAATATCTTTATATGTTTCTTTCATTTTACCAAGTATTTCTCTCATAGTCCTAATCACCTTTTAATATATTATCATTTTTACTATTTTCTTTCAATTTCTTTTTATGCCAAATATCATTAGATATAACAAGACCTAACACAGATAATATCATACCTATAATTATTATTAGAGTAATTTTTTCTCCCAATATTAATGCTGAGGCAATCATAGTAATGGCTGGTGATATATAAAGATATATATTACATTTAACAGGTCCCATATGACGAAGTGCATAATTCCATAAAAGGAAACACATTGTAGAAGCTACAATTCCTAAGAATAATAAATTTGATATTATTTTAACATTTTTTAAAGCAACTATATTAAAATCACCTTTTAATATAAACCAGAATGGTATTAAACAAATCAAACCATAATACATTATTTTTCTAGTAACACCAATTCCTTGATATCCTAAATTATTTATTTTTTTAACAAAAACCGAATACATTCCCCAACACATCATCGCAGCTATGGCAAGCAGTACTCCTTTTACACTTATCTCAGATGATTCGTTTTTTGAGTCAAGCGATATTAAAACTATTCCTATTATCGCCACAATAAAACCTATAATAAAGTTTATAGTGATTTTGGAATCTTTAAACGCAACAGCGCAAAAAAGTAGTGTAAACATTGGGGCAATAGATACAATAATTCCAACAGATGATGCTGAGGTATATTTTAATGAGAAATTTTCAAATAAAAAATAAAAAGCAATTCCAGATGCCCCAGCCAAAAAGAAATATAATTCATCTTTTTTATTCCTTGTTTTAAATATATGAGGATACATTATAATTAATAAGGTGATACAAATTAAAAGTCTATATATTAAAATTGTTGTTGGATCAAAACTTTTTAAAAGGACTTTTGTTGATATAAATGTTGTTCCCCAAACTATAATACAAAAAAGTGCTGAAAATATAGATAATATCTTAGTTTTCATCCTAAATCACCTCGCTACTTTTATATTATACAACCAAGTAGAAAAAATAATTTAATAATTTTACATTTTTATGTTGACATAAAAGCTTTTTTCTACTATAATCTTAATCGCAGTGCTAAGAAAAGCACTATAAATAATACATGCGGGTATGGCGGAACTGGCAGACGCGCTAGACTTAGAATCTAGTTCCCCCGGAGTGCAGGTTCGATTCCTGTTACCCGCACCATCTTAAAATTTCGACTGATAGTAATATCAGTTTTTTTATTATATTTTTTCACTAAAAAGATTTATAATAAAATTCACAAATAAACATTTTTTTAAATTTATGTTGTTTTAAACTTCTTTTTTTCTTGTTATTATATAGGTGTCAATGATGACAGGAGGACAAAAAATATGGAAAATTTAGATAAGGTATATGCTAATCGAATTGCTGAGGAGTATGCACCAAAAAAAGAAAATGATGTTATTAGATTAAAGAAATTAGATGAGAAAGTAAAAAAACCCGCTACGATATTTGCCTTTACTTTCGGAATCATTTCTGCATTAATTGCAGGAGCTGGAATGAGTATGGTTATGACTGATTTTGGTCCTGAAGGTACAAAAGGAAAAATTATAGGTATTGTTATTGGAGTAATTGGTTTTATTTTATGTGGTATCAATTACTTAATATACAAAAAAATATTAAAGTCTAGAAAAGAAAAATACGCTTTTGAAATACAAGAATTAGCTAAAAAAATTGTAGAAAGCAACTAAGAAAGGTGGTGCATCAATCATGAATAAAAATGAAAGTAAATATTTTAATACTGCATTAAAAATGAACGATGCACTTATTTCTTTACTTGAAAAAAAAGATTTTGAATATATTACAATAAAAGATATATGCTCTACAGCTAAAGTTAATCGTTCTACTTTTTATCTACATTACACAAACACATCAGATTTGTTAGAGGAAGTAATCGAAAGATTAAATGGTTCATTTAACGAACATTTAAAAATAGATATTAATTTAAATGATATTTTAAATAGTAAAAATTTAAATGATTTATATTTGACTAAAGATCAATTTTTAATACCATATTTGACTTTTGTAAAAGAAAACATGAAAGTTTATAGAGCTATTAAACATAATCAGGCTTTATTTAACACTAATAAGGTTTATGAAAAAATGTTTTTATCTATCTTTTCGCCTATAATAAGCCGATTTGGATTAGATAAAAAATGGCATCAATATATTATGGAATTCTATATTAATGGAATATCTTCACTTATCCTTGTTTGGGTAAATAATAATTGTAATGATGATATAAGCCAAATATGTAATTTAATTAAAGGATTAATTTCAAGCCATGATAAATAAATTCAGAAACTTTCTTAAAGAAGATTATAATAGAAAAACATTAATATTTACGCTTATCTCATCAATTGTTTTACTTTTATATGCAATTTATAATGGCATTTTAGGTATATTATATAAAACAATTTGGAATCAAACTATTTGTTTTTATTATCTACTTCTTCTATTCACTAAATCTTTACTTTTAATAGAATGTAGAAAAAAAGATAACACTATAGAAAAAAATTATTTAATTATTATAATATCATTTGTTTTACTATTTATAACTACTATTTCAATGATTGCGCCATCTATTTTAATGATTAAAAATAAAAGATCTTTTGATTTAGGAATAATACCTGCTATCACACTAGCAACCTACACAACATATAGTATTACTATGGCAATTATAAATTTAAGTAAAGTTCATAATAATTCCAATCAATTTATAAAGCAGATAAGATTAATAAATATTATTTCCGCATTAATGTCTATTACCGTTTTGCAAAACACTTTGATTACAGTATCCGATGGATATAATAAAGATATGAAAATTCTTTCTTGTTGTAGTACTTTCGCAATCATTTGTTCAATAATAATATTAATAATCGTCTATCTTATAGGTTTTATAAAAAAGAAAAATATTTCAAATAACAAAACTATTTAATAATCATAAAGACTTTATTATACTTAAAGTCTTTTTTCATTATTGCTTTTTAAATATTGAAAATACTATATTTTTAAATTATAAT